>JABGPV010000059.1 GCA_018644785.1 Deltaproteobacteria bacterium | reverse complement strand
ACCTGCATTTCCGGTTCCAACCCGAGTGTTTCCAACCATTGCCCATTTTCATGAGCGTCCATGGTGAACATTTCGCGATCAAATTTAATATTGCCCGTGGTGATCACCTTTTCCCGGTCCATCCCCAGCTGCAACAACCTGTCCCGGTCCAGATCCGTTTGCATGAGACAATACGCTAGAGGAGCGAACAACCGCTTCACCACAACCGGCGCCTTTTTGTAGGACTTCAGGGTACGGGGAGAAATCCGGCCGTTCACCAGAAAACTCCTGACACCTTTCTGTTTTAAGAAACTGAGCAATCCGGGCCACAAATCCGTTTCAACCAGAATGAAAACCGACGGCCTCACGCAGTTGATGACGCGTCTTGTGCACCACCAGGCATCCAACGGCAGTGTCATGATACACGCCACCCGGCCTGAAAATTTTTCCATTGCCAACGCCATACCGCTTCTGGTGGTCACGGAAAGCACAATGTCTTTTTCGGGAAACGCCACTTTCAGCTGTTCCAACAAAGGGATGGCCGAAAGCACTTCCCCCACCGAAAGGGCGTGAACCCAAAGGTTGCCTTTTTTGGGCAACCCTTTCGGCAGGTCCAGGGCAAGCCGCTCCCTTAAGCGTTTGCTTCTTGCAAAAGAAGCGGCCATGATCAAAAAAAACAGCGGGAATGTCCATATAAAATGATATAAAATCATGTTGCAGTGGGCGTCCCCTGTGTCTCCTATGTCCGCGTTGGCAGTTCGATTACGAATTTCGTTCCCTTCGGGTGATTGTCCTTCACCCTGATAAACCCGTCATGATCCGTAATAATCGTGCTGACGATGGCAAGCCCCAACCCTGTTCCATGCTTTTTGGTGGAGAAATAAGGCTCAAACAACCTTGCCTTGTTCTGGGAATCAATGCCTCGACCGTTATCTGCCACCTCAATTCGAACCATTTTCAAGACACTGTCATAATACAGGTCAATCACCACCTCACCCTTGCCTTCCATGGCCTCGATAGCATTGTCCAGCAGGTTGATCATAACACGCCTTATCTGCTCCCGGTCCAGGTTGAAGATGGGCGCCTTCCCGGAACGGTTGAACATAAAGGAAATGTCTTTGTGCGCTTCCCTGTAAAGCCTTAAAGATTCTTCGAGGATTTCACTGATATTCGAAGGCGCCGGGTTTGCTGCGGGCATGCGGGCAAAATTGGAAAATTCATTGACAAGACGCTTGAGTTCATCCACCTGGGTAATAATCATCCCCGTACACTCGAGAAATACTTTTGCATCTTCATCACCCAACTTCTCACCATAGCGTTTTTTAAGTCGTTGGGCTGAAAGCTGAATGGGCGTCAACGGGTTCTTGACTTCATGGGCGATACGCCTCGCCACCTCTCGCCACGCGGCCATCCGTTGGGCTTTTTCGATCTCGGTTAAATCCTCCAAAACAGCCACAAGCCCCAGATACCTTCCCCGATCATCCTGAAGAACGTTCAGGCTCACCAGCAGGGTCAACTGCCGATTTCCGGCTGACATCCGAATCTGTTTATTCATAAACCCTTTTCGAAGCAGCCCCTCATTCCGAATAAAGTCTTCAATAATTTTTTTGTTTTCGCGGGACAAGATCTCCTTGTAGTTCTTCCCAATGATCTTTTTCGCCTTTATGTTGAGCATCCTTTCCGCGGATTTGTTAATGGTCAAAATTCGACCCCTGGCATCCGCTGACACCACCCCCGCGGCCACACTTTTCAGAACAATCTCCATATACATCCGGCGTTGTTCCAATTCCAGATTGCCGGCCACCAGCTCCTGATTGGCTGACTCCAGTCTGTTTTTTCCGGTTCTCAAATCCCTGGTCATACGATTAAATGAATTCACCAGCAGACCCATCTCATCTTTCGTTTCCAGATCAATAAAAAAGTCGTAATCCCCTGAGGCGATGCGATTGGTCGCCTCAGCCAGTTCGTTTATGGGAACGGTGACTTCCTTGGAAATATAAAACCCAAACCACACGGACGTGAAGACAATCAACAGGGTTACAATGGAAAGGGTAATCATGTGACTGGCCTTGATGGGGGTCTTCAACATTTTGAGTTGCCGGTATTCCTGAAGGCCTTTTGAAATAGCATGCAGCCGATTCACAAAAGATCCCGGAACAAAACGTGTCAGGACCAGCAGACCTACCACGGCCTTGGAAGCGGTTCGAGAGAAAATCGGCACAACCCCCCCCACAAGATCGCCGTGCGGCGACGATTGTATATATTGTCCATCCGTCCCTTCCAGAATCGTATGATCCAGAACACCCTTCGCAGGATCCTTGAAGGAGGTAAGATCAATGCGATGATCCCTTGAAACCGACAACATTCCCCACTCTTTGGAAAAGACCTTCAAAGATGCCAGCCCGGATTCCTTTCTTTTTTCATCGGTGAATCTTTTAAGGTCCTCTTTTTTGCCGGGAATTAAGAAGCCTTCGTATGTAATGACCCGACTTAACACGTTGCCGAAAGAAAGCATTTCATCGGTAATGCCGTTGTAGTAGTCCTGCCCCACCTCCAGTGACGATGTGAGGGACCTTTCAATCTGCAGGTTAAACCAATAGTCTATGGATGAAGAGATAAACTGTGCCGAAACAAAAAAAAGAATCGTCGCGGGCAAGAGGGAAAGGGTCACAAAAGCCAGCACCAGTTTCGTCCTGAGCCTGGCCCCCATGATGCCTTTTTTGCGTTCAAACAACAGCTTGACCAGGTTCCTTACCGTGAGAAAAAGCAACAGAAGAAGCAAAATCACATTGATGTTGATAAGCGCAAAAGCGATGATGCTGCTGGAAAAAGGCAGGGCCTGTCCAAGATGAAATACACGCATGGTGAGATAGATCAAAGACGAGATCACCAAACACAAGAGCGCCATTACATAACGTTCTTTGCGGCGTCTTTTGAGATCACTTAATTCAGCTTTGAGGTAATCTTTCATGGCACACAACAGGGGATAGAAATTTCCGGCGAAAAACGATCTCTAATAAATGAGGGCGGTTTACCGAGCAAAATCCATGGTGCTTCATATGTTGCAGGCAGGACGGATATCCACAGAACCTCAGTATCTGAAGTCCACCGAATACCAATCTGTCTCAAAATCCCACAAGGAAAGGAAAAAGAAGACATAATGGAAATAGAAGGGCAGCTTGATGGTGTCGAGCTCTGCCATCATATTGATCTGATATCGAGTTCCTCGATGCAGATTCCGAAGTTCAGTTACTTTCAGCCCCACGATTTCGGCCATCAATCGCTTGGCCTGGTCAAAATCTTTGGCAAGAACGACCTTTTCATCCTGCGAGGACAACCTTATTTCATAAACTTTTTTCAAACTGTCGTATTTTATCTCATGACTGACCTTTAGATCCGCAATTTTATTGTCCCACCACCAATTTCGAACCTCATTTAAATTAACAAAAAAGGTGAAGGTGGTATTAACACCGTTATCGATGGCTTTTTTCATATCCTCGGGGAAACAATCCGTAACGGTAAAATAAAGCAGTAGATGATCACGGGTGTTGGTCACCACAATATCCGTAAGCCTGGCATCCTCCGCCATGGCAGGCGACGTCAATAACGGTCCGGTACAGGCCAAAAAAAGCATTGCCAAAACAGACAATCTGAGACCTTGACTAAAAGTTGAAAAAATCTTCATCTCCAGAGTTCCATAGGGAAAAAAATACGGCAAGCATTCACAGGTAAAGCGTTTGAATAAGCCTGCAATTTTTAAAATTTTAATGGATAATGATAAGGTAGCATACGGGAAAATGCAAGGGATATCCCCGGCGATTCTTATTTTGGCACTTTGAAGCGGAATACGAGGTGGCAATGGACATCTACATGACAAAAAAACCGCCTCTTAACTTATGACGGAAAAGAGACGGCTGGATAATACTGAAATGGTTTGTCTTCTCTAAAAAAACAATTGGGCTTTAAAAAATCATACGGGGACAAGTTCCGGCAAACCGAAGGCCGGAATGCTGAGGCTGTTTCGGGTGCATTCCTCAGGAGTACCAAATGTCATCACTTTCCAGTGTTTTTTGGATGCCATCAATTTCGTTAACATCTTCTGGTTCAAAAAGTGGCCGGATTTCTTCACAACAAAATGACCGATGACGGGTGACTGAGAGAGAGAGAGATCCCCGATAAAATCAAGAATCTTATGCCTGACAAACTCATCTTTGTATCTAAGGCCATCCTCGTTCAGAATTCTGAAATCATCAATGACAACGGCATTGTCAAGGGAGCCGCCTTTGGCAAGCCCGTTTTCTTTCAGGGTTTGAACATCCTTTAGAAACCCAAATGTTCTGGCCCGGCTGATTTCCCGAATAAAATCACCCCCTGAAAAGCATAATTCGTACTCCTGATTCCTCAGTAACGGGTGCTGAAAATCGATCATATAACTGATCTTGAGTTCTTTTGAAGGATATACACAAATAGATCGCTCGCCATCATCCAACTTAAAGGTCTTTTTGACCACGATAAATCGTTTCGGCTCTTGCTGCTCTTCTATACCTGCGCTCTTGAGGAGATAAACAAAGGGGGCTGAACTGCCGTCCATGATGGGCACTTCAGGTCCATCCAGTTCCACTTGAGCGTTATCAATACCCAAACCGTAAAATGCGGCCATCAGATGTTCAATGGTCGATACGCGACACCCATTGGAACCGATACTTGTGGCCAGGGTCGTATCAAATACGTTGTCAAAACGGGCATCGATTGCCGAATGTTCAGATAGATCGGTTCTCACAAACCGTACCCCCGTACCGCACGGGGCAGGCTTGATATTAATGTTTATCTTTTCACCTGAATGAAGGCCCAATCCGGTACAACCAACATCGTCCTTCAATGTGCGCTGTTTATAATCCACAGGTTTCTCCTTCTCAAAGGTAGAACTCTCCGCTCACCTTTTTTACATCACGCCAGATGTTATCAGCAAATATCATGCCATAAACAAAATAGATCCTCCTGAAGAAACTGCCTATCATTTATATGACTGATTTTAAACGGTTTGTTAATGAACATGGTTGAGGTCTCTATTTTAATGCCGGTCACCACGGGGAATCGACTGTGGCAAAAAAACCACATTCTCAGGCTGATTCATTCTGAAATGGATCTTCATTGTTTCCTTTGGTCGGAATGAATCCAAGGCGGTCCCTTACTTGAAAAAAATAACCGTTTATAATATGACGTCTATAATATAAAAAATATAATTCTACCTTTCAGAGGCAAGTATGCGCGATCAGAAACCCGTTTATTTTAAGTTTTTTCTGCTGATGGTTTTTTTGACCTTTTTCGCCTGCCGCCCGGCAATCAAAAAAGAAACCCGAATATATGTGGAAACGTTGGAACCGGTGAATGTTTTTTATCCCGGATTCAACGATGACATGGATTGGGAATCATTGATATCCGCTCTAGAAAAAAACATGGGCTATTTGAATAAACTGGATCCTGAAAGTCAGTTCCATTATGGCCCTCACACGTTTACCTGTCGCCAGGTCAAAGAAAGCCAGGAGGCTTTCCTGAATCTCATCAGGGAAAAACCAAGCCCAGGGCGGTTGGACAAAGCCATCAGAGAAAACTTTATGGTTTATCGTGCCACCGGACATAATGGAGACGACCGGGTCCTCTTCACCGGATATTTTGAACCCCTCTACGAAGCCAGTCTGACACCTGATGAAGCCTTCAGATATCCTCTCTACAAAAAGCCGGAAAACCTGATAACAGCGGACCTTTCTCTATTCAAGAAGGACCTAAAGGGCCGGAAAATCACCGGCAGGATTGAGGGAAAGCGATTCTTGCCCTACTATTCCCGAAAAGAAATAGAGGCGGGGGCACTCAGCGGAAAAAACCTTGAACTGGCCTGGCTGAAAAGCCCTGTGGACGCGGCGTTTCTTCACATCCAGGGATCAGGCCGACTCCTCCTTAAGGAGGGAGGGACCCTTAATGCGGGCTACAGCACCTCCAATGGACGCAGCTATCAAAGCATCGGCCGTTACATGCTGGATGAGGGGCTCCTCACGAGGGAAGAAATGTCCATGCAGGCCATCAGGCGGTATCTCTCGGAGCACCCCGAGGCTGTCGAAAGGATCCTGAACCATAACCCTTCCTACATATTCTTCAGGCCCCTTAAAACCGGACCCGTTGGCAATATCGGTGTTCCGCTGACCCCGGGCAGATCCCTGGCACTCGATTCGAAACGTTTTCCCAAGGGGGCCCTAGCCTTTATCTCGTGCCGGAAACCAACCTTAAACCCCAAAGGTGACATCACAGGGTGGCACGGGTTTTCCCGTTTTGTCGTGAACCAGGATACCGGGGGCGCCATAAAAGGACCGGGAAGGGCCGACATTTTCTGGGGAAACGGCCCCTACGCCGAAACAGTGGCAGGGCATTTAAAGCATGAAGGGGAGCTTTACATCCTGATCAGGAAACCCCTGAATTGAAAATCCCCATCCCTCCACCTTCGCCCCTGGCGTTTGAAATGGGTTCAGATCTTGAATATGTACGAGATCACTATTTAAACTTACCCGTTAAAAATGAGATAACTTTGTAAAGGATGATACTGTTCATCAAACCGCCGGCCACCAGAAGCAAGGTTGTAATCGTTATGGAATTGGAATGCAATGCCTCTTGAATCCATGACAATAGCAAAGACCACGGCAGGGTTACGAGAACCAGGAAAATCCCGGACATGGCGGCATCATCCTTCGTCATAAACATGACCGCGAGTGATACCATAAAGGCAGACAGGTACAGAGAGGTGACGACAACAGCTGCTTTGTATATTTTTCTTTTTTCTTTGAGTGGTCTCACGGTCATATTGAAAATTTGGAAAAATCGGCGATGGTCAACACAAAACTTGAAATCAGTTGCAACAAGCCCACCCGGTTTTCACGAAGCGTATCATCACCTGTTAAAATCTCAACATTATCAAACAACTGATCCACAGGTGTCCTGAGCCTTGTCATAATCCCCAGCGCTTCCAGAAAAGCGCTCTTTCTTATGCATGCCGCAACATCATCCTTAAGGGCCTGATACGTTCCCCACAAATCTTTTTCAGCGTCTTCTTTGAACAGCTCCGGGTTCACCGCAAACACCTTGGGTTGCTTCTTGATGATATTGTTCACCCGCTTAAAGGTCAGGGCCAGCGGCGTAAATTCATCGGACGACAAGGTGAATTCCTTGAGCTGCGCCATTTTCGGTCGAAGGGACAAAATGCAGTCAAACGGACCACAGATGGCCGCTTCCACCAGATCTGATGCAAAATCCGACCTTAACATCATATTCTTGTAACGCTCCCGAATAAAATCGAGCACCCGCGCAAACGTTGCGTCAAAATCGAATTCGATTTCACCGGCCAGAAGGGAGAGGGCTTTTTCCACAAGCTGCCTGAAAGACAAATCCCAGCCGGTATCCTCCATGATCCGGATAATGGCCAGGGCATGCCTTCGAAGGGCAAAAGGATCGGCTTTTCCGGTCGGTTCGAGACCGACGGCAAAACACCCGGAAATGGTGTCCAACCGGTCCGCCATTCCCACGACGGCGCCGATTCTGGACTGGGGAAGCGCGCCACCCGCTTTCAGGGGAAGATAGTGCTCATGGATTCCCGCACAAATATCGTCTTCATATCCTTCAAGCGCCGCATATGCTTTTCCCACAGCCCCTTGAAGGGATGGAAATTCAATGACCATATGGGTCACCAGATCGCATTTGGCCAGACGCGCCGCAAGCTTGGCGCGATCAACCTGTTCCGGCAGCGCCTGGCCTGCAATATGTTCGGCAAGGGTCTCAACCCGCATTACTTTGGCATAGCTTGTCCCCAGTTGGGCCTGATAAATCACCTGTTTCAGGTCCTCCAGCCGATCCAGAAGCGGCCGTTTTCGGTCCTCCTTCAAGAAAAAATCCGCATCGGAAAGCCGGGCCCGAAGGACCCGTTCATGCCCCCGGCACACTACTGATTCATCCCGGGTTTTCGTGTTGTTGACGGCCACGAAATTGGGCATCAGTGCCCCTTTTTCGTCGTATACCGCAAAGTATTTCTGATGCTCCCGCATGGCGGTGATCAACACCGCATCGGGCAGATCCAGAAATCTCCGTTCAAAACCGCCACAGACCGCCGTGGGATATTCGGTCAAATTGGCCACCGTTTGAACCAGTTCCGGATCATCCGCCGGAACGCCTCCCATACTCGCAGCCACTTCCTGCGCCGCTTTCGCCACGACCCGTTGCCTTTCCAGGGGATCAAGAACCACAAATGCGCTTTCCATCGCCTTCAGAAAATCGGCAATATTTGAGACATTCACTTCTTCCGGCCCCATGAACCGATGCCCACGGGTGGTGCTGCCGCTTTGAACGCCGGCCGCTTCAAAAGGGACAACGCGGCCACCCAAAAGACACAGAATCCAGTGTACGGGACGTACGAAAGGAAAACCAACCTCCCCCCACCGCATGGATTTGGGCCAGGGGATTTCCCCGATGATACCGGGCAAATACTCCGATAGGATCTCAAGGGTCGGCTTCCCTGGAATCTCCTGTTTCACAAAGAGATATTCCCCCTTGGGGGTTTCAATGGTTTGCAGTTCCTCAACGGATACCCCCTGTTTTCTGGCAAAGCCTTCGGCCGCCTTGGTGGGAACACCGCTTTTGTCATAAGCCACTTTTCTGGGCGGGCCGGTCACTTCCTGAATCAGATCTTTCTGTTTCTTAGAAACACCCTTACCCATCAAAACCAGGCGCCTGGGCGTACCGTAAACCTCAAGACCGCCCGCTAAATCAATTCGGTTTTCTTTGAGGCATTCCCCGGCCAGTCTTTTTAATTCTTTTAAACCGCTTTCCAGATAACCCGCTGGAATTTCCTCGGTACCGATCTCCAAAAGCAATTCTGCCATCATAATTGTCATCCGTTATTATTATTCTACTTATTGTTGAGGGGATATCCCATTTCCTCGCGCTGGGCCAGATAGTTCTTTGAACAGAGGCGCGCCAGATGCCTGATGCGATCGATATACCGGGTCCGCTCCGTCACACTGATGGCGCCCCGGGCATCCAGCAGATTAAACGTGTGTGAACATTTAAGGCAGTAATCATAGGCGGGCAACACCAGACCGGCACCCCCGACCCGCAAACCCTCCTGCTCATACTTGTGGAACATATCCAGCAGCATATCCACATCCGCCATTTCAAAATTGTACACGGAAAGTTCCCATTCGCCTTTCTGATGGACGTCCCCGTAGGTCAAATGATCATTCCACATGAGATCATAGACGCTTTCCTTTTCCTGCATATACATGGCAATTCTTTCAAGGCCGTAGGTCACTTCCACACTGATGGGGTCCAATCGGATACTGCCGGCCTGCTGAAAATAGGTAAATTGCGAGATTTCCATGCCGTCTAACCACACTTCCCAACCGAGCCCCCACGCACCGAGAGTGGGAGATTCCCAATCGTCTTCCACAAAACGAATATCGTGCTCAAATGGATCGATACCCAGGCTCTTGAGGCTTCCCAGATAAACCTCCTGGATGTCGATGGGAGACGGTTTGATGATCACCTGGTATTGGTAATAATGTCCCAGACGGTTGGGGTTTTCCCCATATCGGCCGTCCGTGGGCCTGCGTGAAGGCTCCACATAGGCAACAGACCATGGTTCAGGTCCCAGCACCCGCAAAAGCGTAGCCGGGTTGAAGGTCCCTGCGCCAACCTCAAGGTCATAGGGTTGCTGAATAATACACCCATAGTCGGCCCAGTATTGCTGCAGGGCCGTTATCAGTTCCTGAAAGTTCATGAAATTCCTCACTTTCTCTTATAATTCACCGACATGAAAGTCTTTTTGAAGCGTTTGGAAAGTATCACCTTAAAAAAGGGTTGTCAACATGCTCTTGGGGCTTTCGTTTCAAAAGCATTTTACAATGGAATTCGTTTTATGCTAGCATCCCGAGATAATTTTGATACCTGAAAAGAGAGAGCACCATGAACCTTAACCCTGATTATCGGCTGGCCAGAGAAAAAATGGTCAGAGGTCAGTTGATTTCGCGCGGCATCGAGGACCCGCTGGTACTTGATGCCATGGGGAAAATCCCGAGAGACCGGTTTGTGGAAGAAGCCCTTACAGGGGAAGCCTATAACGACCACCCATTGCCCATCGGCCATAAACAGACCATCTCCCAACCCTATATGGTCGCCCTCATGACAGAAGCCCTGGCGCTCACGGGAAGTGAAAAGGTGCTTGAAATCGGTACGGGCAGCGGATACCAGACAGCGATTCTGGCACAACTGTCCCAAAAGGTTTACACCGTTGAAAGGATCCGGGTGCTCATGGTCAAGGCCAGGACCATTCTTGCGGAGCTGGAGTGCAACAATGTGCTCTTCAAAGCGTACGACGGCACACTGGGATGGCAGGAGTTCGCCCCCTATGATGCCATCATGGTAACCGCAGGCGCCCCCCGGATCCCTGAACCGCTCCTGGATCAACTGGCTGAAGGGGGAAGGCTCGTGATCCCCATCGGGGACAGAATCAGCCAGGAGCTCAAACGAATCACGAATAAAAACGGAAAGTATCTCCAGGAAAACCTGGGCGGCTGCCGCTTTGTCAACCTGATCGGCCTCCACGGCTGGAAAGAATAGATAGTGCCCATCCACAAATGGCCAATTTGCCCGATTTCGGTGTCAGGCTCAAATTGTAATCCTCGAAATATCTTAAATGTATTCCTGCGGTTACAATTATCGCCCTCCTTGAACTCGAACAAATTTTCTCATTCGTGGACGGACACTAGATAACGGGGGTTCACTTTTTCCTCTCCCTCACCCCGGCATAAGCTACCAACGCGGCCACTGCCCGAGCCGCCCTCTCAGCCCCCTGCAATACCGGCATACCGTTTGCGATAACTTCACGCATGAGGGTCGCATCCGGACGATGAAATGAGTAACCGATAAACGGCTTTTTCTGCTTTTTTACATGCTGTGAAAGCTGTTCAGCATTACTTTTAATGATTTTCCGGCTCTGCGCCGGAACCGCCTCCTCAGGAATCCCCATCCCTTTCAACACCCTTTCCACCACGGGTTGCGGACTGAGCAGGTAAACCATGAGAATGTCCGCATTCTCCTCTGCCAGTAAAATGCCGGGGATATCCGAATAAAACGCGGCGTGATCCTTACTAAAGGTCAGATCCACGGGATTGCCGACGCTCCCCGTAGAAGGAACAAAGGGGGCCAATTTCTCCAGTGTTTTTTCGGACAAGGTGGAAAGGGTCAGACCCGCCCTTCCACAGGCATCCGCGGCCGCGGCACCGGGCCCACCCGAGTGTGTCTGTATCACGACCCTGTTGCCCTCAGGTATGGGCAGGGCACCCAGTACCCAGCAGAAATCAAACAGCTCCACCACGGACCTGGCCCGTATGATGCCCGCCTGCCGAAACATGCCATCGTAGAGTTCATCCGGGCCTGCCATGGCGCCGGTGTGGGAAAAACCGGCCGCTTTTCCGGCCTTTGATCCTCCCACATAAACGGCCACAATGGGCTTGTGGGGGACAATGGCCCGGGCCGCCTCAATAAAAGCACGCCCTCTTCGAATACCCTCCACATACAGGGCGATCACTTGGGTATGGGGGCATGCACCCAGATACTCAAGACAGTCGACAATATCCAGAACCGCTTCGTTGCCCACGCTGAAGGCGGTGCTGAACCCGAGACCGAAGCCTGAAAGATATTCGAACATCTGGGTCACGAAACTCCCGCTCTGGGATGCCAGCCCCACAAACCCGGGGGGGCCCTCATTGGGAATAAAAGTGGTGTTGAGGTTGTGGTGGGGATTGGCCACTCCCAGACAGTTAGGCCCCAGAATTTTCATATCATGGGCACCCGCAATCTTCTTAAACTCCGCCTCCAGCTCAGCGCCGCCGCCCCCCACTTCTTTGAATCCTCCCGAAACCACCACCGCTTGCCGAATGCCCTTTTTTCCGCAGGCTTCAAGGGTTTCATTGACAACATGGGTGGGCAGCACGATGACCGCCAGATCAGGGACTTCAGGCAGGTCTTCCACCCGTCGGTAGGCCGTTAGATTTTGAACGTTTTCTTCCTTGCGATGGACCGGGTAAACGGTGCCTTTAAAACCGCCGGCCAGAGCCGCCGACAGCAGATGGGTTCCCATGGAAGTAACACTGTTGGATGCTCCGAAAAAGGCCATACTGCGCGCATTGGCGATTCGGTAAAGCGGACTTTCCTCGATAAATTTTAGCATTTGGGTTCCTTGGTCGAATATGTAATAATGAATGATGCCTCATTTAGCAATCAAGGGGAACATAGAATAGAAATGGCTTCGTGTCAACCGATTGCGGTATTTAACGGGCATTGACTTTCCCTGAACCGCAATGGTATCAAATGAAGCATCAACGCTTGGCATAATTCTTAAATCATCAAGGAGAAACCCATGTCATACGACCTAACAGAAGAACAGGAAATGCTCAAGGAAACCGTTGCCCGCATGGCCAAAGAACAGATTGCCCCCGGTGCCGCGGAAAGGGATGAGAAAGCCGAATTCCCCTGGGACATGGTGGAACTGCTTAGGGAAAACGCACTTTTCGGCGCTGACTATCCGGAAAAATTCGGCGGATCCGAGATGGGGCTTTTTTCCCTCTGCCTGATCATCGAAGAAATCGCCAAAGTCTGCGCTTCCACCTCCGTGGTCCTCCTGGTCCACGAACTGGGCACCACCCCCATTATGCTGGCCGGCAGCGACGCGCAGAAGGAGCGATATTTCCCGAAGCTGGCAACGGGTGAAAACCTCATCGCCTTCGGCCTCACGGAACCCAATGCCGGTTCCGATGTGTCCGGTCTCAAAACCAAGGCGGTCAAAGACGGCGACGACTATATCATTAACGGAACCAAAACATTCATCTCCCATGCGGACGTGGCGGACGTGGTGTGCATCGCAGCCAGGACCGATCCTTCCGTGGCGGGTCCCAAAGGCACCAGTATATTTATCGTGGATAAAGGCACGCCCGGTTTCAGCATCGGCAAACATGAAGACAAAATGGGCATTCGGGGATCTTCCACCGTGGAAATCATCCTGGAGGATGTGCGGGTGCCGGCCAGAAACATTCTGGGCGGTGAAGCTTTGGGCTTTCCCATTCTCATGAAAACCCTGGATCTCACCCGTATCCCGGTGGCCGCCCAGGCCGTGGGCATTGCTCAGGGCGCTTTGGACTACGCCGTTAACTACACCAAGGAACGCACCCAGTTCGGTAAACCCATCTTCTCTTTTCAGGGGCTTCAGTGGATGATGGCCGATATGACCACCCAGGTGGAAGCCGCCCGACAGCTCACCTACAAAGCCGCCAGTGTTTTCGAAAAATTCCCCAAGAACCTGGACCGCGTCCCAAAAGATGCGGTTCGGCAGTCGGCCATGGCGAAACTCTTCGCCGGGGAGACCGCCATGAAGGTCACGACCGATGCGGTCCAGCTGTTGGGCGGTTATGGCTACGTCAAGGAATACCCGGTGGAGCGAATGATGCGCGATGCCAAGATCACCCAGATATACGAGGGCACCAGCCAGATTCAAAAGGTAGTGATCTCCGCCACCCTGTAAATTTCCGACCCCTTAATTACGGCGTCATAAAGGGATTTTCCAATGGCAGAAGAACCGGCTTATGAAGAATTGGAACAGAGAGTTAATGATTTAGAAAAGGGATCCTTTGCGTTTGAAAGCATGTATTCAAATCTTAGGGAGAGTCAAAATGAAAATCGGAATTGGATATTGTAACGAGAAGGAGGCTGCCTCATCAGGCAGAAAAGTAAGTGAAAAGGCAATAGAAATGGGCAACATAGAAAACCCTGGCCTTATGTTTGCTTTTTGCAGTGGACAACTTGATCACGTTGAATTTTTTAGAGGATTGCAATCTGTTGTAGGAAATAAAGTACCAATAATTGGAGGGTCAGCTGTAGGTTTAATCACCAATGATCACTTATCATATGAAGGCTATCCTGCAGGCGCTGCTATTTTACAGTTAGATGGAATCCAATGTGAAGTTGCCTCAGAAGGTGAGTTGGATAAGAATGAAAGACTGGCTGGCGAAAAAATAATAGAAAAGTTATCGACCGGAGTGGCGGATAAGGTTTTGTTCATGTTCTACGATTCAGTAAAGATTCCGCCAACAGAAACGACACCGCCTGTTATGAATGCATCACCACCTTTAATTAAGGGGTTAGAAGAGACACTAAAATCAAATATACCCATTGTTGGTGCGGGTTTAGTGGGAGATTTTGATTTTAGCCCCACAAACCAGTTTTGCGGCTCTTATGTTGAAAAGCAAAGTGTTGTTGGCGCTCTATTAGCTGGAGATATTGAACTCTACTCCCGAATTATGCATGGTTGCACTCCCAAAGATGGTATTTACCATACCATCACAAGGGTTGAAGGGCCTATCATTTATGAGGTAGATGGTAAACCAATTGTTGAGATGATTGATAATATATACGCCAGCCCTGACTGGCGAAAGCAGACTCCTGTCAAACGCCTCACAATAGGTGTAAACATTGGAGATAAATATGCGGACTTTAAAGAAGATGAATATATCAATAGACTGATTGCGGGTGTTTTGCCTGATGACAATGGGATTGTTATTTTTGAACCAGATCTTGAGGAAGGTACAGAAATACAGTTTATGCTTAGAGATACAAATAAAATGATAGAGTCCGCAAAGAGAAATGCAATCGGTTTGATAGAGCAAATAAAAGCAGATGGTAGAAAACCTGGTTTTGGCCTATATATTGATTGCGCAGGCAGAACAGCAGCCTTCTCTGATACTCTAACTGAAGAAGCTGCTGAAGTTCAACAAGTTTTTAATAAATATAACATCCCTTTACTTGGTTTTTATTCTGGAGTTGAAATAGCGCCGCTACTTGGAAAAAGCAGAGGGCTTGATTGGACGGGAGTTTTATTGGTTTTAACAGAAAGTTAGGGAGATGGAAGATAAAATAAAATTAGAACCTCTCTTGGAAAAAGCGAGAAAAGAGATCGCTTATTTTAAACGGCTTGCTAAAGAAGCTGGAGACACACGTTTAAGAGAGACCGAAGATCTATCAAAGGTCATCGTCGAGCGCAAGCGAGCAGAGGAAGCACTGCAAAAAGGCAGGGAAGAATTAGAAGAGCGAGTTGAGGAACGGACTTCTGAGCTTTCAAAAGCCAATATCTTTCTGAAACATGAAATAGCCGAGCGCAAGCGGACAGAAGATGCATTGCGGGAGAGCGAGGAGAAATACCGTTCCCTCGTTGAGTCCACCCAGGATTCCATTTACGTGGTGAACGGGAACTGCACCTATCTTTTTGTGAACAAACGGTATCTGTCAAGGCTTAACGTGCCTGAAGATAATGTTACGGGAAAAACCTACCGAGAATTCCATTCGGCGAGTGATACACAGGAATTTTTCAAGAAAGTTGAGGAGGTATTCGCGAGCGATGCGCCACAGCAGTATGAACATGAAAGCTACAGGGACGGTAAGCATTTCCTTCGGACTCTCAGCCCTGTCATCGGACCGGACGGTAGGACGGAAGCGGTAACGGTTGTTTCAACAGACATCACTGAAAGGGTGCAGGTTGAAGAGGAGCGATTAAAGCTCCAAGACCAACTCCAACGGGCTCAAAAGATGGAAGCCATTGGCCTTATGGCAGGCGGCGTTGCCCATGACTTAAATAACATCCTGTCTGGGATCGTCTCCTATCCGGAGTTACTCCTGATGGATTTACCTGAAAACAGCCCGCTCAGAAGACCCATAAAAACAATCCAAGAATCCGGGATGAGGGCTGCCGATGTGGTGGCGGATTTACTGACAGTCGCAAGAGGGGTTGTCATGGGCAAGGAGGTCTCCAACTTGAATTCCCAGATCGAAGGATACCTGGATTCTGCTGAGCATCAGCAACTGGCTGCAATACACCCGTTTATCACCTTCAAAACTGAGATTGATCCGGATCAGTTGAATATAAGTTGTTCGCCTATCCACATCAAAAAGACCTTGATGAATCTGGTCACCAATGCCTCAGAGGCCATTGAGGACACCGGTATCGTTGCGATCTCCACAACAAATCAGTATTTGGATGAGCCCCTGAAAGGGTATGGGGATGTGCGTATTGGAGAATACGCTGTGTTGACCGTCTCAGACGATGGCTCCGGCATAACGCCTGGAGACCTTGAGAGGATTTTTGAGCCTTTCTATACCAAGAAGGTAATGGGCAGGAGTGGAACAGGTCTCGGTCTCGCTGTCGTATGGAATACGGTCCAAGATCATAAGGGGTACATAAACGTAGAGAGTAGCCAGAAGGGGACGGTATTTGAGCTCTACTTTCCGGCTACGAGACAGACGGTGGCCACCGGGAAAGAAGCGGTCCCCTTAGAAGACTATTTAGGGCATGGAGAAAAAATCCTGGTGGTTGACGATGAGGAGCGGCAGCGTGAGATCGCATGCGGGATGCTGACCCGGATGGGGTACAATGCTGAGGCGGTTTCAAGTGGTGAGGAAGCCATTGCGTATTTGAAGGAACACGCAGCTGATCTCATCGTCCTGGATATGGTCATGCCGAAAGGGATTAACGGACGGGAGACTTACGAGGAAATCATCAAGATTTCTCCCGGCCAGAAGGCGATCATGGCCAGCGGGTTTTCTGAAACAGAGGAGCTTAAGATGGCCCAGAAGTTGGGTGCAGGAAACTATATAAAGAAGCCTTATATCCTGGAAAAGATCGGGCTTGCGATTAAAGAAGAACTGAAGAAATAGATAGTTTTTGACCTTCAACTCGATATAACGTGATAGACTGCTTCTTCTTCCTTCACGATCAGCCTTGCTATTCTCGGCATGGTTCACCTCCTTACCGATGCTCAAAAAACCACCGCCTGATTTCTCTCAGGCCTACAACCGCCACTTGGGCTTTGTCAACGGTCGTTTAAAATTGAGCCATTTTCGGTCGTTAAATTTGAGCCACACCCATTCACTTTATTAAATTCTTCCACCTCCTTTTCGGCGAGTTTTCCCTTCAAACGATAGCTGTTTCCTCTGATATTGATCACCGCGCTATGGTGTAGCAGCCGGTCCAAGAATGCAGAAACGATTACAGGATCGTGGAACAGTTCCGCCCAATCAGAAAAGGCTTTGTTTGAAGTGATTATTGTACTTGCTTTTTCGTACCTGACGGCGATGAACCGAAAGAACAGATTACGTTCTTCACGGTCAATGGGGTATAGCCGACTTCATCGACAATCACCAAAGATGATTTATAGTAGCTTCACCGTTTACCCGTGCGACCGGCCTCCTGATCTTTTTTAAGTTTGACAATCAAGTCATCCATAGTCGTAAAATAGATGCTCAGCCCGGCCTGACATGCCTTTAGCGCTAGAGAGACTGCCAGGTGGGTTTTGCCCACTCCGGGCGGTCCGAGAAAGATCACATTCCCATTTTGCCGGATAAAAGTAAGGTCGAATAATGACATAACCTGCTGACGATCCAGTTTGGGATGGAAGACAAAGTCGAACTCATCGATACTTTTGAGGAAGGGAAGTCCGGAGATTTTAAGGGCCGTTTCAATCCGGCGCTGCTCTTTTTGTGCGACCTCTTCTTCCAGGAGTTCATCTAAAAACGATAGATAGCTTTTGCCTTGTTTTTCACAGGATTGGGTTACCTGCTGCAAGATCTCTCTGATACACGGCAGCCGCAGTCGAGATAAATTCATGTCAATACGCTCAAGTACCAGGGTGTCGCTCATATCCGCGCCTCCTTGAAAAGACTGTCGTAATCTGTCAGAGGACGGATCTGCACATCCATTTCGTAGATGGGTTTAAGAGGACTGATGGTTCGTTTGGCCCGGCCTTTACTTCGACGGCCCTGTGCATATTTTCGGGCATTCATTTCACGGTCCTTTTTCAAGGCCTCATAAAAACGCTTATCCTGAACCAGATTACCCCTATCGGCGGGGATTTTGTAGGCCACAACCAGCCGGTTGTCATCAAAGATACGCATCTTATGATCTTTCACCCGCAACACAACCTGCTTGCCAACCAACCGATGAGGCACCACAAAACTGTTACTTTCGAAGTGAACCGTACAATCCTTATAAACCTTTCGATAAATCCGGTAGGAGGTATCGAAGGGTTTCCGCGGCAACGGATTTAAATGAGGCATTTCTCGCGTAAACCGCTTGCTAACCACCTCACGAACCGTCCCATGGACCCGTTCATCTTTTCTTTTCAGCCACGAAAGTAAATCACGATTGGCCGTTTCCAAGCAAACGTAGCTGTAGCCGCGCCAGAAGCCTTCTCGGATGAATGAGTAGGGCCGTTCGACTTTGCCCTTTACCCAGGCGGCATAAGCCGGAGCGACTTCGGGTTTAAAGCCGTAATGCAAGGCAAATCCCAAAAGAGTATCGTTGAACATTTTTCTGCCCGCCAATTCTCTGATAAAAACATTTTTCATCCGATCATAGAGGATCTGTTCGGGTACGCCACCAAAATAATCAAAGGCGCGAATGTGGCAATCGAGAAAAGTGGGCAAATCGCAGCGCTCGATCAACTCGACATACATTTTTCGCGAGTAACCCAAAATTATGGAAAAGAGGTACAGCTTCTGAACATGACCGTTGGCATGCTCAACCTGAAATTCACCAAAATCCACCTGGGCCTGGTAACCCGGTTCGGTCTCAAAGCGCATATAGGCCACCTTTTGACGTTCAGCCTTCAAAAGGCGTACCTGTCGCTTGACGATTTCATAACTGCCTCTGAAGCCCATGTTGGTGAGTCGATCATAAATCCATGTAGCCGAATAGGCTATATCCTCTTCAAGCCAGGCAACAATATTATCTGTAAATGGATCCAACTGGCTGCTCCGTTTTCTGGAACTCTGCGAAACCAGAAATTCCCGCTCATCTTGTTACTGAGCCTATTTTTTGACATTTAGAAAAAATGAGTGCCGTCTTCAGAAAACGTTGCTGAAAATTACCCGAAATTCTTTGTTTGGCCAATCAAATCCTGAAGAAACGGAGGCCGAAAACAAGACATAAGCCAAATCCAAATGATTTACCGCACAGTTGTCACTTATTGGCAAATGCAAATTTTTCTGGAATTGACGTTTTTGTGTATTTGGTCCATGCATATGGAAATCACTCGCCATCATATAAAATAATCGGCGGTTGGAATTTTATCCCGTAAAAGAGGGCTTCGTAAAGCATCCTCATCGATTTGAATGCAAAATCTCTAAACAGGGATCGCATACGATCCCACAGTTCTCTTTTGCTACCGAGTTTATGCCATGTAGCGCGAAATAGGGGGCAGCAGAGCTGCTGTGTTTGGTCAACTAAAAATGCCAGCATCATGAGCATCACAAAGACTACGCTCAGATTTTTTTCCCAAGCCCGTAGTTATGTCCGAAATTGTAGCCCTGGTTTTTGAGAGTATTAAATGTCTCATTTTCAATTTTCCAGCGTGCACGACCGCCTCGCATAAGTTCATAAACATTGTCATTTGTTATGGTAAAATCAGTAACCCAAGTGAAATGCTGTGTTTTTTCGGGGGTGATTTCCCAGTATTCCAGGAAGTTAATCAAGAAATCCTGATTTGATTCATTCAGCGGGACTTGGTTGAGAAAAAGGAAACGATGCGTTTTTTGGGGATCATTTTTGTCGACCAAATAAATTTGAAGGGTTTCGCCATTCTTTTGCGCTTTTTCCACTTTTTTGAATAGGAACGGATGATCGCCCTTTTTGACACCCAGAATGTAATGAAGATTGTATTTTTCCGCCTCCCTTATATGTGGAGCATTCGAGCTTAACGCATCTTCGGTTATTATAATGGGTAGATGCGGGTGATCCTCTCTTAACTTCCCGAAGAAACGTTTCGCAGCATTACGCTCACAATCGTTCTTGTTTTGGCTGTCTTGTTTGATTATGAACTCCGGGGCTAACGGAATTACCTCTTTAAATCCGGGATGAACAATTGCCGCCCCCAGCATCTGTTGGTAATAGGTAATTTCGCCGGTCTTCTTGTTTACTTTTCCAGACAATTATCAGAGAAAATCTTCTTTGAGAAAAAGTAGCCAGTTCCGTCCAAAGATAACAGATAAGTAAGCGCCAAAATAACCGCTTCTTTTCCCCGCCTGCGAGGCGTGTCATAATCGGGCAACCTTTTTAATCCTGAGGAGGATGCCCATGACCAAGCGAATCCGCGAAGACCATCAAACCAGCCACCAACGACGCTGGCAGGCCCATGTCAATGCCGCTGAAAAGAGCGGCCTGAGCCGTGCCGAATATTGCAGACGATACAATCTATCCTACCACGCGATGTCCTATTGGCATGGAAAGCTGGCCAGATCAGATGGCGGTAAAGCAACTCTCGTTCCTGTAACCCTGCCAGCCGCATTGATGCGTAACGGGGGACCGCATAATCATGCAGAA
>JABGPV010000589.1 GCA_018644785.1 Deltaproteobacteria bacterium | reverse complement strand
AAGCCAGTAGGGTTTGGCGGCCCAGGCGATCCCATTCCAGACGCTTTTCCTTTACAAGGTCAATGGTTTCCCGGAGAATGTGATGGATACTCTCCAGATTATCGCGCTCCCTTTCAAGGGGAGTCAAAAGGTTTCGCACTTCCACTTCCAGATTGGCCGCTTTGATGGCTGTGATGGTCTTGATGTTCCGCTGATCGAGAAGATGGCGGCGAAAGAGGTGAAACTGGTTCCAGGAGGCTGTTTGATCCGAATGCCCGGCATCTTCGGCCGACAGGGCGAAAATCAGGGGATCTTCCATGCCCTTTTTTTCCAGATGATCCCTGAAGCCTTTCAAAACCCGCGCGATCCGGTCGGGAGCGTCATTATCGTCCCTGGGCGCCAGAAGCAAATCCACCTTGTTGAGAACAAAGGTGAAATATTGGCGGGCCTTGGGCGTTGTTTCCAAAAAGTCATAAAAATCAGCGTCCGCATATTTTTCAGGGGATGTGACCCACACCAGCAGGTCAAGATGTTCCAGGAAGGCCATAACGTAGTCCCGATGTTCCAGCAGAATGCTGTCAAAATCGGGCAGATCACAGAGAAGGAGCGCCTTGATGGGATCGGCCCGGTGCGTCGCTTCCTGCCAGGGAATGTGGTCAAGTTCGGCCTTGGGGAGCGGGTCCGCCTCAACGTGGCGGTAGATGAGGACACGTTCGGTATGGGGACGTCGGTAGCTGCTGGAGGCAATGTTTTCGCGGGCAAGGGCGTTTAAGAGAGAGGATTTGCCCACTCCCGTACCTCCCAGGAACCCCACAGTGAGGAACCGACCCTCGATATTTGCGAATTTTTCCCTTAGACCTTTGGATTGTTCCCTCAAGGTTTGTCGTTCCCGCCCCGTCAGGGAAAAGAGGGATTCCTGTTCCAGCAGGCTGTCAATGCGATCGAGATCTTCCCGGATGTCCAATGTGTGGTTTTTCATATCCTGTTTCCGAATACCGTCTTATAACCGTTTTGCCCGACTTTCAATAGCTGCCAGGGCTTCGGGGGGTGTTTGCAGCCCTGTCAAGCATCGTTTGTAACGAAGCGATTGTTCTTCAACAATCGAGGTCAGTCCGTCTTTATGACGTGTAGCCAATT
>JABGPV010000588.1 GCA_018644785.1 Deltaproteobacteria bacterium | reverse complement strand
AACAACAATAATCCCTGTGCTTTTGCTTGCCGTCCCGGTTGGAGACCTCTGAGCGGCTTCAACTATTTGATGGATTATGTTACGGGATATCCGTTTATTCTTATACCGTCTAATGGAGCGACGCTGTGAAAAGAGCGAAACAAGTTGATCACTATGGATACCCGATTCCCTAAAAGGAAAGAATTCTTCTGATTTTAAACCATCCACCATTATGCAGCTGCTTGGACAGACGGCAACACAATGGCCGCATTTCAAGCATAGATGGCTGCGTTCAGGAGAAACGATGATATTTTTTTCATCATTTTGGATGATAGTTTCCAGGATATGTCGAGGGCAAATATCACCACAAATACCACAACCGGCACACTGATTTTGATCAATGTTGACTATCATTGTTCCTCCCCATTTATATGAAAATGGGCTACAAACCCCCAGACATGGGCAGGTCATAACCAAGATTGCTTGCAACGATATCAATTATTTGCTTCATCGTTTTTTAAATAGTATCTTTTGAGCTTCCCTTCATTGTTTTTATTGTTATCGATGACATTTGAGCCTCCTTTAATAATGTGTGGTTAATAATCAAACTTCCTTTTCGGAATACCCCTTGACAATATTATTTTCCTATGCATTCTCAAGCAGTTCATATAGCCGAATGAAAAATGTATTTCGAATCTTTTCAAGATGCAATGCTTCCTTGAAATCAATTATTGACGTGTCTTTACGCTTGAAACCGTACATTTCAGACGGAGAACGTGATGAAATGATAACCGCCATATTGGAAACTTAGGACAAATTAGCCAAATGGATTTTTTCCAACAACCACGTTTAATGATCAGTGTCGAAAAAAAGGGGAAAGGTATGCTTAAAAAGCAGACCTTTCCACGCAGACCTTATCGATATTCGGAAATAAGAACCCCCGGATTTGAATTCTGCTTTAATCTGAACGGTGAGATCATATCCATAAGGGGGCTGACGCCTGACTGGCCCCATCCCGCAGAGCATTTTAAACGGACAGTGGGAAACGACTGGGTATACTATACGGTTGGTGATAAAAGCGGCAGCGACGGGGTTGTTTCCTGGATGGGAGAGTATTATCTGCCCTGTCTGCCGTATGTCAGTAACCCGGT
>JABGPV010000587.1 GCA_018644785.1 Deltaproteobacteria bacterium | reverse complement strand
GTACGACTGATTTCCGTGAAACCTTATCCATTGCTGATCTCCTGCTTGATAAATTTTGTGTTTACCGTTAAGCCTTTTTCTCATGTATGTTACAAAGACTGTGCCAAAAATCTTTTTACAATAAAAACCAATAGTTATATAAAATAGGGCCGCAGGGGTTTCGACAATCGGCGTTTCAGGTCGACAATATTGTCGAAGAATGTTTCCTGTGCCCGGAAAATACTTTTCGAGCGCATCTACGCTGAAAGGATGCGCCCGAATCGGTACGAGTTTCCCTGGCTCAGTATAATTAAGAGCTTATCCCGTAATCGTTATAGGGGCAGGAGACGCCAATAAAGGCTTGCCCGGAAATCCGCCTCCGGGATTGTAAAACGGTTGCGAAATTTGTATATTGAGAGAATTTAAGTGTCGTCGGCAGTAACCAATGGCACGGTTTTCAAAATAGTTTTGCCGATGAATTCAAAGGCATCCCCTTCGAAAAAGCTTTATTGAAAGGACCAACTTCTGGATATAAAACGACATGGTCTTTGCCGTCACGATTTTCATTAGTGCATTCCTGCTGTTCCAGGTTCAACCGGTCATTGTGAAGTATGTACTTCCATGGTATGGGGGAAGTCCTTCGGTTTGGTCAACCGGCATGCTGTTTTTCCAGGTTCTTCTGTTGGCAGGCTATGCCTATGCCCATCTGATTGTCAGTAAATTAAATCAAAAACAGCAGGTCATCGTTCATTCAATTCTACTGTCCCTTTCACTGTTGATGTTGCCTATTACGCCGGATTTCGCCTTGAAACCGACAGGGGCGGAAGACCCCGTTTGGAGTATTATGCAACTGTTGCTGGTAACAGTGGGGATGCCCTACGTAATGGTTTCAGCAACGGGCCCTTTATTGCAGCACTGGTACAGCAAAACGGAACTCGGAAAATCACCCTACAGGCTCTATGCCCTGTCTAATTTTGGTTCTTTGCTGGGCTTATTGACATATCCATTCTTTATTGAGCCCATATTGAACCTGAAAAACCAGACCGTCATCTGGTCCATCGTTTATGCGGGGTTTGTCATCCTCAGTTGGAACAGTGGAAGGTTGATGTATAAAACAACACGGAAGTGGGAAAAAATACCCTTGAAAAATGGGATTCAGGATAATCCATCAATCCGTCT
>JABGPV010000586.1 GCA_018644785.1 Deltaproteobacteria bacterium | reverse complement strand
ACTGGGCCGTATTCGGAATGCAATCCCAATAACTATCAGGAGGAACCACCCATATTTCCTCTCCCCGTTCCCGTGGGGACACCGGGAGATGATTGTTCAATACTCAATCCTCTACAGAATACCGTGACGAACGGACTCTACCTGGTACTCAACACAAGATACTACCTGCAGAATCCAGAGATACGGGAAATGCGCAGGGACCGGACCCTGGCAATTTACGGATGGTTCAAGAACTGGATGGATGTTGAGGACAAAGAAATATCCCTGTGTTCTGGAAATAATGAAAATCCCACTCCCCTGAACAAAATAAAGCCCTCGCTTCTGAACTCGGAAACAGGCCTTGTCAGAGAGCGGGTGAGTACCTATATCCAAGACACGACACAATCCCCACCCTGCTTCACCGGTGTAAAATGGTACGAACAAAAACTGTCATGGGCAGGCGACCAGGGTATTGTTCTGGGTGGTCTGGTTGATATCCTGAACAGCCCCTTGATGACCGATGACAACCAATGGCTTCTCGAAAAAGCCAAGGGGATTCTTGACGGCGTTAAGGACCATATGACCAAAGGCATGAGCGGTAGCAAATATGATAAGCTGGCCCCGGAAATTCTCCGGCCCTGGACCCGATTTGATGGCTGGGGTCCTTATGATCCTAAGGATAAGAACTGCACTTTTGTTTCTCCCGGCGGTTTTGGTTTTGGCGATCCGGATTACCCGCAGCCCGGAGACCTGGAATACGACAAGGTGTGCGCATGCGATCAGTGGAAAAATGCCCCCCACTGCCCTTCGGAGCCTCCAAAAGTCGCTGTGGATCCCACGACCAATTACATTGCCGGACCGGGTATCTTCATGCGCTACCTGGTTTATGCTTACAGAAACAACAAGGACTTGAGAGACCATATCCGCAGCAAAGAATATCTAACTTTCCTGAAAGCGAATGCCGATACAGTTGCATACGGAACATATTCCTGTTCCTGTAATAACACCATAGATACCCCTGCGTCTAAGGCCTGCAGCATGAGCTGCCAGATCACACGGCTTGCAACGCTGAATGCGGCCATGGTGATATTGACGTCGGACTGAAACCCGCATCGAATAGGGTTTTATCCACTGTTCCGCCGGCGTAAAAGGAGACAAAATTCCAGTATGATGTTGGTTGATTGGTAGTTTTGCTATG
>JABGPV010000585.1 GCA_018644785.1 Deltaproteobacteria bacterium | reverse complement strand
CTTGAAAGATTAGAGCGGGTGCTTTTTTCTCCTGCGCCGTTGTTTCAATCGCATTAGCAAGTTTCACTAAATAGTCTAAATCCCATTGCAATTCTTCAGTGTTTTTTCCACAGCCCGCAGTGCGGACAATAACGCCCATATCTTCCAGGTCGAGTTCCGGTGCGTGGCCGAATCTCTGCTGTCTCAATATGGAAAGTCTGCTGACCGTCTTGCCCAGTTTGGTCATGCGATTTCTGGCATATTGAATCCCTGCAAAATCCGCGTAGGTCTCAAGGGAATCAAAGGTCCCGGGTTTAAAGGCTTCTTCCATTGGATGGGCGCTTCGCGCAATCACTTTGAAACTTTCCTGATGGCGACTGAGAAATGCTTCAAGCTTTTCAAAATTTTTGTTTTTGAAATCCGCCGCGGGAACGTAGATAAAGTCAGGAACATTAAATTTGCCTTTCCTTAATTTATCAAGGTGCAAGGCTTTTTCAGGCATAATTGATGCCATACGTGTTTTCTCCTGTGGACGTTTTCAGGTTTAATAAAGAGCCGGGGGTACTACCATCCTTTTTCAGCAAGAATGTGCCGTATTTTCTCTTCCGCTTTTTTCTGTACCAGAACCATTTTCTTTGTGTGGGCCTTTTTGATTTTCTCCGTTAGGATTTTCAGATCCGCCGGCTTTTCAAGGAGATCCGTGGCCCCCAGCTTCATGGCCTCCACCCCTTTCTGCACCGTGGCATGCCCGGTGAGGAGAATGACCTGTAAATCCGGATTTTTTTTCTTGAGTTCCTTGAGGGTCTCAAGGCCATCCATTTCAGGCATCATGAGATCCAGAATGACGGCGTCATAGCTCTCTTCCTGAGCTTTTATGAGCGCCTCTTTCGGGGACGTGGTGGTCGTTACGTTCATATCCCTTGCTTCCATGCGCTCCGCCATGATTTCCAGAAATTCTTTTTCATCATCTACCAGCAATACTTTTTCCATTTTTTCTCCTTTCTTAGTAGCTGTCAACTCTCAGCCGTTACCTGTTGACGTACATCTTTTGGTAAAACAAGGTTGATTTCGCCTTTTTCCGCGTCCTGGTGGATTGTCGCACCCAACATGTGAAGCAGTGCCGCTTCCTTTGCCGTTGGAAAAACGGTCTCCGGCACGTTTGTGAGCGCCTCAATCCCCGTAAATCTGATTTTCACCGTCG
>JABGPV010000584.1 GCA_018644785.1 Deltaproteobacteria bacterium | reverse complement strand
TCGCCTGGGCCGCCAAACCCTACTGGCTTGGATGGAGAAGCGATATTCCGATCCGGTTGGCTTGACGCCGGACGATCTATCGCCGCTGGTGGGACCGGGTTACGCCCTGGGTATGTTGCTGAAATCGGTGAGAGGTGGTCGTTTACACCCGGTGGAGAGTCGGGACGTCCTTGAGTTTCTTCCACCGGAAGAAACGATTGCGACGTTGGAAAAGCCCTTCCATTGGCTTCAGGAACGTTTGCACCAGCGTTTTCTCCGTGAGAGTCTGCCCCCCCATATGTGGGAGGAAGTCCGGAATCGCATCAATCTGGAGGAGGCGATCCCACAGCTTGGACAAGCCTTGTCGCTGACCGCCGAAGGGTTCCACGGGCAACAGGGTCCGGGCCTCTGGATATTTCGCTTGAACCAGTACCTGGTCTACGGTCTGCTGACCCTTTGCCTCCTGGCGGTGCTCATGGGAGAAAGGGCTTTGCAGGAATTCTTCAATAATCCGGGTTTCGGCAGTTTTTTCGGACTGTTCGTGGCCGGCATCGATACACTCTTCAGTCCGCGGGGCTTGGCAGGCCTTCTGAGTTATGCCCTGATCGGGCTGTTTTTCTCCATCCGGTTCTATCGCGGCTATGCCCGAAAGATGAAGGCCATCGCCCGCCGACATCAATTGCGGCTCACGGAGGTCCTCGCCCGTGACTGGAAGGGCCTCCTGGAAAGAACAACCCTGAAACTGGAGTCCTTGGAAAAAGACGTGAGGGAACGAAAGAACGCCCTTTCATCCCTGTGGCGAAAAGGCAAAACCGGTTAAGCATTTCTCATAATCACAATCAGCACATTTCAATCCGCTCTATTGATTTCCCTTGACAAGTGCGACGTTTTAGCCATAGGTTTGGCGCATTATTTTAATGGCAGCCGTTCGCTGATAGCAAAGGATAATGGATAAATGATAGATGAAACCGCTGGCGTTGCCATCGTGGGCAACATGAATGTGGGAAAGTCCGCCCTGTTCTCACGGATGTCTGGAACCAAAACAGCAAGCGTCAACATCTCAGGCAATACCACTTCGATTACCTCCGGGCACGTCAAGGGTACGGAAAGAGAGATATTTGATACCCCCGGAATATTCTCAATATTTTCGGCCAATGAGGACGACCGCCTCTCAAGAGATATCCTCTTGCCGCATACGACCGACAAGGATAT
>JABGPV010000583.1 GCA_018644785.1 Deltaproteobacteria bacterium | reverse complement strand
CCAGTCGCTTGACGATGGGCGGCAAACCCAGCTGCTCACAGGTGAGAATTTCGGAAGGGATTTCTCTGAAGACCGCAGCGACACCATATTTCTGTTGAAAAAAATTGGCCCGATAACGGGCCAGTTCCGGAATTTCATAAGCAAAGTCCACGTCTCCGGTTTCTTCAAAAACCTTTACCTTTTCTTCCGGCGCAATTTCATAAAGCATCCCTTTCAGTGTATCATTGTCAAGCGTCTTGTATTTTACCCGCTCAAGCTCACCCTGGATTCGCAACACGGGTTGTTGACCCGACATCAGATGAAGGTCCGATGCCCCTTGATCGTTCATCAACCTGAAAAATGCATCAATCTGCGCCATAATATCCTCCCACCCTGAATTCCTTATGATCCATGGAACAATCCCTGAAAATCATTATACACAGTGGGCCGCTCTGTCAACCTTAAAAAGCCTCATTCCACTCAGTTTTCCGAACATTCCCGTCCCGGGGTTTGTGGGTTGTTGAGCATGGAAAGAAATTGTATTGACAACCCGTCACTCCTTTGATAATTTTTTCGCAACAGCCGCTCCGAAAAGGTGATCCTCACAAATGGGACGTCTATTTCTAAAGGCCGTTTTTTTCAAGAGTTAAAATCAGGAAAACAAAATTCCTTATCATGAAACCGCCTGGATCGGCGCAACAGTTTGACCGGGACGGTGACATTATCTGCTTCAAACGGCTTGAAACAACACGCCTTGATATGAAGCCCCCGGGTCTTTTGGTTTTCCCCAAAAGGCCTTTTTTTGTTGCGATGCCGGAAGTTTGTGGTGATTGTCGCCGGTCCTAAATGAAAGCCGTATAGATAGTAAGGAGGAGTAAAGATGGCGAATGCGAAAGTAACGATTGGTGACTTGCAGAAAAAAATGCAGGCAGGTCAAAAAATCACCATGATGACAGCCTATGATTACCCCACCGCGAGCCTGGTGGATCAGGCTGAAATCGACACGATTCTGGTCGGAGACTCCCTGGGAATGGTGGTGTTGGGTTATGATTCCACAGTGCCCGTGACCATGGATGAGATGATTCACCACTGCAAAGCGGTTTGCAGGGGCGCAAACAGGGCTTTTGTGATCGGTGATATGCCCTTCATGTCCTATCAGGTGAGCATTGAAAAAGCGGTTGAAAATGCGGGCCGCTTCATCAAAGAAGCCGGATGTGAGTGCGT
>JABGPV010000582.1 GCA_018644785.1 Deltaproteobacteria bacterium | reverse complement strand
GACCAGGTTTTAATGATCTTCCGACTCATCGTTTCCCTTGCTTCATCGGCCTTCTTTATCAAATGCCCATCGACAAATGGCCCCTTCTTGAGAGATCTTGCCAAAGCACCTCCTCCTCTTCCCTATACTCTATTCAAAATGCTTCAACAGAGATACCGAAAACCCCACAAAGCCTATTTAGACCGGCGTTTAACAATAAATCTGTCACTGCGCTTACGAACTCTTGTTTTGTAGCCCTTCGTGGGCACTCCCCAGGGGGTAACCGGGTGTCGACCACCGGAAGATTTTCCTTCCCCGCCACCATGGGGATGGTCAACAGGATTCATGGCAACTCCCCTCACATGGGGTCTCTTGCCCAACCATCTTTTTCTGCCGGCTTTTCCAACGGATATTTTTTCATGTTCCAGATTGCCGACCTGGCCAATAGTGGCCTTACAGGCCAGCGGTATAAGCCGAACCTCACCGGAAGGCAGCTTAACCTGTGCGTATTTTCCCTCTTTGGCCATCAGTTGACAATAGCTGCCGGCGCCTCTTGCCATTTGCCCACCATGTCCGATGTTCAGTTCGATGTTGTGAACATGTGTTCCAAGGGGTATCACATTGAGGGGAAGGGCATTGCCAATGCGAATTTCAGAACCCTCGCCTGACATCAGCGTGTCGCCCACAGATAGATTCCTAGGGGAAAGGATATACCGCTTTTCCCCGTCCACATAATGCAAAAGCGCAATATTGGCGGATCGGTTGGGATCATATTCGATGAAAGCCACCTTGGCCGGAATACCATCTTTATCCCGTTTAAAATCGATGAGCCGATAAGCCCTTTTATGACCTCCCCCCCTGTGCCTGGAGGTCATACGACCATTTGAATTCCGACCGCCCTTTCTATTCAGGGGCCTCAGAAGACTTTTTTCAGGCTTATTCCGCGTTACGTCCTCGAACGTAGAAGTCGTTTGAAATCTCCTACCGGGAGATGTGGGTTTACTGGATTTAATGCCCATACTTTGCTCCGAATCCCAAGTTGAAATTACCTATATCTGTTTGTTCTTTACACTTCAGAAATTACGTGCCTTCGAAAAACTCGATGCTTTCGCCCGGAGCAAGCTGAACAATTGCTTTTTTCCAATGAGGTTTCCGACCCACATGCTTTCCCATTCTCCTGCTCTTGCCACGCATGTTCATTGTCCGCACATCCAATACTTTGGT
>JABGPV010000581.1 GCA_018644785.1 Deltaproteobacteria bacterium | reverse complement strand
AGTAAAAGAGGTATTACCAAATGCAACTTTTAATGTAGAATTGGCAAATGGACTTGTAGTACTATGTCATATCTCTGGTAAAATGAGAATGCACTATATTAAAATTTTACTTAATGATAAAGTGACAGTTGAAATTACACCATATAGCCTTGATAAGGGTAGAATTACTCATAGATTTAAATAAGATATAAATTTTATTAGACTACAAAGGTATAATTCTTAATTGAGTTATGCCTTTTTTTATTTATAACAATAGCTTTAATTGTATAGTTAAATATATGATTTTATTGATTTAAATTGTTGAAAGTATTTATGGAGCTGTTGAGAGGATTTGAACCACCGACCGCCTCATTACAAGTGAGGTGCTCTACCAACTGAGCTACAACAGCATAAGTACATTTAAGTGGAGCGGGAGACCGGACTCGAACCGGCGACAATCTGCTTGGAAGGCAGAGGCTCTAGCCAACTGAGCTACTCCCGCATACATAATAAATGGTGGTGAGAGAAGGATTTGAACCTTCGAAGCCTGAGGCGTCGGATTTACAATCCGAAGGATTTGACCACTCTCCAATCTCACCGTAACAATAATAATATAATTTTGGTCTAACGCACTGTATGCTACAGAACTATAAACTAAATGGAGCTGTTGAGAGGATTTGAACCACCGACCGCCTCATTACAAGTGAGGTGCTCTACCAACTGAGCTACAACAGCAAATACAAATAATGGTGGCTCGGGACAGAATCGAACTGTCGACACAAGGATTTTCAATCCTTTGCTCTACCCCTGAGCTACCGAGCCTTTATTTGTGATGGAATTATAGATAAAACTATATTAAAGAAAGCTTAAATGATATTATTTATTAGATTTTTATACAAATCGCCTCTACTTGCATATGACGTAAATTGATCTAATGATGCTGCTGCTGGCGATAGTAATACCAATGATAAACCATTAGTATCAATAGATGTTGAAATTATATTTACTGCTACTTCTAATTCATTACATTTTTGACATAATATATTATATCTATTAGATAATTCAAATAATTTATTTGTATTTCAATTTTTACTCTAATCTAGAAATATTAATTAATGCAGGACATGATTCATCTCAAATATTTGAAATTTTAAATCAAGGAAAATATAACACTGCATGGGCTACTACATTAGGTGATGGAAAACTTTTAAGTTTTATGTCATCATTTAATTCACTAATGGTTGGCGCTTCTGG
>JABGPV010000580.1 GCA_018644785.1 Deltaproteobacteria bacterium | reverse complement strand
CCTGGGTTCTTTTTCAAAGCGGAGCCGTTGTTCACGGGCATCGTTCAATTCGGAAAACCCATTGGCCAGCTCAATCCCCCCCACATAGATTTCGAATCTTTCCGCAACCAAAGGACATCCCGGCTTCAACCGCGCCAGTGCCGCCAGCGGGGCCGGGTAGTCATGGAGAAATGTGGGGGTTTTCACACCGAGGTGTGGCTCGATTTCCTCAACCATTGTTTCGTCAAAACGGTTGTTATCAAGGGCACGGGCCAGGGAAACGGAGGCATACCGCTCAAATGCGGTCTGGACCGTAAGCCTTTCCCAGGGGGCACTTAGATTAATATTCAAACCCCGGTACGGAAGCCGGGTTCCCATATGAAGCCGGTGAGACAAAAAGAGGAACAACGCTTCGCACTCTTCCATGAGGGAGCGATAGTCAATCCCCGTCCGGTACCATTCCAGAAGGGAAAATTCGGGGAGGTGCAATTCACCTCTCTCCCCTCCCCTGAAACATCTGGCGATTTGAAAAATCTTTGGAAAACCCAAGGCCAGCAACCGTTTCATGCAGAGCTCCGGCGATGTGTGCAGATAGCGGTCCTGGATGGAAATGGATTCGATGTGGGTTTCCGGGGCGGGTGCGGAAATGAGCTGGGGCGTTTCTGTTTCCAGGTACCCGCGGGCAATGAAAAACTCCCGGATGCTCTGAAAAATCCGTGCCCGCAACACCAGATGGGGTTTTACCTCTTCAAAGACCGGCGGTTCGTCCTCTGAAGATCTATTCCTTGACCCGAGTGACATACTCCCCTGTTCTCGTGTCTACGGTAATTTTTCCGCCTTCTTCAATAAACGGCGGGACCCGCAGTTCATAGCCTGTTTCCAGGGTGATGGGTTTGGTATCGCCCGTTACGGAGTCTCCTTTGGCCCATGGATCGGCCTTGGTCACCGTGAGGTCCACAAAATTGGGCAGGGTAATGCCGATGGGCCGATCCCCGAAAAAAAGGATGTCCACTTCCAGGTTATCGATCAGGTAATATCTGGCATCGCCCACCTGATCTTCCTTCAGAGGGAACTGTTCAAAATTTTCCACATCCATGAACCAGAATTCATCATCCTGGTTGTACAGATACTGCATCCTTCTCTCCGACAGATCCGCCGGCTTAAAACTATCTCCGGATCGATAGGTGGGATCAATGATGACCCCTGTGATCATATTTTTCAGTTTGCACCGGTAAAGGGCCTGGCCTTTTCCCGGTTTGGAAAATTCAAAGACCGTCACCACATAG
>JABGPV010000058.1 GCA_018644785.1 Deltaproteobacteria bacterium | reverse complement strand
CATGGAGATCAATGCCAGCGATCTCTCCAAGGGAGCGGCATCCTCACTCCCCTTTCTGTTGTAATAAACTGCAAAGAGGGCGAGAAGCACACCGAACAGCAGGATACACATGGGAAAGGCCAGGATCAAATATCTCACAAAGGAGATGCTCCCGGTGCCCATCAGGAGTATTGCCGGAAAATCGCCGATGGGAGTGGCGGCGCCTCCCAGGTTGCAGGCCACAATCACCATGGAAAAGCAAAGCGCAATGAACCCTTGGGTAGCGCCGAGGGCCTTGAGGATGCTGAGCAGCACGGGCAGAACCAGCAAAAGGGCGGTCAGGTTATTCAAGGTGCAGGAAAGAATAAACATAATGGATGAGAACATGATTAGAATCAGGAGATATTTCCCCCGGCTTGCACGGGAACACCATACGGCAAGAGCGCTGAAAAGACGGCTCCGGGCGAAGAGCGACGAAAAGATCCCCAAACCTAATAATATAACCAAGACATCCCAGGGAACACCGCTGTATATGTCCCATATACGCTGATTTCCCTGTGTAACCGCAATGGTCAGCGTAACCGTTGCGCCGCTGAGAATAACAATCATCTTCCTGGCCGGAATCAGGGCCTGGATGATTAAGGTTGCGATCAAAACGCTGATCAGAAAGGCGCCAATCATTTTTTGTCCGGTTCCCCCTAAATGATTCCGAATTGATGGGTGAAAAATTGACGCGTCGAATACAGTGGGGCCATATCATCGAGATACCTGTTATAGCCTGATAATAGTTTTAAACCGATAATCCGGTTATATGAACTCCTGACATCAGGCCCGACAGCCCTGAACGTAACCGGATAGATAAAGGAGTCCTCCAGCATTTCGCAGAAGGCGTACGACAGAAGGACGCTGTGCGTTCCCCCGAGTTCCATAATCTCACGGACGTCAATCAAACGAACATTCGGAGGGAAGTTGGCCAGAACCCTTTCCGCTTCAAGGGTCTCCGAGTGAGGGATAAGATAGAACCGGGATTCGGGCAGTTTCCGGGTTAGGTTATCCAGGATCACCGATTCTATGCCGACCACCACAATAGAAGAAAAGGTTTTCAATGTTTCCGATAATCGGTCGGTACTCTCCCGGATGACCCGTTCGGCTTCAGCGGGAGAAAGATCGGTTTCAATAATCTCGCCATAAAGTGGGAAATGCCCGGCCAGGGTTTCGGCAAGCCGGACGGCGCCCTCACGCCGGGTCATCTGATAGACCGTATCATGCAGAATGAGGGCGGCACTGAAAGCGCCCAATTCCGAAATCAGGGCGGAGATTGTCCTCATAACCCCCTCGGGGTCCACATCAATAACTGAGTCAGCCGCGGCTTTACTCATAACGAGCCTTTACACGCTTTTATGGGTTTCTCCCCATGTCAACTTTCAAATTTCAATTCCGTATGAAGCATTACAATGACATTCCTTATGGCTTCAGACCCCAGGATAACATATAGGGTTTTACGGTAATTATCCCCCCTCATGATGCACATGCGGATGGTTTCACCGGCTTGGGCGCCGGAAAGATCACTCAGGAATTCTCTTAAGTTGGTGGTTTTCCGGGAGTTAAAAGACATGATCAAATCGTCATCCTGCAGGCCGGCTTTATCCGCCGGAGAGTTGGGGATTACCCTTTCTACCAGAACGCCGCCGGACTTCCCCTCTTCTTCAAGCTTGTCGATCTGATCGCTGTCAAAAGCGGCGTCACTCACGGTTGCCCCGAGAAAAGGGTAGGTTTTAATCAGCACCGGAAGATCGGAAGGCCTTTCTTCAGGAACCGCATACGCCGTAACCCTGTAATCATCTTTTGCGACGCACATGTACACTTCGCTGCCGATTTTGCTCCCCGCCAGGTCGTTTTGAAACTGTTGAGGGGTCCTTATTTTTCTGCCGTTAAAGGAAATGATGATGTCGCCCGGATCAATGTCCGCCTTCATGGCGGGAGAACCGGCCGCAACACGGTTCACATACGCCCCTTCAACCCTGTCAAGCTGGGCTTTTGCCGCCATCTCCGGGGTAACATCGCTAACCTTCAGCCCGAGCCACGCTTTGCCCCACTCGACTTTGAAAGTTTCGTAATTCAGGGGAAGCTGTTCGGTGGTTCCTGTTCCGTGTTCGTCTTGGGTTGACGAATTTTGAAGCAGAAGCAATACTGCAACGACATTGAACGTTAGCGATATGATTGTTACAATGCCCAACCATTTTTTTTGCATGGGATATGTCCTTTTTCTTTTTCAAATTTCAAGCTTTTTACACTCAATGGGGCACTTGGATGAACATCGATTACACATCATGCATTCATTGCCGTCTATGCTGGGTTTGTGCGAGCTCTCATCGTAATTGACGGCGTCTATCTGGCATTCTTTTTGGGCCAGCCGGCAGCCCCTGCAGCCCTCTTGCGGCAAATTCACCTTGAAGCATCTCAATTTTAAAAAGGTGCAAACGGAAACCATTACCGCGAAAAATGCACCCAGTGGACAGAAATACCGGCAAAAAAACCGTGATACCACAGAAGAGAGAACCAGCATCGCTATCAACCAGGTCCATGAAATCATATCACCGTCCAGGTGAAAAAATGTGGCAAACGGTTCGATGATGCCGATTAAATAAACGGCAAACAGTTTGTCTGAAACTACAAACGCGATCACCAGCAAAATGACAAGATTAATGTATTTGATGATTTTTAGAACCTTGTCCGTATTTCCACGTATGCGCCATTCGAGCGGCGTCAGGCGAAACAGAATTTCCGTAAAAGCCCCAAACGGACAGAGCCAACCGCAATAGGCTCTTCCGGCGATAACCGTTAAACCGATGGCGACAACCACCAGGGAGTACCAGTACAGGTTGGTCAGGAAGACGGGGTTGTGAAAAGAGAGCAGCCTGATGACGTCAATCAAGGAAAACCCGCCGCCCTTGTAAACGCCCAGATAGGCAAAGGCCATCCCCAGGGCGCAATAACGCAAAAATTGATTCTTTCCTAAGAATGCAAAAAATGCCAGTGCAACGGTAATCCACAAAAGAATGAGGTCTATCTGCCAGATCAGGTGCTGCAACAATTCATGTTTGACGATACTGTCTTCATTTATTCGCTGGTACAGGACTTCTTCCGTAATCAATTGTAAACCGGATTTTATGGAATGGGTAATGGCGCTCGATGTTACGGTGGCGCCGGTTATGGCATCGATGTCGTAGCTGAGCACAAAGCTGTCGCTGGAGTCTTTACTGACGAATTGTGTCAAAAACCAACTGTTATCGCTGAGAAGTCCTTGTGTGTATCTCGGGCTCTCAAATTCACTGAGTATTTTAACGCCGCTGATCCGCCCGGACGCATCTACTCCGACCAGGGTTGTGATCTGGTCCCGGTAGCCCCAGCTTTCCTCGGGCACAACCTCCGTCGTCAAAAACGCTACGCCCACGAACTGTCCGCCTTCGAGGCTGTATCCTAGATAGTGGACAAAGGGGTTTGCTTGCCTTACAAATTTACCGGCGGCGGGCAAAACATCTTTTAGGTCTTTTTCCGTGAGCAGTTTGGCTGAACTATGCGATGCGATACTCAAAAAGGCTATAATGCCCAATATGAGCAGGGTAATTCTTGATGATTTCATCAGATCGTATTCAACGTTGGAGAATGCATATGGAATGCTACCCTATATACGGCAAATAGGCATAGGTAATTTCACCCCTTATAGGGCAAATGGGAAGGTGTGTCAACCGTAAAACAGAGGGGGTGTGATTGTTCGGTGTGTGGGAGGTGGGGGGGGGGAATGACTGAAAGCGTGGCCCAGGTTGTTGGTTTCAGGGTTCCCATTTGGAAGTGAGAACCCCGGCATCGCTATCAGCCATTGCCCGAGAAATCAGTTCTCCGTTATCCCGTCTCGGTCATTGCCATGATCAAGGTTCCCTTCGCCGTCGTATTCAGCGGGTCTTCAGCAAGTCGCACTGCCGAGATCTCAACGGGCAGTGAGATGTCATTGAGCATGTTCCCGAATTTTTCAACGCATCCGTTCGGCATGGCCGTTCCCCCGCTGAGAATGATCGGTATGGGGTTTGCGATTTTAGGAATCTTGTCCGTGGAAGAGATCACCCTTTGGAGACTCTTGAGCAGTTTGAATATCAGCTCATCATAAAAAATATGCAGGGCCGTGGTCACCCGGTCTTTAGGTCCTTTTGAAAGATCCAGGTCCTCTTCCTTGATAGCCTTTACTTTTGTGGCGGGTTCCCCGACGGCTTTCTCCACCATCGCGTCAATATAATCCCCGGCCATGGGAATCGAATAGGTGATAACGGGGAAAGAAAGATACGACAGGCAAATGTTGCACATTCCGCCGCCCATGCTGATGCCGATGCCGGTGAAATCATCTTCGGAGAGTTCCGACAGCACAATGGCCATCCCCTCATTCAGGGATATGGGGGTGTAGCCCATACTGCCGATGCTCCGCTTGATCATTGACTCATGATAAACGGAAGCCCCCGGTTCATCGATGGGATCGCCGGGGACCCCGAAACAGAGGATTTCGCCGAAATTCCGGGGTTTCTGAATGAGCGACTTGAGGATGGCTTCGATGACCCGTATCCCCTCGTTTTCGTTGGAACTCAGAACTCCCCGGTTCATGGGCCTTCGCAAATTCACATTGAACATGTTGGCAAAATTCTGGGCCGAATACCCGATGATGTAGAACAGGTCGTCCAATTCGTAATATTTGATTTCTTTCTGATTGAGGATCTGCTTGGCAAACTTTCCGGTGGGAAGTGTGAAAAAAGCGTTTAATTCTTTTGTGGTATTGATGTCCCGGCCCTTGTTCTGCGCGACGATGATATGGCTGGTTCCGATGTCAAGCCCCACTGGCCCTTTCAAGGCTTCAGCCCCCTCACCGATCGGTTTTTCTCTCGCTACCACGCTTTTCTGAGAGGCTTCAACCGCCTTTTCAACGCGCTCTTCCGCCTTTTCATCTTTGGCGGAATCAACCGGTTTTTTTCCCAAAGTTTTTGCCTCTTTTTCCTTGGCCATTTCACCTACCTCCTTAAAATGATTCAAAAGATTTATCTCGCCGGCTTATCCCTGGAATTCACGTGCGATCTCTTCAATATCCGCTGCAAAAAAGGAATTCGGGGACTCGATCAGTACCGGCTTCATTCTTGCGAGAGCATGCCCCACCGCACGGTCCTCGCGTATGGTTTTTATCTCGGTGCTTTCAATGCTCAGAAACTCCCTCAGCATTTTTTCAATAGTCTCCCCTGCCTTGGTATCGTTTTTGCTGGGGACCCTGTTGACAATTAGAAACGGTTTCAGCCTCCAGATGAGTTCTCTGGCGGAATCCGCAACCCCGGAGTTGATTTCCCGTGCAGCATCAAAAAAACCTTCCATGGTTTTTAACCGGGGATGCTTTTCAAAATCTTTGGCCTGTTCCAGAAGCGCTACGAGCTCAGGGGCCTTATTGCGTTTGAAGAAAAAAAGGAGCCGCCTGGAAACTGCGGCTTTAATAAAGCTGTAAACATTCATCAATGACGGGATTTCAGGGGTCGTCACAAGAAGGGGGTTCTGCGAAATAAGTGCAAAATCAGACACATTATAGGATGCCCCCGGCGCCAGGTCCAGGAGTACGACATCGCAATCAAGCATTGCCAGGTGCCTGATCAGTTTCATCTTCTTTTGATACGGCATATTCGTGATGCCGGGAACATCGCCTCCGCAAATCATGCTCACATTTTCAATTTCCGTATCCAGAACCGTGTCGGAAAGGTTCGCAACCTTGTTCTGAACAAAATCATCAAGACTGTTTTCTAATTGCTTGACGCCGAAAATGGCGTGGAGGTTCGAAGCCCCCAGATCAAGGTCAACGGCAACCACTTTTTTGCCCAATCTTGACAGCGCGATGGCAAGGTTTGCGGAAATGGTGGTTTTGCCCACACCGCCCTTCGGACCAATCACCGCTATGATATTGTTCGTATTTGCCATAAACGCCCATAACGGTTCACGGTTCTTCAATGAACGATGCGACGATTCATTGCAGCCCCAGAAACCCTTTCAAATCCTTTTCAAGGGAACCGTCTCCCGAAGGTTTTTCTTCCACCTCCAGGGACAAAAGTGCCCCGACCTTTGCCGCGAGCAACTCCGGATCAAGGGGGTTTGAAAGACGCAGTTCCCCCCCGGCAGCTGAGCCTTCGAACCTTTCCAGGACCGCCACATCCCCCACCAGTATTACAGCGGTTTGGGCCAGTGTTCCGCAAAGATTGCTCAGATGGTTGATTTCTTCTTTAATACAGCCGGCCGTATCAAAAATCACGACCCCCGGCGCCTTCCCTGAAATGGCCTTTCCCACCTGTTCAATGGTTTCCAACAAGAGGGCTTCGACACGGTTTCGCATCAGGACCTTTTGAATAATACGGCCCCTCATCGGGTCTAATGAAAAGACAACCACCAAATCAGACACTTTTGCTCTATCCTCATATCACACGTTTTCCGTTCAATATGGATTGGGACGGGCCCGCAGCAAGACCAGGTCTGTTCATAAAACATGAGCGGGTTTTGGTCAAGGATTTACTTGAACCCATTCTCTCGGGATAACGCCTGACATGCTGAGTAGGATTAGCGAACAGGTAGATCGACAGATGGCCGTTTACGGCTGATGCAGGTACGTTTCGGCCGGTCAAGGAATCAAGTCATAACCCTCTCTATTACTTCTTCAAGCGCATGTCGCTTGATCGGTTTGGCGATGTAATCGTCCATGCCGGCAGCCAGGAACCGCTCCCTGTCGCCTTTCATGGCATTGGCGGTCACCGAGATGATGGGGATACGGTCAATTGCGGATTTTTTTTCCGTTTCCCTGATGGTCTTTGTGGCTTCCAGGCCGTCCATCACCGGCATCTGGCCGTCCATGAGGATAAGATCGAAGTCTTCGTCTTGGAATTTTTCTACCGCCTCTTCACCGTTGTTGGCAACCTCGACCGTGTGCCCCATTTTCTTCAACATATTTTTAGCCACTTTCTGGTTCATTTTGTTGTCTTCCGCCAACAGTATCCGCAGCTTACGATCCGTTTTTTCCTCGCCAACCCTCCTTTCTTCAACGGTAAAACCGGTCACAATCTGCTTTACACCGTCATTTGAAGCATCATTTTTCAGCCCCTGAACAATCCTGAGGCAGTCAAACAGGACGGACTTCTTCACCGGCTTGGTGAGAAAGGCGGCAAACCCCGCCTTTTTCAACCTCGTTGCATCGCCCCGCTGGCCTAAGGAGGTCGCCATAACGAGATGCGTGTCTCTGATTACGGGATCATCCTTAATGCTACGTCCCAGGGTTTCTCCTGACATTCCCGGCATCTGCATATCCAGAACAGCGATATGAAACGGATCCCCCCGGTTGGCGGCATCCCTTAGTTTGAGGAGGGCCTCATCCCCCCTTTCGGCCTCGCCGACCCGGCAATCCCACGATCCCAGATATTCCCGGAAAACCATTCGGTTGGTCGCGTGATCATCCACCACAAGGATATGCTTTCCTTTGATATCTTCGAAACCGGCCATCTCTTTTACCGTCTGTTCAGGCTGTTTTCCCAGAACAACCGTGAACCAGAATGTGGTTCCCTCCCCTTCCTCGCTCTCAAGACCAATCCTACCCCCCATCATTTCCGAAAGCTGTTTGGAAATGGTCAAACCCAGGCCCGTCCCTCCGTACTTGCGGGTGGTGGAAGCATCAACCTGGGTGAACGATTCAAAAAGAGAGTCCACCCGGTCCGCAGGAATACCGATGCCGGTGTCTTTGACTTCAAAGAGGAGGGTGACGTCGGTTTCCGCCTCCTCTTTGAGATCGACGCTGATGGACACTTCGCCCTTCTCCACAAACTTGATGGCATTTCCCGTCAGGTTGGTCAAAATCTGACGAAGACGTCCGGGGTCGCCCCTTAGAAGACAGGGGACCCGGTCATGAATCAGACAGGCAAAATCCACGCCCTTTTCATGGGTTTTCATGGCCATTAAATCGCTCAAATTTTCCAGGGTGGGCCGCAGATCAAAATCGATGGTTTCGAGGTCGAGCTTTCCGGCCTCGATCTTGGAAAAATCAAGGATATCGTTGATCAGCATGAGGAGGGCATCGGCGCTTATTTGCACGGATTCGGCAAAGTCGCGCTGCTCGGGGGTCAAATCGGTGTCTAAGAGCATATCAATCATGCCGATTACGCCATTCATGGGCGTGCGAATTTCATGACTCATATTCGCCAGGAATTCACTTTTGGCCTTGTTGGCGTTTTCAACCTTTTTGTAACTCTCATCCAACTGTTTTGTCATTTTGTTAAATGCCATAGAAAAATCACCCATAAAATCAACATTTTGAGTGAAATCTCCATTGGAAATCTGTTCCGCTTGCCAGGTGAGATGCCGCAAACTGGCGTGGAGAGATTTGATAGATTCAGCAACTCTCATCTTCCCCTTCGGGGGTTTATAGTTCAATTCACCTTTAGCAAGGGAATAGGCAAAGTCTGTGAATTTATTATATTCATCTGTAAATTTGTTGATATACCCTACGAGTTGCTTAATTTCATTGTCGGGATAATCCGAAGGCAACTCTAATGGAACCGGCGCCTTTCCATGTAATATCAAATAAATGGCTTCGGTGAGCCCATCAATTATTTTCTCATCCACATAAAGCATGAAAAATCCCCTCAGGCAATCGGTTTTACATCAAAACGGCAAACCCTGTCGCCGGAGCACCAGCAGTCAATTTCTTTTACCCGAAAGTCCCTGCCGGTATGTTCAGACCAAACGCCTTGAATAAAGCCCTCATCGTAGGTGCAAATCTCTTCATCGACCACCGGCAGACCGGAACAATCCAAATCCTCGGCCACAGTCAATGTAAAGGTAAGGTTTTCAAAATCCGCCGCTTCAACCCTTAGAATGCCGATGCCCAAATCTTTTAAGGTTTTTTGAAGATCGGCTAAGAACTCATTAAAGGTTTCTTTTTGGGTCAAAATGTTTTTGTAGAGTTCCCTGCCCGCTCTTTCTCCCGCCTCGAAAAAAATTGTATCGGTTTTCTCGGCACCCACGTGCTTGATAAGCGCATCCCGCAGCGTAAATTGCATTAAACGGTACACGTCCACCGTCGTTTTGTTGCCGAGATTCGGCCGGCCTTCATTTATGTCGCCCAGCATACTCCAGCTAAAATTAGATTCGGTTCTTTCTTCTTTAAACATCTTCGCCTCCTTAAGCGCTAACCATGATCGCTTCCTGAATGCTTTCATTTTTCGGTCCCGGCACTTCAAGAACCTTCCAGTGGGGCATATCCAAAACCTCTATTTTCCTCTGACCCATATACCATCGGATCATACATCCAATCGGAAAAAAAGCAACCCAAAAGCCAAATTCTCCAGCAATTCTCATTTACGTTCCGAACGTCAATGGTTTCGGGTCAATGATTCACTTGATCCCGCCCCCTTCGCGGATCATTTTCCGGGGTGAGGGTCGTTGTCAAGTTGTCATGCAGATGCTTTTGCCAATCAGAATATCGATCAAACCGCAGGTTCAGTTTTTTCCTGTAGTCTCTCTCAGAGATTCCTGCCTGTTCGGCCTTTTTTTTCAGGTATTCTTCGGAACGATTTACCCCCGGCCATACATTGTCATTTAATGCTTCCCGAAAATATCGGTCCCCCTTGAACCCGAATTCTATGATCGAGGGAATCATTTCCTGGTACTTGTTTCGAAGACCAAAGCGGTCAAATGGAAACCCGTGAGCCAAATCGAGGTGATAACCGATAAGTCGGTTTTTGGGGTAAACGGATGCAATACCGTGCGGAACGCAATTTCTCTGTGGAATGCCGTAATGGAATCGCAACCAGTCCGTAAGTTCTTTTCCTGACTGAATCTGGGCTTTAGTGATAGTCGTTTCGTCTGCGACCCTGATTCTGGGTTTCGTTGAACCGGGTTCATAAACTTCCTCGAAGCCTTTGCCCTCAAAGCAGATTCCGATGAAGGCATGGTTCAGATTCAGGAAAATTGAATCTTCATCCGCCCAGACGGAGTTCCCGGCATGAAAGGCCGCATCTTCTTCACGGACGATCCGATACACGCGGCCAAAACGATCAATTAGATAATGATACCCCTTTTTCCGGCAAACATATTTCAATAACTGACTGCTGTATTTCTTGAGCAACCGGTTCTTCTCCGGTTTGAAGGGCGCCATGTCGCCTTCAGAGGCATGGTAGAGAATGCCCCGGATTTTCGTTGCCAGGTGCTCTTCTCCGGGGAGCGCGTCGGTCTTTTTCGGAAAGACAACATAGCTTCTGGGTATGTTGTCCACACAAAATGAGGTGATGATTTGCAACCGGTTGCTGTAGGTTTCCACGTCGCCGGTTTTTTCAACAAGCCAGATCTGGCGTTCGATGTATTCGGGAAAGTTTTCTTCCTCATTCTTTTTTTGTGCTTTCATCGCAGGGGGGGGGACGTCCGGTACAACCGCTTCCAAAGGGTTTTCAGCGGAAATCCGACCGGCCAGGGGTTTAAACGGGACGTGGTTTTCAATCAAACGGAATGAAAACGGGTTTTCAAGGAGATCATCGAAGTCCGTGTATTCGGTTGGTTGATCCGGAACCTCATCCCTCAGGGCTTGAAATGGGACTTGAGTTTCAATGGGAGAAAAAGCGGTTGTTTCGGGGTTGCCGGAATCGTTTTGGCTGACAAAAATGTATAAAGACGCAGCCCCGATAAACAACCCGAGAACTGAAGTGATTATAATGAAAAAGAAGACCGATCGTTGGAAGCAGCGGATGTTTAACAATGAGAATGGCGACCGCGAAATATCTCCGTTTTGAATCGCATTCTTCAACAGAAGATCGCTTCCGGGAACCAGTATCTCAATTTCCGCCTCAAGTACTTTCCTGAATGCCGCTTCGCTCCAAGAATGGCGAAACCCGTGGCGCTTGGGAGGGTTGTGAAAGTGTTTCAGAACATTCCGCGTAAATTTCAATCTAATGGTGCTATCCGGCAGAATCGATGTATATTCATTGATAAGCCGCCGTAAATTTTCCGGAGGTAGACCTGGAGGAAAAAAGACTTCCATGGAATGCCGTTTACTCAAATGTCAGGGGCTGCGTCGTTGCCGGGATGTTTGCAAGATTATGTAACGTCATAACTTCACATTAATCGGAACAGGATCATATCTCCATCTGAAAAATATAGCAATATTTAAGGTAATCAATAGCTATAGAACCCTTGATGGGCGTTGAAACGGCCGGAGTCTGCTGTTTGGGTCCCGGGACAGCCGTCTTGCGAAAGTGGGCAACAGTTGTTATAAGTATGAACCATGCCAAATTCTTTCCCTATGGAAACATGATGGCAGTCTTGAAAAAGGAACGCTGCAAAAAGGAGATATAAGATGCTTAAAATAGAGGATTTGCAGGTTAAACTGGGGGAGAAAGAGATTTTGAAACATATTGATCTCGAAATTAACCCCGGTGAAACCCACATCCTTTTTGGCCCCAACGGGAGCGGGAAGACGTCCCTGTTGATGACCATTATGGGATACCCCCAGTACCAGGTGGTTTCCGGGAAGATTATGTTCAAGGGGGAGGATATTACCCATGCCCCTATTGATGAGCGGGCAAAAATGGGCATCGGTATGAGTTACCAGCGACCGCCCACCATTAACGGTCTCAAAACCCGGCAGATGGTGGATTTGTGCGCTGGAGAGGAAATCGATTCAACGGCCCTGGCAAGGCGCGTCGATTTTGAAGACTTCCTGGACCGGGACGTGAACGCGGGTTTTTCCGGCGGTGAAATCAAACGGTCGGAATTGCTGCAGCTGATGGCGCAGGAACCGGATCTGATGCTGTTCGACGAGCCTGAATCGGGGGTTGACTTGGAAAACATCACCCTTGTGGGTAATACCATTGCCGAACTTCTTGAGAAGCACTTTCATCCCTCAAAGGATCGGTCGAAAATGCAGGCCAAGGCCGACAGGCGCAAAATGGGTTTGATCATTACCCATACGGGGTTTATCCTGGATTATGTCTCGGCCGATAAAGGACAGGTGCTCTACAACGGGAAGCTCAGTTGTGTGAGTAACCCCAGGGAGATTCTCAATTGCGTGGGCGACACCGGATATGAGGAGTGCGTAAGATGCATATCGACGAACAGTTTGACCAGTTTGAGTTAAAAGCGAAAGCGGCAATTGACAAAAAGGGCGCCATAGGGCCGGATGTGGATCTTAGTACATTTGATCCAACGCCTTCACCCCATTTTGAAATGGCGGATGATGACCTTCGCAGTCTGCCAAAGGAAGAACAGGAGCGACTGCTCATGGCGGGGCTGGATGTGACGGAAAAGGAAAGGGGCGGAACCTTTTTACAGATGAACGACCACGCTGTCCATTGCCACAGTTCCCAGGAAGGCATTGAAGTTCTTTCCATTCAAAAAGCGCTGGCGGAGCAGCCTTGGGTTCGCGACTATTACTGGAAGCTGGCGGACGTGAGCGCCGACAAATATACGGCGGCCGCCCAGTTGGGTTTGCACGACGGATACGTCATCCGGTCCCTTCCCGGAAGCAAATCGGTCTATCCCGTTCAGGCCTGTCTTTATATGCATAAGGACGGCATGCAGCAGAATGTGCACAACATCATTGTTGCGGAAGAAGATTCCGAACTTCACATCATATCGGGATGTGCCACGGCCCCCTATCTTAAACGGGGGCTCCATGTGGGGATATCGGAGTTTTTTGTAAAGAAAAACGCCAAACTGACCTTCACCATGATTCACAATTGGGCGGAGGAAGTGATGGTACGTCCCCGGTCCGTGGCAAGGGTGGAAGAGGGCGGCCTTTTCATTAACAATTATATTTCCATGAAGCCGGTTCGAAGCATACAGATGTATCCCACAACCCATTTGGTGGGTGAAGACGCGGTGGCGCGCTTTTACAGCATCGTGGTGGGAAGTCCCGGATCCGAATACGATCTGGGCGGTCGGATTTTTCTCAAGGCGAAAGGAACCCGGGCGGAAATCGTTGCCAGGGCCATCAGCAATGGCGGAAAGATGATCGCAAGGGGGCATCTCATCGGAGAAGTTCCCGAAATCAAGGCTCATCTGGAATGTAAGGGATTGTTGTTAAATGGGGGCTTGATTCTGCCATCCCGGAGCTGGAAGGGCATGTGGACGGGGTGGAAATGAGTCATGAGGCCGCTGTGGGGAAAATCGCCCAGGAGGAGATCTCCTACCTCATGAGCCGGGGGCTCAACGAGGAAGAGGCCACCTCCACCATTGTTCGGGGGTTTTTAAGTGTTGATATCCCGGGGCTTCCGCCCCAACTTCAGGCCGAGATCGACCGGGTCATAGAAGAGAGCGACAAAGACGTCATGTAAGCTTCCCGGTCCCCCCCTTTTTTAATGAGAGGGGCTGCTCAACCGGAGCGGCCTCTTTTGTTTCTCTTTCGCAATTTTTTTCCCTCATTACAGATTCTTTAATACCCAAGGGTGGAAAAGGAAAGTATTGCATTACGAAATAGATTTATGGTAATAAGTAATGAATGTCTGAAGATCTGAGGTGATCATTATGGTGGAAGGAAAATATGGACGTCCGGAACAGGGGATTGTCGTACCGTCTTTGTCTGAACTGAGGGGTAAACAATCCGTGCGGGCAACCTTTAGGCTCAGTGGAAAAGCCATTGAGGCCATCAGTGTGGCGGCCGCTCATATGGGGATCAAACAGAAGTCCCTTTTTGATCATTTGATCGATGATGTGGAATCATTGGCGGTGGTTGCCCGGGAAATGGAATCCAAGCGATTTTTGAGGCTGAAACGGGTTCAGAAAACCTTTGTTCTGAGCCGGCGGACACTTTGCAGCCTGGAAGAGGTTTCAAAGGATTTTGAAACACCGAGAGATGCGCTTGTGGAATACTCAATTGCCAGGCTTCTGCCGGTTATTGAAGAAGAGCGAAAAAAGCATGAAAAGCGAAAGAAGATTCTGGAAGAAATCGGAAATTATCTTGAGCAGGGTGAGGAAATTTCCGAAAGGGTTGAAAATGCGCTGGGGGCGGAGGATATGCTCAATGAAAAACTGAAAGGGGCCGTTTCGACTTTGCGCGGCGCCTATGAGACGATGGCGTCATTTGTGGAAAAGGGAAAGGTTATTGAACGGTTTTAGAACCGGCCGAGTTGAAAATGCCGTTAAACTCTGATAAGGATGGATTGGAAATGAACGGAAGGTTCATGGGACCATTTCCGAATGTGGAGAAAGTTTTAGGAAAAACCGGAATTTAAGCGTTGCTGGTGGGGGATGGACAGTTATGCCGGATGATATCCAGGAAGAGGTTGCGGAAGAAACGGTTGAAACGCAATCGGAAGAAGAGAGCTTTGCCGATCTGTTTGAGGCATATGATAACAAATTGAATGAAAGTGTTCGGGTTGGGGATAAAATCAGGGGGGAGATCATCTCCATCGGCAGGGATTCTGTTTTTGTAGACACCGGAACAAGGATTGACGGGGTCGTGGAAAGAGGCGAACTGCTGGATGAAGAAGGTGAACTTCCATGTAAGGTGGGAGATGTTCTGGAGCTCTACGCCATATCCGTCAAGGCGGGAGAGATTCGGCTTTCAAAGGCCGTGACCGGCGTGGGTGGTTTTGAGCTTTTGCAGGATGCCCATGCGGAAGCGATTCCGGTGGAAGGCAAGGTGAATGCCCTGAACAAAGGCGGGTTTGAGGTATTGCTGGGGCAGAAAAGAGCCTTTTGCCCCATCAGCCAGATGGACATCCATTACGTGGAAAAACCCGAGGATTACGTGGGGGAAACCTTTGAATTCCTCATTACCGATTTTGAAGAAGACGGCCGCAATATTGTGGTTTCAAGACGAAAGTTGTTGGACAAGGCCGTGGCAAAGGCGCGGAAAGGTTTTTTTGAAGACCTTGCCGTGGGCGACGAGATAAAGGGCAGGGTGACCAAGCTCATGCCCTTTGGCGCTTTTGTGGAGCTCATTGTGGGGGTGGAAGGGCTGGTTCATATTTCCGAGTTGGGTTGGTCACGTGTGGAAAATCCTGCTGACGTGCTAAAGCCCGGCGATTCCATAAAGGTTAAGGTGCTCGGCATGGCGCCGGGCGAAAAGCCGGGCCAGATGAAGATCTCCCTTTCCATCAAGCAAACCATTGACGACCCCTGGGAAACGGTCGCAGAACGGTTTAAAGAGGCCGACGTGGTGGATGGAAAGGTGACCCGTTGCGCGAAATTCGGCGCTTTTGTGGAGATTGAAGCGGGTATTGAGGGACTGGTTCACATCAGCGAGATGAGTTATCGGAAGCGCATCCTGAAATGCGAGGATGTGGTGGCACTCGGCGATAGGGTTCAGGTGACGATCAAGGAAATTGATGAATCCCGAAAGCGAATTTCCCTGAGCATGCGGGATGTGGAAGGCGATCCCTGGGCGGGGGTTGCACAGAAGTACCCGGTGGGGCAGGCGGTGGAAGTCGTCGTGGAAAAGCACGAAAAATTCGGGATATTCGTCTCTCTTGAGCCGGGTATTTCGGCGTTGCTCCCCAAGAGCAGGATCCGGGAGTCGGCCAAGCCGGGTCGCATTGAAAAATCAAGGCCGGGGGATGCCATACCCGTCGTGATTGAAAATGTCAACGTGAGCGAACGGAAAATTTCCGTGGGTCCCGGGGATGCGCAGGATGAAGGTGAATGGCGCAGTTTTATCCCCGGCAAGGATGAAGGGATGGGTTCCCTGGGCGAGAAATTGAAACAGGCCCTTGCGGCAAAGAACCAAGGATGAATGGAATCTTTTAAAGGAGTTTCCGATGACGTTTTCAAAAACAACCCGGTTTTTAGTTGTTCTTTTTTCATTTGCTTTGATCTTTGCGGGTGTTCAACCGGCTTGTGCCAAATGGGGAGAGCTTCTGGACACCCTGAAGAAGGCCACAGGCCAGGATGATGGCCTTTCCACGGGAGAGATTGTGGATGGTTTGAAAGAAGCCCTGGAAATCGGTACGGACAATGCCGTAAAACGGGTCGGCAAAGAGGGCGGGTATTCACGGAATCCTGAAATCAAGATTCCCCTCCCCGGTTCCATTGAGAAAGTTCAAGGGATGCTCAGGACCCTGGGATATGGGTCTCAACTGGACGAATTTGACAAGAGCATGAACCGGGCAGCCGAAGTGGCTGCACCCAAGGCAAAAGCCATTTTCTGGGACAGTATTAAAGAGATGTCTTTTACGGACGCCCGGAAAATCCTGGATGGCGGAGACATGGCAGCGACGAATTATCTTAAAGAGAAGAGCTCCGGTGAACTCGAAGAGGTTTTTCGGCCGATCATTCACAATGCAATGGGTGAAGTGGGTGTCACACAGAAGTATCAGGCATTGTCCGAGCCCATTCAGAACCTCCCCTTTGCCAAAGGGACGGTCCCGGATCTGGACGGATATGTCACCGATGGTGCGTTGAATGGTCTTTTCTATATGCTGGGACAGGAAGAAAAAAAGATTCGTCAGAATCCGGCGGCAAGGGCCACGGATCTGTTAAAAAAGGTCTTTGGCGGGTCGTAAGGGCCGAGGCCCTAAACAAAAGAAAATCCAAAAATGGAGTCAGTCATGGAACTGGAAGGCAAAAAGTTTATTATCCTGGTGGAAGAAATTTTTAATGACCATGAATTCTGGTATCCCTATTACCGCCTTAAGGAGGCGGGGGCACAGGTGGTTGTGGTGGGCTCCGGGAGCGCGGATGCATACAAGGGGAAATCCGGAACCGTGGCGAAGCCGGATGTCAGTGCCGATCAGGTTTCAGCGTCGGAATTTGACGGCATCGTCATCCCCGGTGGATACGCGCCCGATCACATGAGACGCCATCCGGCCATGATCAAACTGGTCAAGGATGTTTTTGAAGCCGGTAATCCGGTCGCGGCCATCTGTCACGCCGGGTGGATGCTCGCATCCGCCGAAATACTGGAAGGCCGCACGGTGACGTCCTATTTCGCTATCAAAGATGATCTGGTTCATGCGGGGGCCAACTGGGTGGACGAGGAAGTGGTCATTGACGGAAACCTGGTTACCAGCAGAACCCCGGACGATCTTCCCGCCTATATGAGGGCCTTTATTAAGGTGGCCGGGTCATAAATTATAGACGTGTTCTTGTTCCAAGTGCCTCAAGTGAGGCGCATGGAACCTGAATGATACCATACTATCGCTAGCAAATAGCTGTTCCATCGTTACAAACCCTGACTTATTGGCCGGAGGTTTCCCCATGGAGCATCCCCTCAAAACCTGCCTGTCCGCCTCCCGGCAGACGCCGTTGTCCCTGTTGGGAGCGAAGCTTCACCCATAACCCCTGTGGCGCAGGACCTGTCGATCTGCCCATTGATGTGAAGTTTGGGATCCGGTCGGAATTTGCGGATTTTCCAGGTTATCAATGCCAAATTTTCCATATTTTATATCTCAATATGAAAATAGATGGACTTTTTTCCATGCTATAAGGGCAATAGATGGAAAATTTTCCACCTATCGTAACTGTTAAGTGTAAATATGACAAATATAGTAATAAAAGCAGAATCGGCAAAAATTGTTATTACCGGGGTAAATTTTAGAAATTACGCCGTTCGATATCACGAAGCAGCAAAACAATATGTTGCAGCTAGAAAAAAAACAGAAGGATTTGATCCCATTCCTTATCAGCTTTTTTGTCAGTCGCTGGAACTTCATCTTAAATCATACATTTGGATCATAGAGCAGTACGGAAGAAATAAGTTTATAAATAAGTATGGTCACGATATTGTTAAGCTTTGGTATCACAGCAAATCTAGAGGTATTCAAAAGTACGTGAGTATTACACCGTTAAGAGATTCTGTTATAGATCTAGTAGGCCCATATTATAAGCAGAGAAAATTTTGTTACCTTGATATAGACATGATCTTCAACGGGTATAAAGAGCTAAAAACTGAACCGAAGGTCTTGCAAACCTTGAGCAGACTTACATCGCAACTGGGAAAATCGATACGCAGGCCACTAAATGATGCTTCGCAACCGACGTGAATCACTTAACAACCAAATCAACATGACCGCGGAGGGCCTCTTTTAATTTTCAATAAGCTTCTCGGCGCGGCATGTTATTTGAAACGTTATGGCTGGACGGTGGACAACAGTCGGAGACGTTTTCCGTAAACACGGAAAAGTGTTTTGGGCCGCCCTCCGCCTGTACCCCAGGCAGCACAAGGTCATGTACGACATCGAAAACTGCCGCTGCGATACAAAAACTTAAACATTGCAGAGCCGAAAAACCTAAAAACAGACTGTCTTAATAACCTGAAAACCATTTGACACAAAACCCTAAAAATAATAAAACTTAATAACCTAAAAACAGCACATATGTATAACGCATAATATATGGGCCAAAAATGCCAACACCACAAGATAAGCTTGCAGAAGCTCTCGCTGTTTTGAAAAAACTTCAGGACAAAGACATTGTTGCAATTCATACAAAAGACATGACACGAACTCACCGGGAACGTCTTGTTAAAAATGGATTCATCAAAGAAGTGATGAAAGGATGGTATATTCCAGCTCGATCTGAAGAGCCAGCCGGAGAGAGTACGGCCTGGTATGCCTCATTTTGGGGTTTTTGTGGTGATTATCTTAAATCAAGGTTTAGTAATCAATGGTGTCTTTCCCCTGAACAATCCTTAAGCATTCATAGCGGAAACTGGAGCGTACCAGAACAACTTCTTGTTCGAACTCCCAAAGGGGGGAACAAGCCACAATCTCTTCTTCATGAAACATCGATAATGGACGTTCGCCTGAAATTGCCGGATAAGAATGATATGGAAATCAAGGAAAAGTTACGGATTATGACCCTGCCCGCTGCTTTGATTGCATGTGGTCCCGGCTATTATTCAAATTATGTCATAGAAGCCCGAGCTGCGCTGTCCATGATCTCTGATGCTTCGGAGATCTTACACAAGCTTCTTGAAGGTGGGCATAGTACAGTGGCCGGAAGGCTTGCAGGGGCTTTTCGAAATATTGGCAAAAATATTATTGCTGACAATATTGTTGAGGCAATGAGAGCTGCCGGATATAGCATTACAGAAAATGACCCCTTTGAAGAAAAATCTACTATTATTTTTAGTGAGCGCGAGCTTTCTCCATATGTCAATCGGATACGGATGAATTGGGCGGATATGCGCGGTATTGTCCTCGAAAACTTTCCGCAGGCACCCTTATTACGTCAGAACACCGATGAATATCTTAAACATGTCGATGATATATATCTGACTGATGCCTATCATTCACTTTCTATTGAAGGATATCGCGTTAGTGAGGAACTTATTGAACGTGTCAGCTCAGGAAGTTGGGACCCAGAAACTAACCGCAAAGATAAAGAATATGCTAATGCCTTGGCTGCTCGGGGTTACTGGCAGGCTTTCCAGGCAGTGAAGAAAAGCTCGGAAAAAATTCTGAATAAAAGCTCTCCAGGTACAGTGGTAAGTAACGATCATTCCATATGGTACAGAGAATTATTTGCCCCAAGTGTAACCGCTGGTCTTATAGCCGCATCTGACCTTGCCGGTTACCGAAACCAACCTGTCTATATCCGAAAATCAATGCATGTACCACCCCGATACGAAGCTGTGCGCGATCTTATGCCTGCATTCTTTCTTCTTTTAGAAGATGAAGAAGAGCCTGCTGTAAAAGCTGTTTTAGGCCACTTTTTATTTGTATATATCCACCCCTATATTGATGGAAATGGCCGCATGGGAAGATTACTGATGAATGTTATGTTAGCCAGTGGTGGTTATCCATGGACAGTCATTCCGCTTAAGACCCGCAACGATTACATGGCCGCCTTGGAAGAAGCAAGCGTAAGAAAAAATATAGAACCGTTTTCCATATTTTTAGCTGAACTCGTTCAAAACGGATGATGTGTCTTGAATCCCGCCATCCGTACTTCCCTTCAAACTAAAATCTCTCCCAGAATTTTGTCGCCTGTAATTCGCCCGGCACGCATCTTCACAATATGACCCTGCAAGTTATCGTCGCGCGGGAACACAAAGGGGAGGTAGTTCTCGCCGGCACCCGTCATGAGGGTTTTATCTTCGGCATAGGGACCCTCCACCAGCACATCGAAGACATGGTTCAAGCAACTTTCATAAAACAGCATTCGTTTTTCCCGGCCAAGTGTTCTGAGCTCTGACGCCCGCTGTTTGATGATATGGATGTCAACCTTGTCCTTGTAATCCCATGCCGGCGTTCCCTTTCTCGGTGAAAAGGGAAATACATGGAGGTATGAGACGGGAAGATCTCGAATGAGTGAAAGGCAGTTTGCATGGGCGGTGTTATCTTCTCCCGGGAACCCGGCCATAACATCCACCCCGATGGCACCCTGAGGGATGGCGGCGTGAATGGCTTCGATTTTTTCGGCAAACGCCTTCGTGGTATAATGGCGGTTCATTCTTCTGAGGATTCGGTCATCCCCGCTTTGGAGGGGAATATGAAAATGGGGGCAGAGCCATTTTTCGGATGCAGTCATATCAATGATTTCCGGTTCCAGTTCCCGGAGCTCCAGTGAGCTCAGCCGCAGTCGGAGGGGAAACCCTTCTTTTCCCACCTTTTGAAGCAGCCTTTTGAGATCCAGGTTTCCCGGCAGGTCCACCCCGTATTTTCCCAGGTGGATGCCGGTCAGTACCACTTCCCGGTATCCCTGTTCTGCGAACCCTGCAAGAGCCCCAAGGACTTTTTCAGGGTCCAGGCTCCGATAGGGCCCCCTGGCGTAGGGGACGATACAGTAGGTACAGAAGGATTGGCATCCATCCTGGATCTTCAGGTAAGTGCGGGTTCGGCCGGGGAAGTTCCGGATGTCCAAAGTATCAAAAGGGGTTTCAGGTTCGAAAGGGGGCAGTGCCAGCTTTTTTTCAGGTGTCGGGGGCAGTGCCGTCAGAAGACGCGGAATTTCAGCTTTGACCCGGTTGTTGGCAATGAGGTCCAGGCCGTCG
>JABGPV010000579.1 GCA_018644785.1 Deltaproteobacteria bacterium | reverse complement strand
AGATGGAAATCAAGATTCTTGCCGTAGCCGAGCTCGGTAAAATGAAGAATAAAGCGGCCGTACCGGTACTTGCCGAAGCTACCGGGTTTGAGGACCCGAATTTGACCCTGGAGATTGTAAACGCTCTGATCGATATAGGGGATTCCAGCGCCGTCAAACTATTCAAAGATCAAGCACGAGATCCCCATTACAGGGTGCGCGTCGCCTGCCTTCGCGGCCTATACAAACTGGCGGCGGAAAATGACGAGGAAGCAACGCAAATCCTTAATAATGCCCTGCAGGACGACCACCCCGACGTCAGGAAGTCCGGCGCAACCTTCCTGGGATGGAAAGGCAATGAGGAAGCCGTTCCGGCACTTGTTCAGGGATTGAAAGATGAAGATGAAAGGGTCACAAAAGCGGCGTTGTCGGCGCTTGCGGCCATCAGGGATAAATCGGCTGTTCTCCCGCTGATAAAGGTATTAAAAAATGAAGACATTGAGCTGAAAAAGAGGGCCTTGGATGCCATCAAAATGATTACGGGCGAGGAAATCGTCTTTGATTTGCAGGCAGGCGGAGAGGCGTTGGATAAGGCGACCGATGAACTGATTGATTGGTGGCAAAAAACCAGGATGGGAGAAGCTGAAATAGATCAGGACTTGGCGTTTCCCGATGGTGATCAACCTGAGCCCGCTGATGAAACGCCGAAAGAAGCGGAAGAAGCGGAGCCCGAAGCGGAAATCCTGACCAAAGAAGAGTTGCTCAAAAAACTCAAGTCGGAGCTTATCGCTATCTGTGAAGATCTCGGCATTGACTGCGACGATAAACTGACCAAAGCAGAGATTACAAATCTCATTGTTGAACGTAATGCGTAAACATAGGCGGGAGTGACGAAGTCCGCTCAACCCATGTGGGTCTTCAAGGTAAATTAATCCATGAACGAATCAAATCCCATCAAGGAAAATGCGGCCCTTACCGGGGAGGTTGAAAGCCTTGAAAAAGAAAACAAGGCCTTGACCGGGAAATTGAGTGATCTTGAGCTTACCCTTGTCAAGAAAAAAAGAAACGCCAAAACCCTGCTGGAAAAGTCGGAGGAGCAAAAGGAAAGTCTTCTGGCGTTGGTCGCTGAAGAAAATGATCTGGTGCAGGAAATAGAATTTTTTGCATCCGAAAAGAACAAAATGGACAAGATCTATGCCGACGTTTCAGCAAAATATGAAGACAACATGGAAATTCTTGAGGGCATGATCAAGAACGTGGGATTTCTAAAAGGCGAGATCGGCGCGCTGGTATT
>JABGPV010000578.1 GCA_018644785.1 Deltaproteobacteria bacterium | reverse complement strand
GTTCTCAGGGACAAGGCTTTTAAATTCAGTTCTCTGTCAACAACCAAACAGGTCATTATCACCCTGCTTTTTTTCAAACTTTCCCTGGTCCTGTTCTATCTTCTGTACAATAAAGTCGAAAACCGAACATTGATTGTCTCCCTTTTTGCCCTGAAATTCGTACTGATCGGCTCATTTTTAGGCGTTTATAATCCACTCGATGCTTTTTTTGCCATCAAGTTCAATACCCTGTCGCTCCTCCTCGGCATGAGCATCATCACGGTGGTGTTAAACGAGGCGGGCTTTTTCAAACGCATCGCCGGCAGGATAAGTGTTTACGCGGGGGGAAGCGCCCTGCGCATGTTCATCAGCTTTTGTCTCATTACCTACTTTTTCTCCCTGCTGGTCAATAACCTGACCACCATCCTCGTGATCGTGCCCATCACCCTGAAACTGGCCGCCACCCTGAATTTTGATCCCCGGCCGCTTATTGTGGGAGAAGTCATTTCTTCCAACCTGGGCGGCGCATCCACCATGGTCGGCGATTTTCCAAACATGTTGATTTCCTCACAGGCCGGCATCGGGTTTGGCCAATTTGTCATTTTCATGATGCCCATCTGCCTGATCCTCCTGGGCCTGATGCTGCTCTATTTCAAAGTGAAAATCGGCATGTTTCACCTGCCCGAATTCCAAAAGCCCCGGCCCCCTGAAAACCCGTCTTCTGCGGAAACGCCTGTTTCAATGCGGGCCCAAAGGAGAGGCCTTTTTGTTCTGGGCCATGTTGTTTTTCTGTTTATCATCTCAAACATGATCTCCCTGAACCCATCCGCTGTGGCACTTTTGGGCGGGACGTCCCTTTTTCTTTTCTCAGGGATCGACCGGGAGAAAATCATCCGGGGGATCGGGTTTAACGATATCTTCTTTTTTACCGGGCTGTTCGTGGTGGTGGGTGGACTGGAAGCCTCCGGCATGCTCAACTATATTTCCGGGGCACTCGAAATATCCTCCCTTGGGCAACCATGGCTGCTCTGCCTGGTATTGATGTGGAGCGCCGCCTTTTTGACCGCCTTTTTGAATGCGGGTCCCACGGCAGCCCTTTTTTTCCCTGTGGTGATGGGATGCGCCCTGGCGCCGGATCACCACATTATCTGGTGGGCCCTGTCCCTCGGCATCATGTCAGGTTCATCGGCCACTGTTTTCGGCGCAACGGCAGGTCCTGTGTCCGTCACGCTCCTTGAGAAATTCAGTGCCGAAAACCGGATGGATCTACCCGGAGGCAATACCATCACCTTCAAGCAATTT
>JABGPV010000577.1 GCA_018644785.1 Deltaproteobacteria bacterium | reverse complement strand
ACCGGTATGGAACATATCTGCACGTGAGGCAGTGCAAAGGGGGAAACCCTTTTGGGGCCATTGTGTTTAAGAAATTGTCGATACCACTTTTCGCAGAGATCCATGTTCTGGGCGCCGATACCCAGTATGCATCCGATGTTGACGGGATCCGTGTTTTGAACCTCGTAGGTACGACGTCCCTTTTCCTGTTCGACGGCATCAAGCGTAAAACCAGCATCTTCCAGTGCCAGCCGGGTCGCGGCCATGGCAAATTCGGAAGTCCTGCCAAGATACCTGAAATCTTTGTTTCTGTGCAGGTAATCGGTCAGTGAAAACCCGTCAACGGGGCAGGCAACCTGGCATGGATATTGATCCATTTCCCATCCTTCAAATTGAATATTTTTCGCACCTGATTTGCCTTCCATGAGAGATTCCCAGTAAGCTTTTTTGCCGATGCCGATGGGTGTTATGGGCCCCAGGCCTGTGATGACTGCTCTCTTTTGCATGTTCAGTTCCTTTCACTCATATTTACGCCAAGCGCGCCGGCCAGTTTCACCAGGTCGGACAACGCTTGTTCATAGTTAAAATCACTCAATTTTCTTTCAAGGGATAAAATAGGGCCATCGAAGCGACTGCTGTCCAACAGAGCTTTGAGTTTGGCAAGGACCCGGTCCGCGTCCAGACTGGATTCCTCAAGCATGTCCTTCAATTCGAGTATCAGCGGTTCCACTGTTTTAATGTCTAGCGCCTTGTCCTGTCGGGCCGGGAGTGCAGAATCATCTCTTATGGCGGGTTTCGCGGGTGCAGCATCATTGATGGATTGAAGCACGGTTTCCAGATCGGTTTCAAACTTGTGAATCTGATAGTCAATGAGCACCCGATCCCCGCCTTTGATGGTTTTTTCCAGGGCTATGGAGGCCCCATTGAGATCGTTGGCACCCAGATTTCCCGAAACCCCCTTGATACTATGCACGAGAGTCGCCATTCCCTCAAGTTGATCCTCATCCAGGAGTTTGTGCAGTTCCGAAACTATCGGGCAAAATTCCCTGGAAAAGTCTTGGAGCAGTTTGTCATACAGGGCCTGGTTTCCCGCAACCCGCGCCAGGCCTTCACTGATATTCAGTCCGGGCATATCTGCCGGCTCCGCCAAAGTTGCTACGAGGGCCGGGTCGGTTCCGGGGGCCTGGCCGGAGGCGATCTTTTTCTGCATGGGATGAAGCGGGCGTTGTCTTTTCTTTGGCTCGATCCATTTCACCAGGGCGGTGTAGAGTTTATCCGGATCGATCTGTTTGGTGATATGGTCGTTCATTCCG
>JABGPV010000576.1 GCA_018644785.1 Deltaproteobacteria bacterium | reverse complement strand
GAAGACGAGCTGAGCCTGGTCCAGGAAGGGGATATTCTGGTGGCTGCCAGTACATCACCCAGCTGGACGCCCGTTTTCAGTATGATCAAGGGCGTGGTCGTGGATCGCGGGGCCAGTTTGTCCCATGCGGCCATTGTGGGCCGGGAATACGGTATACCCGTGGTCATGAACGTGTTTGAAGGGACTGCCAAGATCCGTTCGGGACAGATGGTCAAGGTGGATGCCAATATGGGAACCGTCTACATCCTGGATAAGTGATTACTGGCTTTTTGTTGGCTCTCTGCTCTTGGCTTAAGACTATCCGCTAAGGGCTAGGAGCCAACAGCTAACAGCCAATAAGAGGAATTCACCATGGCGCAGAAATGGATTTACAGGCTGAAAGAGCTTCGCAGCGAACATAACGAACTGGTGGGCAAGAAATGTGCGAACCTGGGGGAGATGGTGCACATGGGCATGCGCGTGCCACCCGGTTTTGCCATCTCTGTGGATGGTTACGAACGTTTCATGGATGAAACCGGCGCAGGCGAAGAAATCAGAAAATACGTGGAGGATGCCGGCGACAGCATTCACAAGATTGAAAAACAGGTGGAAGCCGGGCGCACCATTCGCGGCATCATCGAAGGCAAGGATATGCCAGAGGCCATGAAGCATGAACTTCACAACTTTTATGACGAACTCTGCGAAACGGTGGGCCAGCCGGATGTGGCTGTTGCCACCCGGTCCAGCGGGTCGGTCAGCATGCCCGGACAAATGGAAACCTATCTGAACGTCCGGGGTAAGAAAGACCTGGTAAAAAAGATCATCAAGGTGTGGAGCAGCGCTTTTACCACGCGAGCCATTGCGTTTCGGCTCGAAAAAGGCATGGAGATGAGCAAGGCGCCCATCGGTGTGGCGGTGCTCAAGATGGTCAATGCTCGGAGCGCAGGGGTAACCCTGACGGTCCAGCCCACCACAGGTGACCTGACCAAGGCGGTGGTTGAAGGAAACTGGGGGCTTGGAGAGAGCGTGGTGTCCGGTGAAGTTACGCCTGACAGCTTTCTGGTGGACAAAGCCGGCGGATCGGTCGTATCATCCACCATCAGCAAGAAAACGCGAATGGTGGTATACAAAAAAGACGGCATCGGCATGGTGAGTGTACCGGTGGAAAAGCAGGACAGCCCATGTATCGACGAGAGGGAGCTTGAAGAAATCGTAAGGATCGCCCTGGAGGTAGAGTCCTACTTTGACATGCCCCAGGACATGGAATGGGTGTTTGACGAGGATATGAGTTTCCCTGAAAACCTGTTGTGGGTTCAGACGAGGCCGGCCAAATTTTCC
>JABGPV010000575.1 GCA_018644785.1 Deltaproteobacteria bacterium | reverse complement strand
AGGGAAGGTCTGAAAGGGTAATCTTTTTCTTTACCTGGGTCTTGGGGTAGCAGTCGGTGCCATAAGCCGTGGCACGCAGTTCGACTTTCTTACCCGCCACCAGATCTTGGAGCACGTGTCCGCCCCCGTATTTAAACTGTCCCGGGTGAACCCCGTTCAAAGGATCATCCTCTCTGGGTTCTGTGGCCCCGATGTAACAGTCTACTGCTGCCAGGCCCCCATAAGCGGGTACGTCATTCAACCATGTTTGGCCGGCTTTGATAGTGGGTTTGGTGTGCCCGAAATTAATGAAAGCCCCGGAGGAACACATGGGAGAGAAAGTTCCGGTGGTGACCACATCCACTTCCCGGGCCGCTTTTTCAGCGCCACTTTTCTTGACAATGCCGACCATTTCATCGGCTGTGACCACAACAACGCTTCCCTCTTTAATCTTTTTGTTGATGTCATCGATGGTTTTGGAAACCTTTTTTTTCGCCATTGGTAATTGATCTCCTCCGAAAATAAACAATCATGCAAGCTTTCTCACCCTCGCAATATCTAAAAAAGCGAGAAAATGCATGATAAAGCTTCTTCCCTCACATGACAAGAAAAAGTTGTTCCTCGTTTGGGAATCTTGACTTTCCCGAGACCATGCGATAACAATGTGACCACACAGTCTTTAAGAGAAATCAGTCGCGGCCTCAAAACCAACCGTATGGATTTTCCCTTAGCCACTTTTCAGTTTTCAGGTTTGTTGGAATCAGGAACATGGAGAAGAATTTTAAAACAGGCAGTTTGTCCATAGAAGCAGCGGGGCCGTTTTTCTTGATTGCAGGGCCCTGCGTCATTGAAAGTGAATCCAGCACGCTAAAAATCGCACGTTATTTGAAAGAGATGTGTGATGATCTCCAAGTTCCGATTATTTTTAAAGCCTCTTACGACAAAGCCAACCGGACCTCTTTGACCTCCTACCGAGGCCCCGGTATTGACAAGGGACTTCATATCCTTCAAAAGGTCAAGGAGCAGTTCGGGTTGCCTGTTTTGTCAGATGTGCATCGCATCAGTGACGTGGAAAAAGCGGCCCGGGTACTCGACGTGATCCAGATCCCGGCATTCTTGTGCCGCCAGACTGATCTCATCGTGCATGTGGCTAAATTCGGAATTCCCATAAATATCAAGAAAGGTCAGTTTATTTCTCCACTTGAAATGGGGCCGATCACAGAGAAGGTGACCGCCGCCGGGAACCGGAATATCCTGATTACGGAGAGAGGATTTTCCTTTGGCTACAATAACCTCGTGGTTGACATGAGATCCCTGGCCATAATGGCAAAACTCGGTTTTCCCATGGTGTTCGACGCTACGCACAGCGTACAACTGCCGGGTGGCGCCGGGGACAGTTCCGGTGGA
>JABGPV010000574.1 GCA_018644785.1 Deltaproteobacteria bacterium | reverse complement strand
CGCAATAAAGAAATGGCCATGAAGGTGCTGAAATCAAAACTCTACGATCTGGAAAAGAATAAGCTGGAGCAAAAAAAACAGGAAATGCACGACACCCAGAAAGATATTGCTTGGGGAAGCCAGATTCGTTCCTATGTCTTCAATCCATACAGAATGGTGAAAGATCACCGCACCAACCTCGATAATGGAAACGTGGAAAAGGTAATGGATGGGGGAATTGATCCTTTCATTGATGCGTACCTGCGGATGAAATAGGCTTTGAAAACCTCATAAAAAGTCAGAGAGGGAGGTTCACTTAACGCCCCGGCGCTACACATGTGGCATTGAAATATTCCGTTGGAACATAGCTCTTCTGCCGTTCCAGGAAGGAAAGAACGTTACGTACATATTCAACGGGCTGGTTTTCGTAAGTGTTGTGGCCACATCTGGGCAACACAGCCAACTCGCTGTTGGGCAGATGACGGTGGAAAGCAACCCCCTGCTCCACATCGAACAGAGCGCTGCGGTCCGGGTAGAGCACAAGGACCGGGCAGGCAACGGCGGGGAGAATCGGTCTCATATCGAAGACGCCGGTCCCGTAGGACCCGCCGCGATCGCGAAACATGTCGAAAAACCGACCGGCGCGTTCTCTTCCGTGCCACTCGGCCATCTTTTCCCGAAGCCCGGGGTCTAACTGCTGTAAAGGCTTCGGAAACATCTCCCGGTTCCATTCAGGCATGGGGATGTCGTTGTAGCACTGGGTGCTTGAGATGGTAATGGACTGAACCTGTTTCGGGTATCGGGTTGCGTAATCCACAGCCACCACGCCCCCCTCGCACTGCCCCACCAAATGAAATGATTCCAGGCCCAGCATTTTCCGGACGGTTTCCAGTTCCTTGATTCCATCGGCGCGAAAGCTTGGGCTTACGTAGAACCGATCGAAATCCGGGCCCTCCTCAGAGCGACCATATCCCCGTCGGTCGTACATGACTGCACGATATCCTTCCTTTACCAGGCCGGGGTAAATGTCCTTCCACATCCTCACACAGCCGAATCCGTGGTGCAGGAGAAGGATGGTTTCCCCCTCGCCGTCCATTTCGTAGTAGATGTTGAGTCCGTTAATCGTCAGGTATGCCATGAGATATTCCTTCTATCGATCTGAGGGTCAAAAATACTGTGATACCTTTTATTGATACGTACCCGCGGATGAAATAACCCCTCATCCTCCCTGATAACTGCTGTCGATACTTTCGATGTAACACTTTATGCCGTCACAGATGCCGGCCGCCAACCGTTCCTGGTAGGTCTTGTTCGTCAGTCTTTTTCGTTCAGTGCGGTTGCTCAAGAATCCCACTTCCACCAGAACGGCCGGCATCTGGGCACCGATAAGAACGTAAAAAGGGGCCTGCTTGACGCCCAG
>JABGPV010000573.1 GCA_018644785.1 Deltaproteobacteria bacterium | reverse complement strand
CGTAAGAATTATAACGCAAACCGAAGCTGTGGGGATAACACCGGAAGGCCTTCAGGTAGAAGATGAACAGGGACCCGGATTTATCGCTGCAGATACCGTTGTCCTCGCTGCGGGGTCAAAGGCCGAAAATGAACTGGTGGATGAGATAGGGGATCAGGTACCTGAAATCCATGTGATCGGAGACGCTAAAAAGCCGCGAAACGTGCTGGCTGCCATTCGAGAAGGGTTTCAGCTGGGGTTAACGCTTTAAAGGTTATAATTATGGCCCAGGTCATTGCCGTTTCCAATCAAAAAGGGGGGGTGGGAAAAACAACCACCGCCGTTAATCTTTCTGCCGCCATTGCCGCTGGTGAAAAATCATGTCTTCTGATTGATTGTGATCCTCAAGGGAATGCCACCACCGGATTGGGGCTGGATATCACCGAGTTGCCCCACGGTCTCTATGATGTTTTGATGGGAACTTCTTCCCTGGAAGATGCCATCACCGAGACCGCGCTCCCTCATCTTCACCTTCTGAGCGCCACCCACGAACTCATCGGCGCCGAGGTGGAAATGGTTTCCATGGCCTCCAAGGAATTTCTTCTGAGAAAGCCCATTTCGGCACTTCGAAAACGCTATGACTATATATTTCTCGATTGTCCTCCCTCACTCGGCTTTCTTACCATCAACGCCCTCACAGCGTCAGCATCCGTCCTTGTGCCCCTTCAATGCGAATATTATGCACTGGAAGGATTGTCCAAACTGCTGACCACGGTCAAAGCCGTCAAGAAAAGACTCAACCCCGTACTCAGGCGCGTCGACATTCTGCTGACCATGTACGACCGGCGGAATAACCTTTCCCGTCAGGTCGAGCAGGAGGCCCGTGCGCTCTTTAATGAGCGGGTGCTGAAAACGGTGATTCCCCGAAATGTCCGCCTGAGTGAGGCACCCAGTTATGGCAAACCCATCATCCTTTATGACATACGATCGCGGGGCGCACAGAGCTACCTGTCCCTGGCGCGTGAAATCATTGAAAGAAAGAAGGCACCATGACAAAACGAAACGCCCTGGGAAAAGGGTTATCAGCCCTGATTCCCGACGGTCACGATCTGGATGAAAAAGAAGAGCAGTTTTTTCTCTGCCCTGTCGCGGCCATTGAGCCCAATCCAAACCAGCCCCGGCAACGGTTCCTGGCCCATGAGCTGGATGAACTGGCCGACTCCGTTCGTGAAAAAGGCATCTTGACCCCGCTCTTGGTGAACAAGACCGAAGCCGGCTACCAGCTCATTGCGGGCGAGAGGCGCTGGCGGGCCGCCCAGATGGCAGGCCTTGAAAGGGTTCCTGTTGTGGTGAAGGACGTAACGCCCTCGGAGTCACTGGAACTGGCGCTCATCGAAAACATTCAGAGAAAAGACCTCAACCCCATTGAAGAGGCCCTGGCC
>JABGPV010000572.1 GCA_018644785.1 Deltaproteobacteria bacterium | reverse complement strand
ATGGGGGGCGACCATCCACATAGTCCATAATTGTCCTATACACTAGTTTCAATCCACGCCCCCGCATGGGGGGCGACGACAGACCTCGCCCCAATTGGTGCAAGGGCAAAAGTTTCAATCCACGCCCCCGCATGGGGGGCGACTTTTCACGACCTCAAAGGTCGATTTGCTAAAAACGTTTCAATCCACGCCCCGCATGGGGGGCGACCGGAACTGAAAAGCTATAAAGGCCCTCTTGGTATCGGTTTCAATCCACGCCCCCGCATGGGGGGCGACCGATAGTAGCAGATCCACCGCCCATCCTTTAATTGTTTCAATCCACGCCCCCGCATGGGGGGCGACGGCCTTTGCGTCGAGCCATGCACACTCGTCTGTGTTTCAATCCACGCCCCCGCATGGGGGGCGACAAAACTAAGGGCTATCGACATGCCCCTAACCAAGGTTTCAATCCACGCCCCCGCATGGGGGGCGACTAGCAACCCAACCAACCACCGCCAATCAAGTGGGTTTCAATCCACGCCCCCGCATGGGGGGCGACTCCGGCGCCTAACAATGATCCACTTTGCATTCGGGTTTCAATCCACGCCCCCGCATGGGGGGCGACAATGCCCTTGAGCCAGCCAAGACGGGCCTTGAGCGTTTCAATCCACGCCCCCGCATGGGGGGCGACGTAGACACTGGCGGCGGCTTGGACATCAATCTTGGTTTCAATCCACGCCCCCGCATGGGGGGCGACAACGTCAAATAGTGGCTGAGAAAGACGCTATCATAGTTTCAATCCACGCCCCCGCATGGGGGGCGACTCAAGGAACCTGTTGAGGTTATCCCACATGCAAGTTTCAATCCACGCCCCCGCATGGGGGGCGACCTCTCTAACCACAAGATTCATATTCTGCGAGGTATGTTTCAATCCACGCCCCCGCATGGGGGGCGACACCCCCGCTCGCACGTTTGACATAGTCCCTCGCAGTTTCAATCCACGCCCCCGCATGGGGGGCGACCCCTTTGGTGGTGTAGGTGTTACACCATGTTGTGTTTCAATCCACGCCCCCGCATGGGGGGCGACGATATCGTGCATGCCTTGGTATGGATAGCTCGGAGTTTCAATCCACGCCCCCGCATGGGGGGCGACCAGGCATTCAGTGGTTTGAGTTGCTTCCATTTTGTTTCAATCCACGCCCCCGCATGGGGGGCGACCTTCTGCCGGTCTAACCCCCGTGGCGTGTAGAAACTGGTTTCAATCCACGCCCCCGCATGGGGGGCGACGAATGTTAGTTGACTATTGCGCGGATTGTTATGTGTTTCAATCCACGCCCCCGCATGGGGGGCGACACCTCATGGCTTTTATTGGTTTTGGGAAAAGGTGTTTCAATCCACGCCCCCGCATGGGGGGCGACTATTCCTTATCTCAATAGTTTTAATTGCAGG
>JABGPV010000571.1 GCA_018644785.1 Deltaproteobacteria bacterium | reverse complement strand
GAATCAGAACCACAAATATCGGCTGAAAACCTTTTTTGCCGGATGGGTGGCCAGTGAAGAAATCACCTCCGGCCGCGTTGACATGGTCCCGAGCCCTTTTTCCGAAATTCCCAGGCTCATACAATCCGGCATTATCGAAATTGATGCCGCGTTCATTCAGATTACACCTCCCGACCGGTCGGGCTTCTGCAGTCTCGGGCCCGCCATTGACGTGGCCAGACACGCCATGGAACAGGCCTCCCTGGTGGTGGGCGAAATCAACCATGAAGCCCCCAGGACCATGGGGGACACCTTTGTTCATGTGGATGATTTCGATTTTCTGGTGGAGTCCGATGTGCCTCCCATATATTTTGAACGTCCTCCCTTTGATCCGGTCTTTGACACGGTTGGTGCCAACGTGGCCTCCCTCATCGAGGACGGCAGTTGTCTGGCCTTTTCAGCGGGCCACCTGTTTGACGCCCTTGCACGCCATCTGCAAAATAAGCGGGACCTGGGCATCCATTCCCCGTTTTTCACCGATGCCATCATGGACCTGGTCAAAAGCGGCGCCGTCTCCAATCGAAAAAAAGGGCATTTCCTGGGAAAATCGCTGACATCTTATGCCATCGGCACCCCGGAACTATTTTACTGGCTTCATCGAAACCCCCTGATTGAATTTCAAAGCATCGATGTGGTGGCCGATCCCAAACGGATCGGACGAAACGACCGCACCATGGTGGTGCTGCCGGTTCGCAAAGTGGATCTCAGCAGCGGCGTTGCCCTGCACAGCGGCAAAGGCAATGTGGGGGACGGACCCGGCGAAGCACAGGAGTTCTTCAAGGGCGCGCGGTTTTCCAAAAAGGGCAGAACCATAATAGCGCTTCCCAGCCGCAATTTGAAAAATGAGTCCAACATTTTGATTTCAGTGGAGGATTATCCGGGTCAGTTTTCCATTCGCGAATTCTTGGACCTGGTGGTCACCGAATACGGCGTGGCCTCCATGACCGGGCGAACCATTCGGGAAAGGGCGCTGGCACTGATTGACATCGCCCACCCCGATGATCGGGCGGAGTTAGTTCGTCTCGCCAAAGAAAAAAACATCCTTTACGCCGATCAGCTGTATCTTCCGGAGTCCGGGGCGCTTTACCCCACGGACCTTGCCTGTGAAAAAGTTTTTCCCGGGGAAATCACCGTTCGGTTTCGGGCCATCAAGCCCTCGGACATGGATGAGATGCGACGGCTTTTTTATCGGTTCTCTGACAAATCGGTCTATTACCGGTATTTCTCCCCCATAAAAACCATGCCCCACACCAAGACGCAGGAATATGTGACCATAGACTACACCAAAACCATGTCCATCGTGGGGCTCATGGGAGAACCGGGCGCCGGGCGCATTGTTGCCGAAGCACGCTATGTGCGCCTTCCTGACAAACCGGTGGCGGATGTGGCCTTTG
>JABGPV010000570.1 GCA_018644785.1 Deltaproteobacteria bacterium | reverse complement strand
GAATGATATCGGCGGAACCCACATCGCCGGCTTCCGCAATAATGATGGCATCGAGGGGCAATTGGGTGATTTCTCCTAGGAAAGCCCTTCTTTAAGAACAGGGGGCGTTGGTTTGATGGGCAAGAAGATAGTCTTGGTAAATGGGCAGGGCCGTTGCGCCCCCGGTATGCATAAAAAGCACGTTCTGACCTTTTTTGAAATAGCCTTTGTTGGACAAATCAATCAAGCCCGCCATTGTTTTGCCGGTGTAGACCGGATCCAGGAGGATCCCTTCTGTTTCAGCCAGCAGCCGGACTGCCCGGGCCATTTCCGGTGTGGGAAGGGAATACCCCGGTCCCATATAATCATCAAAACAGATAACGGCGCTGCGGGGTATGGCGCTGGTGATTCCCAAATGTTCAGCGGTTTCCCTGACCAATTCATAAACCGCATCCGCCTGTCCTTCTTCCGTAACACCCACATTGATGCCGATGACCGGGATGTGCATGTTGCACCCCACCATGCCGGTGACGAGGCCTGCCTGTGTGCCCGAGCTGCCACTGGCACACACGACGGCATCCATATGGGCGCCCTGTTTGAAGATCTGGTCCTGAATTTCCTGAGCACAGGCCACGTAGCCGGTGGCGCCAATGGGATTGGATCCGCCCATGGGGATCACATACCCCTGTCTCCCTTTTTCGGCTAAATCGTTCAGACTCTTCTGTATTGTCGTATTCAGGGCGGCTTCATCGGATACGATCTCAATTTTTTCTGCCCCCAGCAGATGAAACAGAAAGATGTTGCCGCCGGCTTTTGGATCATAACTTCCGGGTATGAGCTCTGATAGAACCAGCCGACATTTCATCCCCTCCTTGACCGCGGCTGAAAGCGTCAACCGACAGTGGTTGGATTGAATAGCACCGCTGGTAATCAAGGTGTCGGCGCCCTGCTTTAAGGCATCGGCGACCAGAAATTCCAGCTTGCGGGTTTTGTTGCCGCCTGCGGTTAAACCCAGCAGGTCATCCCTTTTCATATAAATATCAGGTCCGCCGATGGCCTTGGAAAAGCGGGGGAGCTTTTCAATGGGTGTTTGTCCCGGGGTATAGCGTCTTCTCGGAAATTGAGCCAGGTTCATGATTTTCTATCTGTTTGGGGTGTGCTCTTCTCGTCTATTTGATACCGCAAGAATTGTGTCACAGAAGCCGGGCAAAGTCCATATGTAAAACTACGAAAGATTTTCATTCTTTACCCGTTTTCATGTATTGAAAAAACAGGATGGTTTTGGTATGTTAACTTTCAGTTTAAAGGATATTTTCCTTAAAGGATCTCCTCACTGCTTCTGGAAATTATAGCTTAAATATTATAAATTGCTTAGTAATGAATGATAAAAAAAACATATTGCATCTTGTGAGGGAAATTTTCTTATGAAAAGGATATGGAACAACTGTAACTCCTTAT
>JABGPV010000057.1 GCA_018644785.1 Deltaproteobacteria bacterium | reverse complement strand
CTTAATAGGTCCTTTTGCAGCAAGGGCCCGGCTGGGGATGAAATGAAATCCTCCAATTGCCGCTGCGCCAGCCATCATACCAGTTGTCTTGATAAAGGTGCGCCGGTTCATTCCCTTATCTTTTTTCCGCCCATTCTCCTTTTTCAACTCATCCATGATCTCATCCTCCTTAATTCTCTAAAGGTTATTAGAAGTTGATCACCCAGCCCCACCCAGCAAGGAAGCCTCAGCGCGGGGCATCAGGCCGTCCTCCTGTAATTGAAGCGCCAATAGCTTAGCACGAATCATTGATCTAGATCATTATCCGTCTCCATGAAGAATCGAATTTAGGCCTCATGAACCCAGCCTCAATCAATGTTTTCCGGTTGTGACTCTATGTTCGACTTTATAGCCTTGAGTCCATTGCGAAAGTGTTTGCGCAGAACTCTCTTGGCAACACTCCTATCGCCCTTTCGTAGCGCCTTCAAAATCAACTCGTGCTCCTGATTGCCCTTGATCACGTTCCTTTTGTCTTCGGAATAAATGCGTAAATAAGGACCGGTGCTGTTCCATAACCCCTGTAAAATATTGTAAAGGCGTAACGAGCCTGACATTTCGTGGAGCTTCATATGGAAAGTCCGGTTGAGATTAAACCACTCTACCCCGCTTATATCGGGCTTTGACATTTGCCGTTGGAGTTCCTCCAAATGCCTCAACCCCGATTCGTCTTTACGCTCGAAACATTTTAACAGCGCCATCTCTTCCAGAGGAATTCTAATGCTGTAAATGTCCAAAAGCTCAGATATCGAGAGTTGACTGGCTACAATGCGCTTATTGGAATTGAAGTTGACCATGCCCTCGGTCTCTAACTGCCGTAGCGCTTCCCGCACCGGCATGGTACTCACGCTCAACCTCTCGGCCAGTTTTCTTATATTTATCTGCTCCCCAGGCTCAATTTCACGTTCCAGGATGGCCTGCCGGATGGTTCGGTGCACCAGTTTCTGTAAGGACTGTTGTTTGAGTGGGGTGCCTAAGATCATATATCTCTGATTCCCATCCGGTTACAGCAAGGTTTTGCTCAATTCGGAATCCTCAAAAGGGGAGTTTGTGAAGGATTGAGCAAAAATTTGATTCGGTATCAAATATATCATATCATTCCTTCCTGTCAACAAGTTTTTTGAAGTGGAAAAATTCTTCTGATGCATTCTCAATAACCAATAAATGGACAGGCCGAGTCGGTGAGATAATTGTCAAACAGGCTCTTAGAAATTCTTCCGGAATGCAGGAAAGGCTTGGATTGTGATCCTTCATGGACTGACCGCCCGCCAGGGTGGTGGGAAGGATGAGCTTATCCTTCGTGGGGCGTTCCTTTTGCCCTGGCGGTTTTTCATTTTGACAGCTGCAAGGAGAGCTCACGCAGCATGTTCAGAGACATCTATATTCTATGGTTCAGACAACTCGAACGGAATGCCGTTGAGGGCACTGGATTTCGTAAAAACGATTCTTTTACCTCTCAGCCCGACGGTTGGTTTTCTGCTCCTTAGCTCGACACCTCTCTCTACAAGGGAGTCCGCGTCTGCCTCGATATCGTCTGTCAAGAGACACAAATGATGAATTGCATCCCCCCTTTCCCTCGCGAACCTGGCGAATTCACCATTTTCGCTGTAATCTTGAATAAATTCCAGACATATCCCGTGCAGATTCAGCAAAGCAACCTTCATTTTCCTATCAGGGACATCCCTTATGGCTGGCATGGGAAGATCAAGTGCCTTTGAAGTGACTCTGACGCTTTCTTCAATGTCTTTGACAGCTATCCCTATGTGTCCTACGCCCAGAATCACTGCCTTAGGTCCTCCTTTTTCATCCTGTTTTGTGATGCCTCGTTGATGGCCTTGTCGATTAAGCCCTTTGAGAAGTTCTCGAAATTCTTTAGGGTCAGAGCGAATTCCGGCTTCTTGTAAAAACTCAGCACTCCTTCGGGAAAGCCCTTGGCCGCATTTGCGGAACCTTCAATTGACTCGTTAATGGTATAAATAGGACAATTTTTATTGTCAACTAATTTTTCCGGAACTGCTGGTTCTCGCATTTCTCTTCCGGCCCGGTGGGCCTCCAAGCCCGGCAAAAAATGGTACAGCGTAAATATCTCACTGGGGCATGTACTTGACGCCAGTAAACACAGGTTGTAGTCTCCCTCTTCATGGTTGATAGAATCTTGGGCATCTGAAAACACTAAAACCTTTTTTTTATGGCTGAGGTGATGCACATGACTATTAAGAAAATCTCTGACTACCCCCATCTTAACAGCCGGCAGGTGCCCGAGGATTCATACTATGAGCGGCGCGCCTTGTTCAAGTCTATGAATTTTGATGACCAAGATTTGAATCGGCCTTTTATTGCTGTGGCAAACTCCTGGAATGAGTTTGTCCCGGGACATTTTCACCTGAAAAAACTGGCCGAAGCAGTCAAAATTGGCATCTGGCAGTCGGGGGGGATGCCCATTGAGTTCAACCACATTGCGCCATGCGATGGCTTATCTGATGGGACTGTGGGTATGCATTGGATTCTGCCCAGCCGGGACATCATGGCTGCGTCAATTGAAATGATGGTTCAGTCGCAGAGGGTAGATGGGATCGTTTCATTGTCGACCTGCGACAAGGTCGTTCCAGCCCAGCTGATCGCTCTCGCACGGATAAATCTCCCTGCAATAATGGTGACCGGCGGGTCAATGCTTTCGGGAAGATTTCAGGGGGAAAAGATTCAGGCTCACCACATTAACGAGATGTATCCTGTCTGGAAGCACGGCAGGATGACCGACGCCGAGTTTAAGCAAGTTGAGGATAACGTCTGCCCCACCTGCGGGGCCTGCTGCATAATGGGTACCGCCCACACCATGTGCTCTATGGCAGAAGCCATGGGCATGTCTTTACCGGGCAATGGGACAGAGATAGCGGTCAACGCCTCGATCTACCGTCTCGGTAAAGCTGCAGGGCGAAAGATCATGGGGCTTGTGGAGAAGAACATCTGTTCTAAAGATATCATGACCAGGGAATCTATTGAAAATGCGATGATTGTCCATTCAGCCATTGGCGGGTCAACTAACGCGGTGATTCACATTCCCGCGATCCTTCATGAGTTAGGAATTGAAATCCCCTTGAACCATTGGAACAAGATAAGCAGAAAAGCACCACATTTGGCGAACATAACAGCTGGTTCCCCATATACGATGGAGGATTTTGGTCGGGCAGGAGGTATTCAAGCTGTAATGAAAGAGTTAAAATCCATATTGAACCTTGATGCCCTCACATGCACCGGCAATTTGCTTAAACAAAACCTCCAACTCGCTAATAATTTAGACCCGGATGTGATCCGGTCGCTTGATAATCCAATTTATCCTGAAGGTGCTATCGCCGTTCTTAAAGGGAATCTCGCCCCTAATGGCGCTGTTGTGAAGCAAACGGCAGTATCTCCTGATATGATGAGCCGACGAGGACCAGCCAAAGTGTTTGATAGCGAGGATGATGCCAAAGAGGGCCTTCTGGCTGGTCGGATAAGCCCCGGAGATATAGCGGTAATACGATATGAAGGTCCCAAAGGGGGCCCCGGAATGCGCGAGATGTACACCTTCCAGACAATTATATGCGGTATGGGGTTGGATAATTCAGTTGCACTGGTCACTGATGGGCGGTTTTCAGGCTGGAACCGAGGTCCTGCCATAGGTCATGTCTCGCCAGAAGCCGTGGATGGGGGGGCACTTGCCGCAGTCAAAGATGGTGATGTTATCTTCTACGACATCCCAAACCGCATTCTTGAGGTTGAATTGAGCGAAACAGAAATCAAAGAGAGACTTGAAATTACCAAGCCCCCGGAGCCTAAGATACGAGGAGGTTTTCTGGGAGAAATTTATGTTAAACTCGTGGACTCGGTAGACAAGGGAGCGATCCTGAGAGTTCGATAGCAGGGAAAAGGGAGATAAAATGAAAAATGTTATGGAAATAATGGAAAAATATGACATACCGGGAAGAGATCCGGGAGACCTGGTCAATTCTCCTCTTACATTTGCAGATGGAGCCCATTACCGGATTGAAATCGCGGGTGTGGAAAGACCTTCAACTTTTGAAGCCATGCTCAGAGCCATGGAGGAGTTCCAGGTTCCCGTTCACAGAGCCATATGTACGGTCGGAGGGGCTACGTGTTTAACGTTTTCCGAACTCCAGGAGATGGCTCGCTTAGGTGCCAGCAATAGAATCGAGTTAATTATGACCCCAGCCCCGACTCGGTCCTGGGATACAGGGCGTCAATTGGCTACTCCCGAGGGTTACGTTTCGGGCCTGAGAACGAGAGGATCAGATAACCTTCGCTATGTCCTCAGCGACATCTACCGATGCATCGAAGCGGGCTTGAGGGGTTTCCTTGTTGTTGATGAGGGACTTTTGTGGCTGCTATGCGAGATGAGGGAGGCTGGCGACCTTCCCAGGGATGTGGTTTTCAAAGTTTCTGTTTTCGCCGGACACGGTAACGCGGCGGGAGCTAAACTTCTGGAGAAAATTGGCGCCGACACTTTCAACCCCCTCGCTGATCTTACTCTGCCTATGCTGGCTTCCATTCGGAAGGCGGTCAAGATGCCCTTGGACCTCTATATTGTCTTGGTGGATGCAATGGGGGGGTATAACCGGTCCTGGGAGGCGGCTGAAATGGCCAGGGTAGCATCTCCTTGCTATTTCAAGATCGAGCCCGGAGCTTCAGAAGCGTCTATCTATAAACCTTATGTCACGGAGGCGTTTCACAAAGGATTAGTGCGTGAAAAGGTGAAGATAGCCCGGATTCTTACGGAACTCATTGAGATGTTTAACCCAGCCGCCAGATGTTCTGAGATGGGGCCCAAGGATCTGGCACTGCCTGAGGTGTAGGTTATATTTTCTTGGGTTATCTCCAGTTTACTTGAGCTTCGTTACGAATTGGTATCCGTTGATAGGTTGCCCTAACTTTCGAAAATTTCAGGGTTCAGGCAGTTGGGGGGGATTTCACCCTTAAATTTGGCGATCAGGTTTGAGGCTGCTATTAACCCCATTTTGGTTCGGGTTTCCATGGAAGCGCTGCCGATGTGCGGCAGGATGACCACGTTGTTCATTTTGAGAAGTCCCGGGTGGATCTTTGGTTCATTCTCGAAGACGTCGAGACCTGCCCCGGCAATTTTCTTTTCCGTCAGAGCCTTCACCAGATCCGCTTCACGGATGATCTCTCCCCTTGCGGTGTTGATGACAAATGCGGAAGGTTTCATGAGGGAAAGCGTATCCGAATCAATGAGCCCGGTGGTTTCAGGGGTTAACGGCACATGAATGGAAATATAATCAGAGGTCTTGAGCAGGGTATTTTGATCCACATAGGTGGCGCCGACCTTCTTTTCAATTTCCGGATCGACCCGGAACATATCATGGTAAAGTATCTTCATATCAAAACCCGCCGCCCGTTTTGCAAGGGCTTGCCCTACCCTGCCAAATCCTAAAATTCCGAGGGTTTTGTGGTGGACGTCGGAACCCATAAACAGAAGCGGATCCCAGCCCATATATTTTTCGGCTCTGGTGTAAATATCGCTTTCCACAATACGTCGGGCCACGGCCAGAATCAGGGCCATTGCCAGGTCTGCGGTGGTATCGGTCAAGACGCCCGGCGTATTGCTCACGGCAATTTTTCTCTTCGTAGCGGCGCCGACATCAATATTATTAAACCCAACGGCATAGTTGGCGATTATTTTCAGGTTATTACCGGCGCTGTCCATGACTTCACCATCCATGGTATCGGTGAGCAGGGAGAGGATTCCCTCTTTTCCGGCCACTGCGTCCAGGAGTTCCTCCCGGAGAAGAACCCGGTCGTGGGGGTTACATTCCATTTGAAAGTTCTCTTCAAGAAGCGCCATGGCGGCATGCGGCAGTTTTCGGGTCACAAAAATGGCGGGTTTCATCGTTTTCTTTCCCCTATTTTAAGTGAGGTATCCCTGTTTATGCGTCACACCAGGGCCCAGGCCCTTTGCATCATGCGTTTTGCGCCGGCGATAACTGCGGAAGAATCCTGTCCTTCAGAGGGCTTTATTTCAAAACTGACAATAGGCCGGGCCTGTTCATTGAAAAAATTGGCGTCTGACAGAGCTTTCAGGAAATCAACCATCTCCTTCAACCCGTTTGCACTGCCGGGGGTTCCGAAAGCGGGATGGTTGTCTCCGTATCCCGCAAGTGTCGGATCTGTTACGGCGTTGCCGATGTGGGCCCCAACCAGGTATTCCTTTACGGGGTCAACGGCCTGGGTGGCAGATTCTTCAAGCAGGGGAAGATGACTCAGGTCAACGAGAATACCGAAATTATCATTTTTCGCCGAGACCTCTTGGGCGATACGTTTTCCAATGTCCGCGGGGCCGAAAAGACAGCACTTGTCCACTGTACAATCAAACCCTTCCAAAACGATCTTCGGACCGTTTTTCCGTTTTGAGTATACGCACAGTTCGTGGAGGGATTTGATCAATGACTTCAAAGCGTCCTCGCGTTGTTGCTCACCGGGATCCTTGCCGGAAAGAAAGACGAAACTTTCCGCGTTCATATAAATGGCCTCGTCCATGTGCATCATCAGCACTTTGCACGCATGAGATCGGGCGGCTTCGTCAAGGGCGTTAATGTTCAGCCCCTGTCCGAGAATAGCGGGGTGTGCTCCGTAGCCCACGGCCAGCCCAGATAGCTGAATGAGATCTCTTACGGCATCACGTTCATCCGGATTTTCAATGTGTGTGATTTCAATGGCGCTGAAGAAGGGATCCAGTGCGATATGCCGGACAGTATCCACCCATGGGCCTTTTCCGCCGGCGAGTTCAGGGAAAGCCATGAAGTGGATGATCCCCATTTTCATATACGATGCCAGATTTTTTTCCATCCATACTCCTCAATATAATATCAAACGTCAATGGGCCTGAAAACCAAAACCACCGCCATGACCACCTACACCATGGCACCCTCAAAATTAATCCTACACCTCACCTTTCAGGCGGTCCGCCGGCCTCCCTGATGGCCATAAAAACGCGTTCCGGATCCGCCGGCAGGGAGCGTACCCGCCCTCCGCATGCGTCGGTTATGGCGTTCAGGATTGCGGGGGTTGCGGGAATGTTGGGCATCTCGCCGATCCCCTTGGCCCCGTAAGGCCCAAATTTGTTTTCCACCTCAAGTACGATGGGTTTAACGTCTGGCATATCCAGGGAGGTGGGAATCAGATAATCCTGCAAGTTGAGGTTCTGGGGTATTCCATCCACCATGGCCACTTCCTCCATAAGAGCGTAACCCAGACCCATGGCCACCCCGCCCTCGATCTGCCCCTCCAGCGCTTTCGGGTTTATGGCTTTTCCCACATCAAAGGCCGCCACATAATCGGTGACTTCCACCCCTCCCGTTTCCACATCCACCAGGACTTCGGCCATATGGGTGGAATAGGTGTACACAAAGTAAGGGTTGCCCTGGCCCGTTTCCGGATCCAGGGAAGGGGCAGGCGGTGTCCACCAACCCTGGCCGATGAGCCGCTTGCCCATGGCCATACACTTGGCAGCCACTTCTGTAAACGTTAGAGATTTATGGGTATCTTCTCGATCGTAAATCAGCCGATTTTTTGCTTCCAGCCGCTCCACGGGGACCAGCAGCATTTCGGAAGCCATTTCAAGAATGGACGACTTCACCTGGCGGGCTGCCATGATAATGGCGTTGCCCATGAGCGTGGTGGAGCGGCTGCCCACGGTGGGGCCCGACTCCGGCACCCGGTCCGTGTCAGGTTCTACGAGGCGAATGTCTTCCATTGCTACTCCCAGTTCTTCGGCGCATATCTGGGGTAACACCGTAAAAGCGCCCTGTCCCATCTCCGTGATGCCCGAATAGAGAAGAACCGAACCGTCTTCGTGGACGTATACATTGGCGCCGCAGCCGTCACCGTTGGTGCCGATACTGGTGCGATACCACCCCATTCCGGTGCCTATTCCGCGACGTTTGCTGCTTTGTGCATCCACATATTCATTTTTCCCGAATCTCTCTTTCCAGCGGAAAGCTTCGGCGCAGGCTTCCAGGGTGTCCAACAGTCCCACACTCTGATCCAGTACCTGTCCGGTTGCCGTCGCCGATCCGAGTCTGAAAGCGTTGGTGCGCCTCACCTCAAGGGGATCCAGCCCAAGTTCCCCGGCCAGTTCGTCAATCATCTGTTCGTGGGCGATGTGTACCTGGGGCGCTCCGAATCCGCGCATGGCGCCGCCGTAAGGATGGTTGGTATAACAGAGATAAGCGTCCACTTTTGCGTTGGGGATCTCATAGGGCCCGGGCATCATGACCATGGAGTGAATGTGGGAGCCGCCGGCTGGGGGAATGATGGGCCCAAGTCCCGCGTAGGCCCCCTGCTCGTCGTAAATGACCCCTTCAAAGGCCAGAAGCTTCCCATCTTTTCCGGCACCGATCTTGACCTCCATGATCATGGGGTGGCGCTTGCAGGTTTGCAAAGTGACTTCTTCCCTTTCAAGGGCGATGCGAACCGGGCGGCCCGTGTGATGCGCCAGGACTGCGGCTCTGCATCCGATATCGATGGGAGAATCTTCCTTGCCGCCGAAACCGCCGCCCATGTGTATCTGGCGCGCACGCACCCGGTTCACCGGAACACCCAGAACCGCTGCAAGATTTCGTCGTACCGTGAAAGGAGCCTGCATGGGGCCTTCCACCAGCATGGTGCCGTCCGGCTGGGGAACCGCAAGGGTCACATCCGGCTCAAGATAGGCATGTTCCAGAAAAGGGACCTGATAGGTCCTTTCCATGATGATATCCGCTTCCTCAAAGCCTTTTTCCACATTCCCTTTTCGCAGTTTGTTATCCGAAAGCAGGTTCCCCCCCTCGTGAATCCTTGGCGCATCCGGTTTGAGGGCGTCACGGGGATCGAAAACCGCTGGCAGGACCTCATATTCCACCCGGATCAGGGACAGGGCCTCATGAGCAATTTCTTCTGTTACCGCCGCAACAAGGGCAACCCCATCACCCACGTACCGTACTTTGTCTTCACAGATGACCGGTTGATCGGGTAAAATGGCGCCGAAGCCGTTTCTCCCCGGCACATCTTTCCCCGTAAGAACCGCCGCAACCCCCGGGAGTTCTTTTGCTTTTTTTATATCAATGGATTTGATGAGCGCGTGGGGGTGGGGGCTTCTGAGAATTTTTCCGTGCAGAAACCCTTCCTGAGGATAATCCGCTCCATACATCAGCTTTCCGGTAACTTTGGCCGGGTCATCGGTACGGGCAATAGAATGGCCTGCCACGGACAGTTTTTTCTCAGGGGTCTCAAGCAGTTGGTCGAGGCCCGGTTTCTCTCCGGTGAGGACCTGCACCTTTTGTTTTCCTTCGGTTTTATCTTGCATGATGTTACCTCTCGAGGATGGGCTTTTTCCTGCCGATCAGCCCTGTGACTTTTTCATTTCGCCGGCCGTTGCCACCGCCTGGACGATTTTCCGGTAGCCGGTACAGCGACAAAGGGTGCCTGAAAGGGACTGCCTGATCTCCTGGTTATTCGGTTCCGGGTTCCTTTCCAGCAGGGCCGTTGAATTCATGATCATTCCGGGGGTGCAGAAGCCACATTGGGCTGCTCCCTCATGCATGAAGGCCTCTTGGATTTCACTGAGTTGCCCATTCTCATCGGCCAGACCTTCTATGGTGGTCAGGGATTTTCCCTGAACCTTTGCTGCAGGCAGAATGCAGGAATTAACGGGAGTGCCATCCAGAAGCACAGTGCAGGCCCCGCACTCTCCTTCACGGCATCCCACCTTGGTTCCTGTTAGCCTGAATTTGTCCCGCAACAGATCGACGAGCAGCGTATTCGGGGATATATCGAGAGAGACGTCATTCCCGTTCAATGTAAATGAAAGTGTAAGTGCGTTCATGGGAGCCTCCTATGAACCAATATTTGCAGTGGCCTTTGTGAGGCCACGTTTGATGAATACTTTCGACATTTCCTGTCTGTAATCGCACGATCCACGAAGGCAGCTGTCCCTCGGGGCGCACTCCTGCATGCCCATATCTGCCGCAGCGGCAAAGGTTTCATCGCTGATGGGCGCCCCTTTCAGCCATGCTTCCACATTTGTGGCCCTGTAAGGGACAGGTGCAACCGGGCCCATGGCAATGGCGGCGCGGTTTATGATCTCTTTCCCCGGGTCCGCATTGACAACGGCCGCCAGGACAAGCATGGGCAGTGTGAGAGCCTTTCTTTTGGCAAGCCTCAGGTAGCATCCGCCCTGGTTTTCCATCAGTCCCCTGAATTGAATGGAGGTCAGGATTTCCCGAGTGCAATCCAGAACGGTTTTCCCTTTATCCAGGAAAAACGCCGTGAGAGGAACCTTTCTTTCACCGTCTCCGCTGGCGATGGTGACGGTGGCATCAAGGGCCAGGAGTGGAATGCTCGTGTCGGCGCCCGGTTGTCCGCTGACCAGATTACCCGCAACCGTGGCAATATTTCTAATTTGGGGCGATCCCACGGAACCGGCGCCTTCTGAAAGAAGCAGGGCCTTGTTCCGGATCAGATCTGATGAGGCCACCTGTGCATGGGTGACCAGACCTCCCAGCACAATGTTTTCTCCGTCCTGATCAATGCCGTCCATCCCGGGAATGCCGGTAACGTCAACAAGGGCTTCCACTTCAATATCCCGCCCGCGTAGCTGAGGAACCACATCGGTTCCGCCCGCGATCACCCTGGCTTTCCCCTCGAAATTTGCGAGCATCTCCAAGGCTTCTTCCAGGGTTTCCGGTTGCAGGTACTGTTGGACCTGTATGTTTTTCGCCCAATGAAGGTCTTTAAATGTGAGTGCCATCTTCATCCTCTCGGCTTTTAAGTGTCAGTTCTATTTGATCCTGCATCCTTTTATTGTGCGTCTTCATAATCTTTTTTGCGGCTGCTGCGTCTTTTACTCGGAAAGCCTCCACAACGTCCTTGTGATCCTGATAAAGCGGTTTTAGGACCGGCGTAATGTCGCAGACGAAAGGGCGAGAGCGCCTTTTGATGTTCTCAAGTTGTTCCTTTAACAGCCAGTTGCCGCAGGATTCGTAAAGGATGGCATGAAAGTCGAAGTCTGATTTGGAGTATTCCATCAGGTCACGTTGCGGTACCGTTTGGGCCTGTTTTTTGAGGATCGATTCCATGCGTCTGAGTGCCCCAGGGGTGATTTTCTCGGTTGCCAGGCTGGCGGCCAGCCCTTCCAGAACGCCCCTTACGGTGTACAGATCCCAGGCCATTTCCAAGGTCATCTGGACCATGCGAATGCCCTTGCCATGTTCATGGGTGACCAGCCCCTCCTTTTCAAGGTCCTTGAGCGCCTGCCACACGGGGGTACGGCTTACCGCCAGTTCCTTTGCAAGACTCTCCACGTTGATCCATTTCCCCGGCGTAAACCTATAGGATGCGATCATTTCACGAAGAGCCTTATCCGCCTGCATTTTCAGGGTCATCCGTTCAAGTTTTTTGACCATCGGTTTTAGAATAAAGATCAGGAGTTGTGAACATCATTCATCTGGGAAATGAGCATAATTGCATGGGGTTGCCAATGTCAACAAAAATTTGATAGAAAATGAAGTTATTGTAAAATTCTTGGTTGGCTTTCAACATGCGAAAACAAATCCAGGCAGCTTCAGTGGCCTTATGGCACACATTGTAGAGAGGCTTTCTGTTTACGTTCGGGCTTATGTCGAATATCCGGTAAAGGGAGGCTGTGTTTGACTTTTCTTGATGCAATTGTTACGCAAAAGACATGACAAGATCGTTACTATTTTCTTAGGGGACATCCTATAATTCATGAGGAGACAGATGCATCCATCATCCAAAGTTATCATTATAACAGGCGCGGGATCCGGTATTGGTAAACAGACGGCACTCGCATTTTTGCAGGAAGGATATACTGCCGTTCTGGCCGGACGCCGCAAACAAACTTTAGAGGCGACCGCAAACGAAGCAGGTACGAGCCCTTCGCGGGCTCTGGTGGTCCCTACAGATGTTACAGACCAGGAATCCGTCCGAAATCTGTTTGCCCGAACAAAGGAAACCTTCGGGCGGCTGGATATCCTGTTCAACAATGCAGGAATTTTCGTGCGGTCTGTTCCCCTGGAAGACGTTTCCTATGAAGAATGGAAAGCGTCAGTAGATACCAACCTGACCGGGTACTTTCTCTGTACCCAACAGGCCTTCATGATGATGAAAAGCCAGCAACCCAAGGGAGGGCGAATCATCAATAACGGCTCCATTTCAGCACACGCGCCCCGGCCAAATTCCATCCCTTATACCGCCACCAAACATGCCATACCGGTCTCACCAAATCCACTTCACTTGAGGGGCGCAAGTACGATATCGCCTGCGGCCAGATCGATATCGGAAATGCCGAAACCGAGATGACGGAAGTTTTTCAGAAAGGGGTTCTGCAGGCTGATGGGTCGATTGCGCCGGAACCGGTGATGAATACAGACCAGGTCGCCAGCAGTGTGGTTTACATGGCCAGCCTGCCATTGTCGGCCAACGTTCAGTTCCTGACGGTCATGGCGACAAAAATGCCTTTTCTCGGCCGCGGATGAGTGATAGGACTTTGCTTTTTTGAAGTTCGGCTATAGGGAAAAACGGATTGTAGGTCAAGATAAAAAGACCACAATATATAGCATTGGCCTGGAAGGCATCAATCGTATTTTCAGAGAGGGGGACGAATTCCGGGGACAGTGTATTGATTCTTGACTTAGATATAATAAAGATGGGGTCGCAATTCGAAATGCCTAAAAATATAGGATTTTTATTGCAAACATTGCTCCTTTCTGGTCCCAATACCTTTTTTTGCTCACACAGTCCCACAGTCGTCATTGTTCAGATTAGCCGGTGAATCGCGAACCAAACCGCTCACCGGACGTCTGATAGTCCTGAGGTCCTGACGAGGCCCGGTGGAGGCGCTGGTGGGCTTGTCGTCGGCTCAAAAACACCTATCTGTTGACACAAGGCACACGATGTGCTAACTTCCCCGCTATGGATTATTACAAATGGAATTTCCAAAAGAATGAGATGCTTAAGGTCGAGCGCGGTATCGGTTTTGAACAAATTGTTATGCATATTGACCGTGGCCATGTTTTGGATTTAGTCGCTCATCCTAACCAAAAAAAATATCCTGGCCAGCAAATTATTGTCGTTGAAATTAATGAATACGCTTATCTTGTTCCTTTTGTTGAATCCTCAGAGGGTAAATTCTTAAAAACTATTATTCGGAGTCGTAAAGCCACACGGGATTATTTGGGAGAAAAAAATGAGCAAAAGTAAACTTGATAAAGAAGAAAAAGATATTCTTGATTCATTCGAACGTGGTGAATGGAAACAAGTTAAAAATTTTAGGGCTGAAGTTAAAAAACATCAGGAATATGCGAGAAAAACCCTAAAGAAAGACAAAAGAGTTAATATTAGGATATCGTCAAAAGTTTTGGAAGAGATTCAGGCCCTTGCAGTTGAGAATGGAATTCCATACCAAACACTAATGACAAGTATCCTTCATCGCTATGTTCACGGCAGTCTTATTGATAAACCAAGGCCGAACAAAGCACTTAACTCAGACGGCTAAAACCGGGGCTTTTTAAATTCCATCGCAGTTTGCATCGCTTTGAGGTTTGCGGATTCCTGTGTTGGTTAATCCACCGCTGGTTACTTTCACGTTCGGCAAAGAGAAATAGTTATTTAGAAAATTTAATTTGGTTAAGTTTACGCTAACTGGTCTTTTTTTAGATGATTTTCAATTTCTAAAAGAAAGGTGACACCATGACAAATCCAGGGTCAGCAGGAGAGCATATTCTTCAGAAGAAATTCAATACAGAAAAAAGAGCCCAAGCATTTTACGATAATCAGGTGCTTGACCGGCTTAATCCACGCATGGTTGAATTTATTGCCAAGCAGGAGATCTTAGTTATTGCAACGTCCGATGCAAAAGGAGATTGCGATTGTTCTCTGAGAGCTGGAGAAGCTGGTTTTGTCCACGTTCTAGACGAAATGAATCTCGTCTACCCGGAATATAGAGGAAATGGCGTAACAGCAAGTCTAGGTAATATTTTGGAAAACCCACACATCGGTTTGATGTTCATTGATTTTATCAAAGATACAGTGGGTCTTCATGTAAATGGTAAGGCCGCAATTATTGAAAATAACGAGTTATTACAACGAAAAAATATTTCCCGGAAAATAATTGATGATATGAAAAAGAAGGGACGGAAACCGGATCGCTGGGTACTGATCGAAGTGGAAGAGGCTTATATGCACTGTTCAAAGCATATTCCACGCTACCAAAAAGCAGACAAAAAACTGCACTGGGGAACCGATGATGTAAAGATTAAAAAAACCGATTATTTTTTGGCTAAAAAGGAGCGGGAACACGGTAAGGATCTAAAAACTAAATGAAGATTGCAATTCTTACCAGTGGGACAAGAGGGGACGTACAACCTTATATCGCTTTGGGTAAGGCCCTTCAGACTCACGGTCATGAGGTACTGCTGGCGTGCCCTGACAATTTTGCGTCATGGGTTGAGGGTCATGGTCTGGAGTTTCATACGATTGGTGTTGATATGCAGACTTTTCTGCAGTTACCCGAAGGGAGGAAGGTCTTATCCGGTAATCCGTTCACGTTAATTAAAATCTGGAAAAAGAGCATCATCCCTTTAATGCGCGGAACCCTGGATGCCACATGGAAGTCGGCACGTGACGCCGACGTAATCGTTTATCATCCTAAAGTTGCATGCGCCATCGATGTTGCTGAGGCCACAGGCGCAGCGCTCGTCAGTACAGCGCCCTTCCCGATCTTCCCGACAAAGGCGTTTCCATTTATTGTATTTAAAGGCAACTTCGGCCCGTGGCTCAATTTGATTTCGTACAAGCCATTGCTCTTTTCCCGACTGTTATTCTTGAGAATGATTAACCGTTGGCGGAAGGAAACACTGGGGATTGGAAAGAGCCCCATCTTCATGCCGGTCAACGGGTTTAAAGGCAGTTCTTTCATGCAGCTTTGCATGGCCTCACCCGTTCTGGTTCCATATCCAAACGACCCGGAGGAAAACATTCAGACGACCGGATACTGGTTCTTGGAGGAAGGGAGAAGCTGGCAGCCTGATACAGCACTCGCAGCGTTTCTCAAGGCAGGAGACAAACCCATCTATATTGGTTTTGGTTCCATGCCGTCGTGGGATCCCAAAAAACTAACGAAAGAAATAATTGAAGGTGTACGTATTGCAAATGTTCGGGCGATACTTGCCATGGGATGGGGAGGACTAGAGGAGATGGCCTTGCCTGAGACGATGTTTGCGATCAGGGGCGCCCCCCATGATGCCCTATTTAAGAACGTCAGTGCCGTAGTCCATCACGGTGGGGCGGGTACAACGGCGGCAGGTATGCGTGCCGGACTCCCGACACTCATTTGTCACTCAACCTTTGATCAACCTTACTGGGGCCGCCGAATATGGTCCCTTAGGTGTGGCCCCAAACCGCAGCCCTTAAAGAGAATTAAAGCAGCCGGATTTGCACTAAAGCTGGAAGATTTGACTAAGAAGGAATCATACCGTGAACGAGCTGGAGAGATTGCACGGAAGATTAAAAAAGAAAACGGAATTACCCGTGCCATTGAGTTGATCGAGGCGATGTTCCCTCCTTTCATTGGTGGCTAAAATATAAATAATACCATTTTTTAGGTATGGTTATGAGATGTTTTCTGCCAAGAATTATCATTTGTGGCATTCTGATTCTATTTGGGTTCTGGCATCTCATCGCCGCTGCCGCTCCAAGCACCACGGAAATCGTTTTCCTCACCTGGAAGCCCAGCCAGCCGGCTGCCTGGGAAAAATTGATTCAGAAGTTCCAGAAAAAACATCCCTACATAACCGTAAAGCGCCAGGTAAGCCCCCACTCATCCACTGAATATCATGCGATTATCACCCAGCGACTCAAGAACAGGGACCCGTCCGTGGACGTCTTCCTGATGGATGTGGTATGGCCTCCTGAATTTGCAAACGCGGGCTGGGCTCTCGATTTAACCCCCCGGTTTCCTGAATCGGAACAAGAAAAATTCCTGAAGGGACCCATTTCAGCCGGTACCTGGCGGGGGAAAATATACGGTGTCCCCTGCTATCTGGCAGCGGGACTGTTCTATTACAGGAAGGACCTGCTTGAAAAATATCACTTTAATCCGCCCCGCACCTGGCCCGAGATGATCCGGCAGGGAGAAGTAATTCTGAGAGGGGAAAGTGATCCCGGGCTTTACATCTATTCAGCCCAGTTCAAACAGTACGAAGGGCTGGTGTGCAACATGCTGGAATTTCTCCGGTCCAACGGGGGTGATATCCTGGATCGAAATACCGGCCGGGTTCTGCTGGACCGGCCGCCGGCCCTTGAGGCCATCGGGTTTGTTCGCGACCGCATCATCGGCAATGCGGCGCCCAGGGGAGTCGTTACCTACGAGGAACCGGAGTCCCTGAGCCTGTTCACCGAAGGCAAAGCGGTCTTCCATCGCAACTGGCCCTATGCCTGGGCCGTTGCCGATGATCCTCGGAAATCCGCCATCTCAGGCAAGGTGGGCGTGGGGTTTCTGCCGGCATTCAAGGGACACCATCACGCCGCCACCCTGGGCGGGTGGCACTTCGGCATCAATACATTTTCCAGACACCCCGACGCCGCATGGCAGTTCATCCGTTTCATGACCTCCAAAGAGAGTCAGAAAACCCTTGCACTGGAGGCAGGTCTTGCACCCACCCGAAAATCGGTCTATGAAGATCCGACCATTCAACAGAAAATGCCCCACCTCATCGCCTTTCTCCCCTCCTTTGAAAAAGCCGCGAGCCGCCCCCCTTCCCCCATATACCCGATGCTCAGCCAGGAACTTCAGCGGTTTTTCAGTACCGCTATTATCAAAAAGAACGTGGCGCTTCCCTCCCTGGCCCGTACCTCCGCAGGGAGGCTTAAAAAGCTGCTGGCGCTGGAAGCGATGATGGCAAAATGATCAGCAAAAACCAATTCTTCCTGCTATTGCTTCTGCCGGCACTTTCCCTGCTGGTGCTGTTTATCCTGATCCCGGTGGGGCAGTCCTTTTACTTGAGTTTTCACCGGGTGATCAGCGGGCTTCCCCAGCTGGGGGAAGCCATGGTGGGATTTGAAAACTACCGGGATCTGTTCCACGACCCTGTCGCACGCCATTCTCTCTGGACAACAGTGATTTTCGTGGGGGTAACCACCTTTTTTGAACTTCTGATAGGCCTTTTCCTGGCACTGCTCATGCACAGACACTTCCCCGGCAGAGGCGCCCTGAGAGCCGCGGTTCTGATCCCGTGGGCCATCCCCACGGTGGTGGCGGCACAGATGTGGCGTTTTCTCATGAATGACGCCTACGGCACAGTCAACTATCTGCTCTTCGGAACCGAAACCGCTTCTTATGTTCCATGGCTTGCTTATCCCGCCACTGCATTGGGCGCCATTATTCTGGCCGATATCTGGAAAACCGCATCTTTTGCCGCATTGCTGATCCTTGCGGGTCTTCAGGTAATTCCCCCGGAAATCCATCAGGCCGGGCTTGTGGACGGCGCCGGGTCCTGGCAGCGTTTCCGGCATATCACCTGGCCCCTGATCCGGCCGGCGGTCATGGTGGCCCTGCTGTTCCGGACCATCGATGCTTTCCGGGTATTTGACCTGGCCTACGTCTTGACCCAGGGAGGGCCCGCCGATGCCACCAATGTGCTCCAGCTCTACGGCTACAAGAAAATGTTTGTGGAAGGGTGGATGGGGTACGGGTCCGCCATATCCGTGTGTATCTTCACCATGGCACTGTTTCTTGCGGTGGTCTATGTCCGGGCCGTGGGGCGGCGTTTACTGGAGGCGAGAGTATGATCCCGGGATTTTTAAGAAAAGGCCTATTCCTGACGGGCGTCATTCTGGCCGTTGGCTTTTCCCTTTCGCCTTTCCTGTTTTTTGTTCTGTCTGCCTTTAAGACCGAAAACCAGATCACGGCCATTCCGCCGGTATGGCTGCCCGATTTTTCCATTGCAGCTTTTGAGTCCGCTGTTTTTAAGCATCATCTCCTTTATTACCTGCTCAATTCTCTCATCGTGGCGGGCACCACCACCCTTGTCACCCTGTCCCTGGGAGCGCTGGCCGGGTATGCTTTGGCACGGCTTCCCCGCCGCCCGGCACGGCTGATTCTCATGGGGGTTCTGGCCTGTGCCATGTTCCCACAAATCACCATTGCAGGACCCATCTGGCGTTTTCTTCGCGCTGTGGGGTGGCTCAACCAGTACCATGGCCTCATCCTTCCCTATGTGGCGCTCACCCTTCCCCTGACCATCTGGATCCTGGCGCTTTTCTTTCGGGAAATCCCGGAAGAACTGGAAAAGGCCGCCCTGGTGGACGGCTGCAGCCGCCCCGGCGCGCTTTTTCGGGTCATACTCCCTTTGTCGGCACCGGGTCTTTTTACGGCGGGTATCCTGGCGTTTATCTACGCCTGGAACGAATTTTTTCTGGCGCTTCTCATCATGACCGATCCGGCCAGACAGACCATGCCGGTGGGCATTGCACTCTTTCAGGGAGAACATTCCATACCATGGGGAGAAATCGCGGCGGCCTCACTGATCACAACCCTGCCGTTGATTATTCTGGTACTTTTTTTTCAACGGCGCATCGTTGCCGGATTGTCGGCAGGCGCCATAAAAGGATAGCATATGTCATCGCTTAAGCTAAGCGGCATCAGCAAATGTTTTGGAGATGTGGTGGCCGCATCGGATGTTGATCTGTTGGTAAACAACGGCGAATTCTGCGTACTCCTGGGGCCTTCCGGGTGTGGGAAAAGCACATTGCTCCAGATTGTTGCAGGACTCGTTCCCCAGGATCGGGGCTCCGTGGTCATAGACGGGCGGTCCGTTGATAATAAGGGCCCGAAGGAGCGGGATGTGGCCATGGTTTTCCAAAGCTATGCACTCTATCCCCACATGACGGTGATCGAAAATCTGGGGTTTGCCCTTCGCATGCGCGGTATGCGGAAAAATGTCATAAAGGAGAGAGTCACGCAGACCGCGCGCATCCTCGGGATTGAACCGCTGTTGAATCGAAAGCCCAAACACCTCTCAGGGGGACAACGGCAGCGGGTGGCCATGGGAAGGGCACTGGTTCGCGAACCGAGCATTTTTCTCCTGGACGAACCCTTGAGCAATCTGGATGCGCAACTGCGCATGCACGTGCGAATGGAGCTCAAAAAGCTTCATCAGGAGAGTGAAGGTACGTTTATCCATGTAACCCATGACCAGGTGGAAGCCATGAGCCTGGGCGATCAGGTGGCGGTCATGAAAGAAGGCCGAATACATCAGACAGGTTCACCCGAAGACATATACGACCGGCCGGCCGACACGTTTGTGGCCACCTTTGTGGGATCTCCGGTGATGAACCTGTTCAAAGGGAGCCTTGCCGTCTCTGCGGGACAGACGGTCTTTCGGTGCCGAGACTTTGCCGTTAAATTGCAACAGTTGCCCAAGGAATGGGAAAACCGGGAGGTGGAGATCGGGTTTCGTCCGGAGGATGTGAAAATGGGAACCCAATCGGGGCCGGTCATCCATGCCCGGGTGGAAATGGTCAGCAATGTGGGTGCTGAAAAACATATCCATGCCCGCGTTGGAAAATCAAATATGACCTTGAGGGTTGAAAAAGACGCTCCGATTCGAGCGGGGGACAACATCACGTTTTCTGTTCGTCCCTCCGGACTTCATGTTTTCAGTGATGGAAAGAGAGTCGGAGGGTTTCAAAAAGCAGACGCTTTTTCTAATAGCTCGGATAGCCCCTGATGAGCACATCATCCCCAAAGCGCCGGACTTTGATGTTCTGAAGTTTGAGGGATTCTTCCATGGTTTTGGGTCCACGGCCGGCCGCCATGGGAATGCCATCACCGCTGCCGAGGATCTTGGGTGCCATAAAGACATAGAATTTATCGATCAGTTGTGCGCGAAGCATGGCCCCCAGAATTATAGAGCCGCCTTCCACCAAAACACTGGTGATGGACATCTTCCCCAGTTTTTCCATGAGTGCGGCCAGATCAATCTTACCGGCGAAAGTGGGACAGACAAGGGTTTCCACGCCTTTGCGATGGGGGCCGGAATCCTGGAAACAACGGTTTCCATCAATGCTGGTGGCGATAATCGTCGGCGCGGTGGATTTATTTTTCATGACTTTTGCGTCAGGTGGTGTTCTGAATTTTGTATCCACGACAATCCGGATGGGATCTTTTCCCTGCTTCACCTTGAAGCGCGCGGTCATGGCCGGATTATCGACCAGAACCGTTCCAACCCCCATCATCACTGCGTCTACACGATCTCTCAACTTATGTACGAAACCCCTTGATTTTTCGTTGGTGATCCATTGGGAGTGTTGTGCGGATGTGGCGGTCCAACCATCAAGGGTCATGGCTGATTTGGCGATTACAAATGGCCGGCCGGTTGATATAAATTTGATGAATGCCTCATTCAACCGGATGCATTCATCCTTTAAGATTCCGGTAACGACCTCAAGACCTTTTTTCTCCAGATAATTACACCCGCCTCCCGTCACCAGAGGATTGGGATCTCTCATTCCCACAACCACCCTTTTGACGCCGCTTTTCAGAACAAGTTCCGTACAGGGGGGTGTTTTTCCGAAATGGTTGCACGGCTCCAGAGTCACATAGAGCGTGCCCCCCGGGGCCCGGTTGCCGATTTTCTCGAAAGCGTCAACTTCCGCATGCGGCATTCCCGGCGCTTGGTGATAGCCACTGGCAACCACCCTGCCCTCTTTCACGATGACGGCGCCGACCGCAGGATTGGGAGATGTTCGGCCCAGGCCCTTGCGCGCTTCCTTGATGGCCAGTTTCATGAATTTGATATGGGTTTCTTTCATTTATTTCTTTTCAGTATCCTGCTTGGATTTCAGGATCTCTTCCAATTCCGACATGAATTCATTGATGTCCTTGAACTGCCGGTACACGGATGCAAAGCGTACGTAGGCCACTTCATCCCATTCCTTGAGCTTGTTAATAACCTTCTCGCCCACTTCCGAACTGCTAATCTCTTTCTTCCCCAGTT
>JABGPV010000569.1 GCA_018644785.1 Deltaproteobacteria bacterium | reverse complement strand
GGTTTCCTTTATCTTTTCATCTTCTGCTTTATTTCAAAGACAAGATCATCATATTTCTGGTTATTCGGATTGAGATCATGGGCTACAAGCGCATCACGCAACGCCATGTTCATGTCCCCAATTTCAGTCCAGGCGCGTGCCCTCCCGTAGAAATCTTTCGCCGAACGAGGGCTGATATCGATGGCAATGGAAAAGTTATTGATCGCTTCCCTATAAGCCCCAGTTTGGAATTTAGACCAGGCCAGGGAGTTATAAATCGTTGGCAACTCTTTACGCTGTTCCCCATACTTAAGGGCATTATCATAGTCGCTGATGGCCTCGCCATAACCTTTTTTGTAAAACCACGCGTCTCCACGGGCTTTATAGAGATTGAACACCCCGTATTCTAACTTCGGTGTGGATGCCGGGACCTCCATACTGGAATCGTAAATCTTGGGCTTGTATTTTCCCATGGCCGTCCGGCCCGCCACAAGCTGCAGCCCTGTATTAAAATCCAGGATGGCCCGATCGTAATCCCGAAGCTTATAGTATGCCAGCCCTCGGTTATAGTACACAACATAATTGTCCATTCCCTCAGGCGCCATTTCCATAACTTTTGTAAAATCTTTTACGGCCCGACCGTATTCTCCTTTCTGGTACCAGGCAATGCCTTGATTATAAAAATCGTCCGCGTATCGATTGTACCCACTCCCGGTACATCCGGACAGGCCCAGCGTTAACAAAACCAGAATCCAAAAAGATTTTACATTTGCCATTGTTTTCTCCTTATGAAAAGACATTAAGGGGTTTATTCTCCAGACACTACCATGAAGTCCAAAACCGAGTCAATTCCCCCAGAATTGACAGTCATATTTAAAAAGGCGCTTCAAAAACAACATCAGGGAACAAAAGCCAGCCAGAACATGAACGTTCCAGCGGAAAGGATGGTGCAGAGGGAAATGGCAGCATTGGCAAAATCAGGATCCCCATTCATTTCCTTGGCCATCACATATGTTACCGTTGCAGTGGGGGATGCCAACAGAATGATCCCCGGCAAATAGTCCCCTGAAGCAAGATCTAAGAGTTTGAATATTATCAGACCGGTAGTGGGAAGGGCAATCAATTTCAACATAGATGCCAGAAGAATAAACCCCATTTTGGACCGCATGAATGAAAAGGAAATGGAACCGCCGATAATCAGCAGCGCCAGGGGAAGGGCAAGGCTGCTCAATATGTCCAGACTTCTGCCGATAACCAGGGGAACGGGGATAACAAAAATGGAAAATAACATCCCGGCAACAGCAGAAATGATCACCGGATTCCCAAGAATGGTCAGGCCCATGGTCCGCAGGTTCTGAAAATGACTTCGAACGTCGCTTGAGTAGACCTGAAGCACCAGGACTGCCAGAAAATTCTGAAGCAGTATCACAAAAGAGGCAATAATACTGGCCCGGGCAAGCCCCTGAGCCCCCAG
>JABGPV010000568.1 GCA_018644785.1 Deltaproteobacteria bacterium | reverse complement strand
GGACTGGTTCCGGCGGGCGGCGGTACCAAGGAGCTGTTCTTGAGAAACACCGGCCACCTCTTTGAAGTGAAAAAAGGCGGCCTGTATCCCAAGCAGATTGAACTGATGCCCTTTATCGCCAGGGCCTTTGAAACCATTGCCATGGCCAAAGTGGCCACGTCCGGACCGGAAGCCGTTCAAATGGGCTTTCTCAAGGATACGGACAAGATGACGGTGAACCGCGATTACCAGATCCAGGACGCCAAGAACACGGTGAAGGCCTTAAGCCTGGAAGGTTACAAACCGTCACGGCCGAGAGATGATCTGCGGGTGCCCGGGGAAAACACCCTCGCCATGATCAAACTGGGTCTCTGGACCATGCACGAGCAGAACTTTATCACGGACCATGATGTGACCGTATCCAACAAGATCGCACACATTCTTTGCGGCGGCGCCGTCCAGGAAAACACGGTGGTTACGGAACAGTACCTGCTCGACCTGGAACGGGAGGCCTTTCTGAGTCTTCTGGGCGATCCCAATACCCAGGCCAGAATACAACATATGCTGACCACCGGGAAACCGCTCAGGAACTAAATGCAGAAGCAGAAACCTTAATCAAACAAGCGATATTAAACAGCTGATAACGGATCAATGACAGGGGAGGAAAATATGATGAAAGAAGCCGTAGTGGTTGCCGCCTGCCGGACGGCAGCGGGAAAGGCCCCTCGAGGAATATTGAAGCATACGCGTCCTGAAGCCATGGGCTGCGCCGTGCTGGAAGATTTGATGAAACGGGCGGGTGACCTGGACCCGGTGGTAATCGATGATGTGGTGATTGGATGTACATTCCCGGAAGCGGTACAGGGATTGAACCTGGGCCGGGTCCTGGTCATGAGCATGGGATGGCCGGACCGCATCCCCGGCATGACCGTCAACCGGTTCTGCTCTTCCGGGCTTCAGGCCATTGCCATCGCCGCCGAAAAAATCATGTGTGGTTTTGCGGATGTGGTGGTTGCCGGTGGTGTTGAGAGCATGAGCCAGATCCCCATGGGGGGGAGCATGATGTATCCCAACCCGGCCCTGGTGGACATGCGGCCCGGCGCGTTTACCGGCATGGGATTGACCGCTGAAAATGTGGCGGAACGGTTTAACATCGGCCGGGACGAACAGGACGAATTTGGCGCCAGAAGCCAGCAAAAGGCTGAAAAAGCCCTTAAGGACGGGCGTTTCAAAAGCCAGATCGTCCCCATAACCGTTAAGAAACAGAAACAATTGCCCAATGGCAAATTTGAATTTGAAGAAGTCATCTTTGACCAGGATGAAGGGGTGCGCTTCGGAACCACCAAAGAGAGCATCAGCAAGATTCCGGGGGCCTTCAAGCCGGGTGGAAGCGTCACCGCCGGCAATTCTTCACAGACCAGTGATGCGGCGGCCGCGGTGTTGCTCATGAGCAAGGAAAAGGCCAAAGAACTGGGGCTGAAGCCCATGGCCACCTTCCGGTACCATGCGGT
>JABGPV010000567.1 GCA_018644785.1 Deltaproteobacteria bacterium | reverse complement strand
AGAATGTGGTGGGCTACTACAATGCCGGGGATCGGATGAAATTCTGGGGCAAACTGGGTGCTTTCTGGGGCGGGATAATGGGGCTGCTGTTCGGGTCTGCCCTCTTTTTTGTTCCGGGTGTGGGGCACATCGTGGCTCTGGGACCGGTGGGTGGTATGATCCTGGGGGCACTTGAAAATGCCGTCATCGTAGGCGGTTTAAGCGCATTGGGAGCGGGCCTTTTCAGCATCGGCATTCCGAAAGACAGCGTGGTCAAGTATGAAACAGCGGTTAAAGCGGATAAATTCCTGGTTATCTTTCATGGCACCGAAGAAGAGGTAAAAGATGCCAGGGAAAGACTGCACGCCACCAACCCCGTTGAATCCGACGTCCATCTGGCCAGCGAACAGAAAAAAAAGAAGTAGGGGCAGAGACCTGTGTGTCTGCGTCAATGGTCAGCGATTCCTTTTCTGAGGAGAAAGCCATGAAAAATATGGAGGATTTACATTCAAGAATAACTATAAATCCTCGAATAATGGTTGGAAAGCCAACTATCCGGGGAATGAGAATTACCGTAGAGCAGATTCTCCGGGCGCTTTCGAGTGGCTTGTCCGAGCAGGAACTCCTTGAAGAATATCCAGAGCTTGAAAAAGAGGATTTTCAGGCGGTATTCGCATATGTGACTGAACTGGTGGAAGAAGAGAAGGTTTATCCTGTTCGAGTTTCAGCATGATTTCATCAACCGAAATGAGATTTTTGATTGATGTTGGCGTAGGCATGGTAATCGAGAAGTATTTGCGGGGAGAAGGTTATGATACGAAAGCTGTGAGAGAAATTGATCCCCGTATGGAGGATGAGGAGATTATCCGCACCGCCGTCTTGGAAAACCGCATGGTTGTGACCATGGACAAGGATTTCGGAGAGCTGGTTTACCATTCTTTAATGGTACATTGCGGCGTTCTGTTGCTGAGGCTGGAAAACGCAAACGGCCCAGAAAAATTGCAGGTTGTTAAGCATATTATGAAGAATTATGGCTCTCAGATAAGAAACTGCTTCTGCGTGTTCCAGAACGACAAATTTCGGATCAGGAGAATAAACCACTGAATGTCCCCGGTTATTTTACGAAGGCGGTATGGCGCAGCACACCCATGCCGCCTTTTTTTCTAACCCCGGGTGTTTCCACACAGGGCGGACACGCGGGTCCGCCCCTACGGGCATATTGCGTATCAAAAGATTCCGAGGGTAGGGGCAGACCTGTGTGTCTGCCCTGTTATCGTGCAATACCGGTATGTTTCAATACCCCCATACCCCCTTTTTTTTCAATGAGCGCCATTTCTTCAGGGTTGCGCGCCAGCAGGGCCCCGGCAAACCCAAGTGCATTGACGGATATGGATTCAAAAAATTCCTTTGATCGGGGGACCAGCAGCATCCAACGGCGGGTAAAAAGCATATTGTAAGGGCCTGACTGGAGAGTCTCTTCCCGTTCGGTGAACGGGTTCATTCCCACCTGTTGAAGCATGAGGCGATACATCTGATAAAGTGCCTGGGC
>JABGPV010000566.1 GCA_018644785.1 Deltaproteobacteria bacterium | reverse complement strand
CAGAGATCTGGCCATCGTATTGCGGGCCGGCGCACTGCCGGCGCCGGTTAAAATCATTGAAGAGAGGACCGTGGGACCTTCCCTTGGAAAGGACTCCATTGAAAAGGGCTTCAAGTCCATGCTCATCGGCGGGATTATCGTCATTCTTTTCATGGTCATCTATTATGGGCTGTCCGGCGCCATTGCGGATCTGGCACTTTTGTTGAATATCGTCTTTATCATGGCGGGGCTTGCCTTTTTCAGCGCCACCCTGACGCTACCCGGAATAGCGGGTATTATTCTGACCATCGGCATGTCGGTAGATGCCAATGTCTTGATATTCGAACGGATTCGTGAGGAAGTTCGTCTTGGGAAAACCCCCAGAGCCGCCATTGAAGGCGGATATTCCAAAGCCCTGGTGACGATTCTGGATGCTCAGCTGACGACCTTGATCGTTGCCCTGGTGCTCTTTCAATTCGGAACAGGGCCGGTTCGCGGGTTTGCCGTGACGCTTAGTATCGGCATTATTGCCAGTCTTTTTACGGCCATCTTTCTGACCCGGATCATATTTGACTATCTGTATGTGAAGGGCAATATGAAAAAATTAAGTATCTGAAAAACCTATGCGAACGGCTGAGCCTTTATCCGCCATGCGGGTGATGAATAATCAAAAGCCTTTCATGCTGCAACTTTCATTTGGAGTGATTCAATGCAATTTATAAAACCCGGAATTAACATCAATTTCATTGGAAAGCGAAATATCGCCTTCGTTTTTTCAAGCTTAATGATCATTGCCACCATTGTTTTGCTGGTGTGGCGGGGAGGGCCGAACTATGGTGTGGACTTTTCCGGAGGTGTGCTTGTACAAGTCAAAATGGTGCAAAAAATTTCCCCCCTGGAAATCAAGAAAGCCCTGAGTGCTGTTAATCTTGGCAACAGCATTGTTCAGGAATTCGGCGAAGCCGGACAATTTGAGTACCTCATTCGAATTCGAAAGACGGAAGTTGAACTCTCCAGCCTGGGCGTTCGGGTTGAACAGGCATTGAGGGCCACATTTGGAGACAGCGTTGAAATCCGGCGGGTTGAAATGGTCGGTCCAAAAGTGGGAAAAGACCTGCGTCAAAAGGCGCTCTTCGCCATTTTTTATTCAATTCTGTTCATTGCCATCTATATTTCGGGGCGATTTGAGATGAAATGGCTCATGAGCATCATCATGGCCGTATGTCTGGCTTTTGCGGTTTATATTACCTCCGAGATCGGTATCAGTGTCACCTGGCTTATTTTGATTGCCCTCATTGTAACGCTCACGCTCTGTTTATTCCTGAATCTCAAATACGCTTTAGGTGCCATCATTGCCATTATACATGATGTGGTCATTACCTTAGGCTTTTTTGCCCTGACCGAAAGGGAACTCTCTCTTTCCATTATTGCGGCTTTTCTGACCATCGTGGGATATTCGCTCAATGATACGATTATTGTGTTTGATCGGATACGGGAGAATCTGAGACGCTTCAGGCGAAAGCCCTTTGAAGAAACCATGAATCAGAGCATCAATGAAACCCTCAGCCGA
>JABGPV010000565.1 GCA_018644785.1 Deltaproteobacteria bacterium | reverse complement strand
GACGGGATGGGGCGTTTCAGGGTCCATTTCCGTGGAATTGGCGCCATCCATGTCGCAGACATGTCTTGCGAATTCAATGACGGCCAACTGGAGACCCAGACAGAGCCCTAGAAAGGGGATATTGGACTCTCTTGCCAGGCGGATCGCCTCAATTTTCCCTTCGGAGCCCCGGGATCCAAACCCGCCGGGAACCACCAGACCGTCAATTTGATCCAACCAGGAGGCATCTTTAAGCCCGGTAGCCTCAACCCATTTGAGGTTAATCTTGCATCTCAGGTGTGCCGAACAATGATTAAAGGATTCAATGATGGAGGCATAGGAATCTTCGAGTTTGGTATATTTTCCGCACATGGCGATGGTGATTTCCTTGTCGGGATTCCGGATGTTGTCCACCAGCTTTTTCCATTTCCTGAGATCCGGAGGGCTGTATATGTTGAGTTTCTTGTGAAGGTTTTCGGGCAGGCCTTCCTGTTCGAAAATAATGGGGATTTCATAGATGTCGTCCACATCCAGACCGGTAATAACCGCCTCGGACTTGACGTCGCAGAAATTGGATATCTTGGTTTTGATTTCGGGTGTCAGAAATTCCGGAGACCGGCCGATGATGATATCCGGGAAGATACCGCGTTGTTGCAGTAGATTAACGCTTTGCTGGGTGGGTTTGGATTTCTGCTCATTGACGCCGGCGGGAATGGGTACATAGGTCAGGTGTACAAATACGATATTGTTTCTTCCCACATCTTTTTTCATCTGGCGCATGGCTTCCAGAAAGAGCTCGTTTTCGATGTCCCCAACGGTTCCGCCGATTTCCACAATCACCAAGTCCGGCGATTCTTCCTCTACAACCTGCCCGATGTGATCTTTGATCAGGTCTGTTACATGGGGAATATATTGAACGGTTTTACCCAGGTAATCACCGCGCCTTTCCTTTTTCCTGACCATGTTGAAAACCTTGCCCATGGTCAAATTCCAGTTGGACTTGCAGCGAACCCCCAGGAAGCGCTCATAATGTCCGAAATCCATGTCCACCTCGGCACCGTCATCGAGCACGAAAACCTCGCCGTGTTCAAAGGGATTCATGGTACCGGGATCAACATTAAGATAACCATCACATTTGATGGGAACAATTTTGAGTTTCGTGGAGAGCAGGTGACCGATTGAAGCGGCCGCAATACCTTTGCCTAAGCCTGAAAGCACGCCTCCCGTCACGATGATGTATTTGGTGGGCATTTCCGGTGCGTTCCTTTCTTTAACAGTATATTATTCATTAAGCATCACAACCGTCCCGAATCGTCCGGTTACGCCCTCTCCCCTGTAAGAGAAAAAACGGTCCGTGTGACATCGGGTGCAAATTTCTGAAACCGTAATGTTATATGGATTGATCCCTTCCATAACGAGCTGATGAGAACTTAAACGCCAGAGATCGAAATGGTTTTCAGAAACCCTGAAATCCTCGAAATCGGGTGGGAATATATCTTTGTGGGTGATGAATTCAGCGCAACAGGGGCCGAGAGACGGCCCAATGGCGGCGACAAGGTCCTCTGTCCTGCAATC
>JABGPV010000564.1 GCA_018644785.1 Deltaproteobacteria bacterium | reverse complement strand
CACTCATGGTTTCGAAATTTGACATCCGGAACGCTTTTGGGCTAGTTTGCCCAATAGTTCCATCCCTCCACATTCGTCACCCTGCACGGCCTGAGAACGGCCGCCGGTGACCCAGGGAGATAACAATGGCATTTTTATGCGAACCTGTTGTTGAGACGCGCTTCAAGAGTTTGAAGGACGTGGACATCTGGTTATCCGCCAGTGAGGACCGGCTCGAAAGGATATCCATCGGGGATTGGATCGAAAAGGGCGCCCGCTTTTTCGACGATGAATATTTCGGGGATGACAATCGTTTTCTGCGGTTCAACCCAAACGGCATCCGCGCCCTGGCCCGGAAGCTGAGCCTGCGCCCCGACACCCTGCAACGGATCGAGCGGCCGGGGCTCGTGAGCGAACTCCTAAACGACCTGATGGTCCAGCACGACATGCGGGAGCGGTTCGAAGACCAGGAGTTTGTGGTGAATGCCCGCTCCGACACCGTGCTCGGCTCGGTGTCCGCATCCTACGTATTCTACTCCAACCAGGATCTTTTAAGCGGCGGCCAGACCGCGTTTTTTGCAAAGGACAGCCTCGGGCGGTTTCGCTATGTGGACGGGTTCTCCGTGAACACCCAGTTGTTCCTGAGATTTATATTCAGGTGCTGGCGGACCAGATTGTGAAGAACAAACGAAAATTCGTTTCCAGAAAGGATGTGACCCGTGCATAGGAAACTCGGTTCCATGATTTTCCCTCGTTCCCATGCTCCAGCGTGGGAACGCACCCGGGACGGTTTAGACGAAGGGGGATCTCCTTTGACCGATAAACCGAAACGATACAATCACTGGTTACATGCCTATGACCGGATTGCTCTTCTAAAGTGCTGCAGAATTTCAGAAGTTTAGGGAAAAAATGATAGAACTCATACAAAATGCTAAAAAGCAAAATGAATTCAAAGATAATGATCTTGTATGTTACTGCTTTGAATACACAAAAAAGGATATCGAAAATGATTTCAACGAAAACGGAAAATCTATCATCTATGAAAATATAGCTTCGGAAAAAAAGGGAGGTGGATGCAATTGCGCTTCCAGGAATCCCAAAGGCAAATGATGTTTATCTGACGTCTACCAGGTGGTGGAATCGTGTAAAAAGAAGGGAAAATTCCGGGGGCACTTTTCTTGATTTTCATAACTACTGAAGACGGAGCTTGAAAATCTACTCCGAACCTGTCCCATGGGGACACCCGAAAATAGCCCGGCAATTCATTGCCGGGATCATGACAGCCAGATGCCCTGAGTCCCATCGGGACGGCAGAATGCATTTCGGTACCCGGAGAAAAAACAGAATCCCCTCGTTCCCATGCCCCAGCGTGGGAACGCACCCGGGGCGCTCCGAGTCCCCTTAGATGAAAGGGATGCGCTCGGAATATTTTTGAAGTTTCCGCTAAATTGAACATGTATTAAAAGGGTGGCATTTGATTCTGGATGCGCATTAACTTATGAACTTATGGACGTCCCAAACCTCACAACAATTTGTTTCATTGAAAGAAGCCGCTTCCGATTTAATACGTCGCTTACCCGGCTCTT
>JABGPV010000563.1 GCA_018644785.1 Deltaproteobacteria bacterium | reverse complement strand
AAGTTCTTATCCTTGACGATTTCGGTCTTTCCCCCATGACCGCGCCTGAAAGAAGGGAGCTCTTAGAGGTAGTTGAAGACAGACACGCCTTTTGTTCCACTATCGTTGCCACCCAATTGCCCATAGAAAACTGGCACGAGAACATCCGAGATCCAACTATCGCAGACGCCATCCTTGACCGTCTCATACATAATGCGCACAAAATAAAACTCAGGGGAGAGTCCATGCGAAAGCTTCTGGGAAGGGGGAAAGATGATACCGAAACAACAGATTGATGCGGCCAAACAGGCAAATCTGCCGGGCGTTCTGCAATCTTTGGGTATAGAGATTGTTCTTTCCGGAGCTAATTTCCAGTCGAAAAATCATGACAGCCTTAAATTTTTTCGCCAAAATGGTGTTTGGTTGTATAAATGGTGGTCCCGGAATGGTGAGGTCGGAGACGGCATTCAATACCTTACGCGCTATTGTCTTTTGAGTTTTCCTGAGGCGGTCGCGACCTTATCAGGTTCGCCGATTACACAACAAAAGGCATCTGGTGTATATCGACTGCACCGCCCCATATTAAAACCTCAAAAATGGAAAACGCCGAAGTGGCAGACTGAAAGCAAAAAGCTGATCCAATTTTCTCGATCCTGTCTTTTTGGGCCTAATGGAAAGGAAAGGTTATCATATCTCGTCCAGGAACGGGGACTTCAAATCGCCACCATCCGTCAACGCTGTTTGGGTTGGTTGCCACCAAAAAAGCAGATGCCTTCGAAATTGGTTATTCCCTCTTACGATAGTCGAGGAAATCTCGTCAGAATAAGGTTCAGGATGGATAAATCGGGTCCCGAACAGGAACGTTACAGAATCAGCAAGGGCAGTAATCCAAAAGACCCCTTTCCAATAAATGTTGCTTCTGGTAAACCAATCATGATCCTGGAATCGGAATTGGATGCGATTTTGATCGCCCAGGAGGCGGGAGATCTCATAGGGATTTTGGGCATGGGAACGACGGCACTGAAGTTTGATGGTGCGATTGCTGATTATCTCATAAAAAACATCCCGGCTATTCTCATCAGCCTGGATAACGATCAAAGCGGCAGGGCAAAAACGATACAGCTCATTAAACAATTTCCGCATGCCCTTGATTGGCCTGTACCGAAACGCTATGGAAAGGACCCGGGTGAGGCATGGAAGCACATGCGCCTTCGGAAATGGGTTAAAAGCGGATTAGAGAAATAAAAAATTGGGTGTGAATCACACGAAAGGGGGTGCTTCCTGAACCAGTGATCTAACTGTCAAAAAACAAAAAATAGTGACCCTCAGGGCATCATCTGGAAATACCTCTTGAGTGTTCGCTATATTGACAGCAAAACTGAAAAACAACGTCTGACATTCACAAGTTTTCCAGCGTCGCTTCGCTCCAATTGGGGGGTGTCCGTTTTGCTTTGGAATAGGTGTCCGCTTTGGATTGGAATGGGTGTCCGAAAATTCTTGGAATCAGTGTCCGGATTCGTCGGAATACCCACTGGGTATCCGGGGCCTTAAGCACCTGGACGCTGTCATCCTGTCAGCGCTCGCAACCAACGCGACAGTTCTTCTGA
>JABGPV010000562.1 GCA_018644785.1 Deltaproteobacteria bacterium | reverse complement strand
GTTCGATCATTGTACTGGTGGGAAGGGAAAATACAGGACGAGCAAGAAGTGGTCATTGTGGCCAAAACAGGTTCTGGGCTTGTTGAAAAACTGACGGAAAGGGTGATAGCCATGCACAGCTATATTTGCCCCTGCGTTATCAGCATCCCCATTGAAAAAGGACATCCCGCCTTTTTGGACTGGATTGAAGCGGTTACCCAATAATGTAATGTTTCGGTTCAACCCCCTATTTTCGGGCCTTTCGTCTTTTCCTGATCATCCGCAACAAAAAAATCAAAACCACAAGGGCCACAAGAATCAGAAATGATATGTTGTATTGAAAAAGGATGTAGCCCATTTTCTCTTTAACCGTTTCCCAGTTGTTCCCCAGTGAATAACCGATGGTGATCCAGATGAGATTCCACGCGCTGGCGCTGATCAAGGCAAGTAACGCAACCCTGAAAACCCCCAGGTGGGAGATGCCGCCTGCCAGGGAGATGATAGAACGGACACCGGGGAAAAATCGGTTGAGCAGGATAAGAAAGTAGCCATATTTCTGGAACCATTGTTCGGCCTGAAGAATGTTTTGAGCACTAAAAAGCCTGTAGTCCCTTTCAATGAAGAATTTTCTCCCTAGAAGATTACCAATCCAGAACAGGGACATAAACCCTGCCAGACTTCCCAGGGTAGTGGACAGATAAACGCCCATGAAATCGAGTCTACGGGCGCCCACCAGGAATGCACCAAAGGCCGTGATGGTATCTCCCGGGATGGGTGGAAAAATATTTTCCACGAAGGCACTCAATCCCAGCAGCAGATATAGCACCGAGTTTGGAAGTGCTTCAAACAAGTTGAAAAAGCGGTCCAGATAAGACAAAGGGGTCCTTTCAAAAAAGTTCGCGTAAAAACCGTAGGTCCCAAGGTTATTTTTTACGGATTCTATGTTTCCCGGGCGTGAAATGTCAACGGACTTAATGGCTCTTCGCGTCTTTGCGCCTTTTCGTGAGCTCTTTTGTTTTTGGTTTTTTCAAAATGATAGTTGACTGATTTTCTTTCATTTGTTATTGGTCTCTTTCGACAATAAAGGAGGATTTTTCAGTTATGGCAAAGAAAAAGTTGAGCCGAAAAGAGCTTTTGAAAAACACGGATGAGTTCATGACATTTTCCGGTAAAGTGGCTCTCTATTTGAACCAGCACCTGCGCGGACTAAGATGGGTCGGAATTGGCCTTGCCGTTATCGTGGTGGCCTATATTTCCATCTGGGCTTATATGAAGCATACCAACAAAATGGGGCAGGAAGCGTATAATGTGGCCTACGATACCTTGGCCCAGAGTCTTCAATCTGAAGAGGCGGATGAAGAAGGCTTGAAAAAATCGGAGGGACTTTTTGAAGGGGTAATCAATGATTATGGCATGAGCAGGGCGGCGGATCTGGCTCTGGCCCAGGTGGGGCATGCAAAGTTCACAAACAAACAATATGATGACGCCATTGATTATTACGAGGAGTTTTCGACGAAAGCATCGGACAATGAGGCTTATAAAACCCTGACACTTCTGGCGCTGGCGGCTTGTCACGAAGCCAAAGGGGAAATGAAGAAAGCCGCCGGGATTCTG
>JABGPV010000561.1 GCA_018644785.1 Deltaproteobacteria bacterium | reverse complement strand
ACATGGCCACATTGTCAAAGCGCAATGTGAAATGTCCCCAGGAATGACTCCAGTCAGGCAGGAGTGCCGGGAAGTGCTTGGGATTGGCCCCATCCGGATAGAACAGGCGGATAGACTCTCTGAGTACGGTCCCCAACATCAGGGTAATTAACAGGGTATTGAGAGGCGGCGCCCCTTTCAAGGGAATGATCAAGACTTTGGCAATGACCGCTCCCAGAAAACCGATGGCCGCCATGGCAAACAGGGCCACGATCACGAGAATGAACCAGGGGGAGGAAAAACCCACCAGCGCCAAGCCGAGATAGGCTGAAAATGCCGTGAAAACACCCCAGGTCAGCATGTCTCCGTGGGAAAATTTGATGACGTCCAGCACACCGAAAAAGAGGGTGAACCCTACCGCCACCAAAGAGTATATCAACCCCAGCATAAGTCCGTTTACAATATGCTGGGCTATCAGTCCAATATCCATCAGGGATTTGTCCGTGTGTCAGGTAGAAGACCGGCAAGTGGAGCGGGTTGTTTTTCCCGCTCCACGGTTCAGGCTAGCGTCTTTTCAGTTTGCGTTTGCCGGAGGCGTATTCGGAATTCTGCCACGGCACCCACTTTCCGTCCTGGACCACATATTTGGTAATGGCCGGCGAAGTGTTCTGACCGTGTTCGTCAAAGGTCACGGAGCCCACAATGGCTTCATAATCCTTAATGTTTTCCATTCTCTTCACCACTGCTTTTCGGCTGGGACCGACCTCTTCAATAACATCCAGAATCAGGGTCATGGCGGCAAAGGCAAAGGGACCAAATGCGTCCGGCGCCTCTTTATATCCCGCCTTGCCGTATTCCTCCAGAAACCATTTTCCGCCCGGAAGGTTCTCCACAGGCTCACCTTCCCTGAAGGCGATAGTCCCTTCACCAAGGTTGCCTGTTCCCGTGATAAAGGCATCGGAAATAATACCTGAGCAACTCTGAAACTGGCTGGTGAGACCCAGTTTTTCCATCTGCAATCGAATGCGAACACCCAAGGGGGTCAGCCCGCCAAACCAAATGACGTCGGGATTGAGCTTCTTGGCCTGGGTGAGTTCAGCGGTAAAGTCCTGCTGATCGGAGGTCACACCGAAACTGCCCAGGATTTTTCCGCCGTTTTCTTTGAGGTATTTGGAGAAGTATTCGTTCATACCCTTGCCGTAGTCCGTGGTGTCATAGAGGTTCACCCAGGTCTTATATCCCAGGCCCGTGATGAATTTCGCGGCAACATCATTCTGATTGATCATGGTCCCGTTGATCCGGTGAACCTCTTTGTAGTCGTTTCCGTAGGTAATGTCCGGATGGACTGCTCCCCAGACCACAACCGGCAGACCGAATTTGTGGTAAACATCCACGGAGGCCAGTGCCACCACGGAGCAATATTGGGTAGCCGCAGCAATGATCTTTTTGTTTGCAGCCGCCTTTGTGGCCACCTGAACACCTGCGTTAGGCTTACACTCATCATCCAGGACCACCAGCTCATAATGGTATTTGGCTTTGGGATCCGCGTTTCTCAGCTTTACCGCAAGGTCAGCCGAGTTCCTTCCCCCGACACCAATGGCGGAGACGCCCCCG
>JABGPV010000560.1 GCA_018644785.1 Deltaproteobacteria bacterium | reverse complement strand
TCCACGGTTTTCGAGGGTTTTCCATGGCACATCGTAGCGTTTGGGGCCGATCAGCGCAAATACGTCATCTTCCTTGCCGTCCTCTCGGACCAGGGTTGCGGTCAGACCCAACCTCCGTTTGGCTTGAATCGTGGTCGTGGCACGGAACACCGGCGCCGGGAGCATGTGTACCTCGTCGTAAATGATCAACCCCCAGTTGTTGTGGGTGAAGATTTCCAGGTTTTTCATGGGTTCCAATTTATTCCGGCGATGGGTCAGCATTTGATAGGTGGTAATGGTGACCGGCTTGATCATTTTTAACTGACCGGTGTATTCTCCAATGGATTCGGGCGTCAGGTTTGTTTTGGATAACAGCTCGTCTCGCCATTGATGCACGGAGACGTTGTTGGTGGCGATGATGAGGGTATGGCCTGAGATTCCGGCTGTGGTCCCGATGCCGATGATGGTTTTTCCGGACCCGCAGGGGAGTACAATGATACCGCTGCCCCCCGTGGAACGGCCACCCTGGTAGAATGTATCGACGGCATCCCTCTGGTAGTCCCGCAAGGCAAATGCATTGCCGTCCGTGTCAACATTTCGAAGCGCAATATCCAGATGGGTTCCCTCGACATAGCCGCAAACATCCTTTACCGGATAGCCCGCCTTGATCAGCGCCTGTTTCACATTGCCCCGGTCGCCGGCATCGATCAGCCATCCGTCTTCGGCGGGTGTCGCCCAGAAGTGTTCTAATTCGGTGTTTTGCCCGATTCGATTCAAAACGGTTTCATCGAGTACCCGCAGGCGGAGTTGCTTGTCCTCTGCCTTTTCGAGGATCAGCACGCCGTATAATCCATGCCACTCCTGCATATCGGCAAGCACATTGGCGGGGATGGCATATCGAGAAAACCGTTTCATTCCCTCCCTGATTTCCACAAATGAGGTGTTTAGCGCAGCGGCATTCCACATGGAGAGCGGCGTCACCCGATAGGTGTGAATGAATTCCGGGGACTTTACCAGTTCGGCAAATAAGGCCAGAAAGTCCCGACATTCGGCATATTGATGGTGCGCCGTTTCAAGCATGAAGGTCCGATCGCTCTGGATAATCAGGGGGCCGGATGCGGGAGTCGCATTTGTCATGACATCGACCCCACGATCTTGATTTGATACCTTTTTTTCAATTGCTTCATGACCGCATCCAATTGCTTTTTTTGTTCGGCGGCATAGGTGATGGATCGTTTGGTTTTATTGATTTCAACGGTGCATTTTTCTCTAATCAGCGCCTTTACAAAGGCATCCAGAAACGGATCGGTTTCGAAAAGCAGCGTGATGAAAGGTTTTTTGGTGATGGTCATCAGCGCTTTGGTTTTGGTTTTCTTCCCTTTCTTCATTTTCCGGGTGAAAACCGATTTCACGCCGTCCGGAGGGGCCGTAAAAGCATTGGGTCCATGCGTTATCAGCATGGGAACCCGTTGGTCTTTTTCGAGCCTGGAAAAGAGGACATCCGGTGATCGGACCAATCGAAGGCTCGGCGACAGGGCCTCCAATTTAAAGTCTTTTAGGTGAGGTGGTAAATCATTTCCTTCGTGCAATCCGCAGCCCCGGTATAAAATGAAGGTTTCCGAATGGC
>JABGPV010000056.1 GCA_018644785.1 Deltaproteobacteria bacterium | reverse complement strand
CTTTTGCCAAACTTATCGCACATGGGCGTGATTGTTAGTCCTGAAGTACCGCCCGTTGTCAAAGAATGGCTGAAAGGCCTTGGGCAATAATTACCCTTTGCACCACAATCTACGAATGAAGCAAACAGGAAGAAACTCCGGGCTATTCGTTAAAATCAGTGCTGGATCGGGAGATTTTTTTCCCGCTGGTTATCCGCAATTGGCAGATTTCACATATCCAACATACATTGGATTTTTGTGAATCTGTGATTTCTGCTATATAGGTCAACCGAAGCAAATAGTGTGATATCATCATTCAGACAACCGAAACTTCAATCGTGACCCATATCGATTTTACGATTTTTTCGCGAAAGTAGACCTGTGAATATTTTAGGTATGTCAGGTGGACTCGGCTGGGTAGATGAGCTCATTATCCCATTCGAGCAAGGATTGAATTTGCCATTTCACTCATTGTCCAATGCCACTACATCTTGTGGTCGATCCTTTTTCAGACTGTTAATCCAAAAGTGAAGTTTTCCTATAATGTGCGCATTGGCTCTGGGACTTGGAAACCTGGCGAGGACAGTTTTTTTGGAACTTGTTTCCCAACTACAAGGAGTCAAGGACGTTGGTTCTAATCTTCTATTTGGAACCATCATAATGCGGATCATCGCGGATTGGCGTGAATTTGTCGTGGCGGCTTATATCCCGAAGGGATGTGGGCGTATAGCCGGTGGTTGAAACCACCGGCTATACGACTTTTCCCCTCCGGGGAAGTTTTCACATTAATCCGCGATGAGCCCATAATACTCAGCCGGATGTCTATGCCATTGAGGGATGGTTTATTAAATGGTTGAAACGGTGATACAAGGTCAACATTAGTCTTGATTATCGTAACCGTTCGCGGGTTATAGTTTTCGGTTCAGGTCTCGTAGAGACCATTGAAAATAGGGTAGAGACCATACAGTTTTTCAGTCCCATAGGGACGGCAGAACAAGAACGGAACTGAATTCTGCCGTCCCTACGGGACTCATTGCATCTACGTGAATTTACCCCGGCAATAAATTGCCGGGCTATTTTCGTATGTCCCCATGGGACGGGAGTTCAAAATGTAATTTTGACAAAATCGGCCGATTTTGTCCCGACGGAGCTAAAGTCTAATTTCGCACACCAGAGTTGCGAGTATGGCTTACCTTAAAATTAACTCCGTGAACGGATACTGATTATCGTAGTTTCGGCCATTCCCAGAAGCCGTCAATTGCGCTGATTGTAGGCGTGGCTTCAGCCGCATTTACACTCTGAGCCTGTGCGACTGAAGTCGCATATACATTGCCGAAACGATGATTAAGGTCCTTGATCAGGAAGAGAGGTAATATCGAATAATACTGCGGCCGAGCCGGTTGGCCCGCACGCCCAGTATCTTTCCATGAATTCCCAGCACGGCGATGCAGATACCTTTTTTTCCGTTGGGGGGGACGACATAAGCCGTTAACCAATCATATTTAAACCGGTCTTCCCGATCATTGATGGTGCCCGTTTTTGCCCCCAGTTCCACATTTTTATAGACCTTCCTGCGTCTTTCCCGATAAAACGCCTTTCTACAAGTGCCGTGGATAACGGTGTCTTTCATGAGGATCCTCAACTCTTTTGCGGTTTCAGGGCTGACGGAAACCCCCATCCGTGATTCACGCCTTTCATAGAGCACCTCACCCGCCTCATTGACCACCCGCTTGACAATCCATGGTTTCATCATCACGCCATTATTGACCACTGCTGACGACAGCAGTGCCGCGTGCAGAGGCGATATGGTGGTTCCCTTGTTGAATCCGCTGGCCAGCTCCGCCAGTCCGAACTCATCTTTCGGAACAAAAACTTCACTTTTACCAACGGGAAAGTCAAAGGGAATTGAACGGTCGAAAAAGAATTTCTCAGCCGATTTCGCCATCACTTCGTAACCCAGATCATGGATACCCAGTTTTCCGAATACCGGGTTAATGGAAGAGGCGAAAGCCTTTTTAAAAGAGATGGTGGCCGAATATCTGCTCTTCTTCTCTTTCAGCTGATTTTTATAGAGTGTGTGCTTTCTCCCCACAAAAGTGACCGATTTTTCCGGCGAAAAACCCGCCGACTCCAGGGCTGCCGCCGCCGAAATGATTTTAAAGAGGCTCGCCGCCGGGTAATCCGCCTTAAGGCACAGGCTTTCCCCCTTTTCTTCACTGTCGTAATTGACCATGGCAAGAATTCGTCCGTCATCAGGCTGCATAACCACGACCGCCGCCCTCACGGTGTTGGAGGTTTCAAGCAAGCTCAGGATATAAGCCTGAAAGTCGGCATCAACGGATGATTCCACAATCAGGGGAATGCCTTCTTTTTGGAGGGTAAAGCTCTCTTCAATATGGGCAGGATCCAGATTCAGATCTTCGATACCACCAATGGAGAGATTTCTTGAAGCAGTCTGTTTCGTATTAATCGGTTTGGTGATGGCGGACAAAGCGTCCCCGTTCCGACCGGCTTCGCTTTTGTACCACGGGATTGGAAAAAAAAGCAGGTAAGTGGTAACAAGGAGGCACAAAAATAAACTCAACAGGGTTAATCGTCTGCTGAAAAATCTTCTTGAGCGACTTTGGCGAAGATCCGGGTTGTGATCCCGCCAGCTGGAATTATAGGAAGAATGGTTATCCATCCTGATCCCTTGGGATTGAATCAATTCCGCCCATATAGGGCCTCAAGCTTTTTGGGATTTCAACACTGCCGTCTTCCCGTTGATAGTTCTCCAGAATTGCCACAAGGGTTCTTCCCACCGCCAGGCCGGATCCATTCAACGTGTGAACCAACTCATTCCCGGACTTTCCTTTTCGTTTAAACCGGATACTCGCCCTTCTGGCCTGAAAATCCACGAAATTACTGCATGAGGATATTTCCCGGTATAAACCCTGACCGGGAAGCCACACCTCAAGATCATAGGTCTTTGCAGCAGAAAAACCGATATCTCCCGTGCATAAGTTCACCACCCGGTAGGGAAGTTCGAGGCGTTTCAATATCTCTTCGGCATTTCGTGTCAGTTTTTCCAGTTCATCGTAAGAATCCTCCGGTTTTGCGAACTTAACCAATTCCACTTTATTGAACTGGTGCTGTCTGATGAGGCCGCGGGTATCTTTGCCATGGGACCCCGCCTCAGACCTGAAGCATGGGGTGTAGGCTACATAGGTGGCTGGAAGACTCTCTTCTTTAAGGATTTCATCCCGGTGAATATTGGTGACGGGAACCTCTGCCGTGGGAATCAGATACAGATCCCTGCCCTCCACTTTAAAGAGATCCTCTTCAAATTTGGGCAGTTGACCGGTTCCGAACATGGAGGCGGCGTTGACCATGAAGGGGGGAAGGATCTCGGTATACCCATGCTCTGTTGTGTGAATGTGGATCATGAAATTGATCAGGGCACGCTCCATGGCGGCCCCTGCACCCCGGTAAAGAGCGAATCTCGCCCCTGAAAGTTTGGCGGCACAGGCAAAATCGAGAATGCCCAAGGTTTCGCCGATCTCCCAGTGGGGAAGGGGTTCAAATTCAAAGTCCTTAATTTTACCCCAGGTTCTGATGACCGGGTTGTCCTTTTCATCTTTTCCCACCGGAACGGATTCATCCGGGATGTTGGGTATCAATTGGAGGAGCTGTTCCAGTTCTTCCACAAAGCGTGGGAGTTCTTTTTCCTTTTCTTTAATTCGGGCTGAAACCGTTTTCATTTCAGAAATGACACCCGAGGCATCTTCGCCGTTCTTTTTCATGGCGGCGATATCATCGCTGACTTTGTTTCTGCGGTGCCTGAGCGCTTCCAGAACGGAAAGCCGCTCTCTTCTCCCTTTGTCCAGCCGCTCAAAATGTGAGATATCCAGATCGTATCCGCGGTTAAGGATCATTGTTTTAATGTCCTCCAGATTCGATCTGACAAATTTAAGGTCCAGCATATATTGTCTCCCAAATTTACAAAACCATTCTTACAAGCATCTCTGTGAACTTTTCTACATGATGTAACAGCAATCGTCAAACCTTTTAGGACCTTCAAACAAATTGAACTTTATAAAAATTCATGTTATTAGAGCCATTCATGAAATTCGATGGGCCTTTAAAGGAAATGGGCCACAAGACGTTCGACTTCCGGAGGAAAGGGGAAATTTGCAGACCGACCACAGCATTGAACGCTGTTTTTTCCTTTTAATCAAAATCTTATGAAAAATACCCAATCCAAAAACAAACCCCATGTTATCTGGGAATTCTTAAGTTCCGTTTGGGAATTCTTAAGTTCCGTTAAATTGACCATTGTCCTTTTGATCTTGCTGGCCATCGTTTCCATTGTGGGGACCGTGATCCCCCAGGGACAGGGTGCCGTTGAATTTGCAAAAAACCTCCATCCGGCCATGTTTCGATTTTTTAAAACGCTGCAGCTTTTTGACATGTATAATGCCCCGTGGTTCAGGCTCCTCATCGCATTTCTTGCCCTTAATCTGGTTGTCTGCTCAATTAACCGCTTTCCATCCACGTGGAAGCGTTTTTCCACCAAACCTGCTCCGGACCGAAGTAAGCCTTTTGAAAATAGCACACCGGAAGATTGCTTTGAAGCCGGCGTTAATGTGGATAAGGCATCAACGCGTGTCGAAAAAATACTAAAATCAGGCTACAAAAACGTGCACCAAAAAACCAGTGGCGCCAATCATTTTTTTTACGGGGATAAGGGAAGTCTCTCTTATTTTGGCGTCTATGTGGTTCATTTGAGCGTACTTCTGATCCTTGTGGGAGGCCTGATGGGATCGTTTTTTGGTTTTGAGGCCTATGTCAACATTCTGGAGGGAGAAACAACAGATCAGGTTATCATTCGGAAAACCATGAGACCCCTGGATCTCGGTTTTGAAGTCCGTTGCGACAAGTTCTCAGTTGATTTCTACGAGTCCGGAGCACCCAAGGAATTCAAGTCCAACCTCACTTTCATGGTCAACGGGAAGGCGGTTCGAAAGAACGATCTTCTGGTCAATCATCCCGTGGAATTCGGGGGCGTTACCTTTTATCAGGCCAGCTACGGCTCCGTTGCCGACAAAGAAGCGCGGTTGCGTATTGACAGGAAGTCAAATAAACCCGTCTCATCTGAAAAAACCGTAAAAGGCAACATCAGCTATCCGTTGCCCGGCGGCGAAGGGACCTATCAAGTGGTAGACATGAGAAACGATATCATGCACCTGGGTCCCGCTGTGCTCATTTTGCTTAAACCCAAAACAGGAGAGCCGATCGAGTTCTGGGTATTTAAGAACTATGATGCGGTTCAAAAAAAATTGCCGCCCCCCATGCTGGCCTCCCCGAAATTTAATCCTGAAGCTTTCTCTCCATACCGGTTTTCGCTTACAGGTCTCAAAACCGTATATTACACGGGTCTCCAGGCCAACAGAGATCCGGGCGTTCCCATTGTGTGGGCGGGCTGTTTTCTGATGGTGTCAGGTTTGTTTGTGACCTTTTTCATGTCGCACAAAAAGATGTGGGTGCGTGTCCTTGGTCAGGGCACAGGGGCAAAGATCGAAGTGGCAGGAACCACCAACAAAAACCCGGTGGGGCTTCAAAAAGAGCTCCGGCAACTCGTGACAAATATTCAAAACGAATTCCATAAAAAGGGCTAGAACACATGAATAACTCTCTGATTCTCAGTTACACCACCTTTGTATATTTTCTGGCTTTCATGGCTTACCTGCTGGGCATGGTCATGAATCGTGCCTTTTTCTCCCGCTTGGGCACTTATCTCTCCCTCCTGGGGTTTACGGCCCAAACCCTGGCCATTATTCTACGGTGGGTGGAATCCTACAAAATGGGCATCGGCCATGCGCCCCTTTCCAATCTCTACGAATCCCTGGTCTTTTTTTCCTGGACGCTGATGCTTCTTTACCTCATTTTGGAATGGCGAACCAAAAACCGAACCATCGGGACCTTTGTGACCCCACTGGCGTTTCTGGCCATGGCCTATGCCTCGTTTTCCCCCAATATCAGCAGTCAAATTCAGCCCCTGATCCCGGCGTTGAAAAGCAACTGGTTGATCAGTCATGTCATCACCTGTTTTTTCGGTTATGCGGCATTCGCCTTGTCGTTCGGCGTCAGCATTATGTACCTGTTGAAACGTCTGGATACGGCAGAAAAAGACAATCGTTTTCTGAGACTTATCCCTTCGACCGCAATCCTGGACGATCTCAATTACCAGATGATCGTCATCGGTTTTCTCATGTTGACCCTGGGTATTATCACCGGATCAGTCTGGGCGCATTCAGCGTGGGGAACTTACTGGAGTTGGGACCCCAAAGAAACCTGGTCGCTCATTACCTGGCTGGTTTATGCATCGGTTATCCATACGCGCCTGGTGAAGGGCTGGAAAGGAAAAAAGATCGCGATTCTTTCCATTGTGGGTTTCGCCTGTGTCCTTTTTACCTATTTCGGCGTCAATTATCTGGCCGGGCTTCACAGTTACGCGAAAAAATAATCGATTTATCACCATGGTTTCCCTTGACATTTTCAGACTACTCTGAAATTGTAGTCGTACATGTGGCTTCCCCTTTTTCAAATCCTTTCCAAAACCAGATGAGGTTTAAGCGATGCCAAAAATCATGATAGTTGATGATGACGTGATTACCGTTACAGAATTAATCGAAGCCCTGAGGCCTTCCGGATACGAAATTGGCGGCACAGCGGAATCCGGCGAGGAAGCCATTAAAATGGCCAAAAAAACCCGCCCGGATCTTGTTCTCATGGACATTGTCATGCCGGGTAGAATTGACGGCATCCAGGCGGCAAAAGAAATCAGAGAAGAGCTGAACATCCCCGTGATATTCCTGACCGGCTACTCGGAAGAGGAGTATATCGAGAGGGCGAAATCGGCGCGATCCTTCGGGTACCTTCTCAAACCGTTCGTTGATGCACAGGTCAGTTCGGCCATTGAGATCGCCCTATATAATTTTGAACTTGAGAAATCACTGGCAGAGGCGCATGGCGAGCTTGAAAAAATAGTGGCGGAACGAACCGCTGATCTGGAAAAGACCTACAATCAGATGAGCGCGCTGATCAATGCTTCTTCTGATGCTGCGCAACTCCTGGACCCAAAGGGAAAAATTATCACCGCGAACAAGGTGAGCGCCAAAAGGCTTAAAGCACCGCTTGGCGAAATCATGGGCAAGTGTGTGTATGATTTCCTGCCGCCGGAGATTGCCAAAAAGAGAAAAGGTAAGGTCGCCCAGGTCATCAAAACGGGAAAACCAAGCCGGTTCGAGGATCGCATGGGCAGGCTTGTTTTGCAGAACACCATGTATCCTGTTGTGAACGCAAAAGGAAAAGTGGTGCAGCTGGCCGTCTATTCCAGGGATGTTTCTCCGGAAAAAAAGAATATGGCAAACATTAAAAAAAGAGAAAAAGAACTGAACGCCCGAACGCGAAGCCTGGAGGAAGCCAATACCGCCTTCAGCATATTGTTGCGGCGGCGTGAGGAAGACCGGACCCATTTTGAATCCTCGGTCGTCAGCAACATGAGCACCCTGGTCAAACCCTACATCGAAAAACTTAAAAGCACCCCCCTGGATGCCATTCAGACCAACCATTTACATGTGATTGAAACCAATCTGGAACAGATTGTTTCCCCGTTTGTTCGAGACATCGGGTCCAGGGTGCTGGAACTGACGCCCATGGAAATCCGGGTGGCCACTCTGGTCAAAGAAGGCAAGAGCAATATCGAAATTGCCGAACAGCTCTCTGTATCAAAAAACACAATTTTAACCCATCGCTTTAATTTGAGGCGAAAGCTGGGCATCAAGAACAAGAAGATCAACTTGCGCGCCTACCTCCTTTCGTTTCACTAGCTTATAGGGTTCACTGTATCGTCACTTCTCCTCCCGGTTCCTCGGCCATTTGAATGGGGCCGAACTTCTGCTCGTATTTTTCAAGATTCTCCTGTAACGCAAGGAGAATCCGTTTCATGTGTCCGGGACTCACGACGATCCGTGATTTAACCACGCCTGCCGGAGGGGCGATCATAATATAATCCATAATGAACTCTTCGGCGGTATGGGTCACCGCCATATTGTTGGCATAATCACCGCCTACCATTTCCTTCGGGAATTCCACGTTAATCTGATTTGGGTTGTTACTCATACTGTTCTCCTTTAGGGCCTCATTTTATCATATTGTATTTAATTTTTACCAAGGTGCAGGAAAATCAGCCTAAAACTTTACCCTGCCCCCTGTGAACTTCTAAATATCATCCCCCATAAAGAAAGGAACAAACCGCCATGGCAGCCAAAATCCCGGCTACATCCGCTGTCAATGCCGCCGCCAGGGCATGGCGTATGCGTTTGATCTGCACCGCGCCGAAATAGACGGCCAGCACATAAAAGCTGGTCTCGGTTGATCCCTGCAGGGTTGAAACCAGATACCCTGTGTAACTGTCAGGACCGATCCCGGGGTCATTGATAATGGAAGCCATCACCCCGTATGCACCGGATCCCGACAGGGGGCGCAGAAGGGCCATGGGGAGTGCATCCGCCGGCATTCCCACCTTTGTGGTCCATGTTCCCAGAAAATTGACCATTTGATCCATGGCGCCGCTGGCGCGCAGCATTCCCACCGCCACCAGGATGGCGACCAGATAGGGGATGATGCGAATGGCCACCTGAAATCCCTCTTTGGCGCCTTCCACAAAAACCTCATAAACCGGCACTTTCCGGAAAACGCCGAACGCCAGGAACCCCAGCATCAAAGCGGGAATGATCCAGGGCGAAATAGAGCGGCCGAACAGGACCGTTACGGGAATAAGCGAGACCAGGATTGCCATGGCAATACCGCTTACCCAAAGGGGATACCCTTTCTCGGTCTCTTTTGATAGGGAATCAGCCGCGCCATCCTCGCCAAAATCCTCTGAAAGTTCCCTTTTAACCGGACGCGTTCGTCTGAAAAAGGGTAGTTTTCCATAGAGTTTTGCTGCGAAAATAGCAATGATGGTTGAAAAAAGCGTTGCAAAAAGGGTCGTGGGCAGAATTCCCGCCGGATCACTAGACCCTGCTGCGGCGCGAATTGCGATGACGCCGGTGGGCAAAAGGGTGACATTGGAGGTATTGATGGCCAGAAACAGGACCATTGCATCCGTGGCGGTACCTTTTACCGGGTTTAATTTGTCCAGCTCCTGCATGGCGCGAATGCCGAACGGGGTGGCGGCATTGCCCAGACCCAGCGCGTTTGCGGACATATTCAGGATCATGCTGCCCATGGCCGGGTGATTCGCGGGCACAGAGGGAAACAACCTTACCATTACCGGTCGGATAAGCCGGGCCACGATGGTAAGCATCCCTCCAGATTCGGCAACCTTCATCAACCCCAGGAAAAGGGTCATCACCCCCACAAGCCCCAGTGCCAGTTCCACGGAACCCGTGGCTGAGTCCACCATTGCCCTGGAAAGCATTTCCATGGGGGGAACACCTCCCGCCTCCGGTGTCCAAACCATCTGCCGCCAGGCCGCTGTACAAACTGCCGCCAATACCATAAAAAAAAAGATGAAGTTCATTTTACGCCAAGATTCCGCAATTGGATTTGCGCTATTTACCGGTGATTCAGGATTTCAAGCGTTTCCCCATCAAGAAATGGCTGCTGGTGATCAGGTAGACCACAAAACATATAATGAGCAAGGCGCCCAGCATTTGCGAATCCCGGGCTTTTATGAGGTAAGCGATAATGAATACAACCACAAAACCGAACATCACAATCAGGGCTCGGGGCAAACGGGTCAGAATAACCCTTCCAAAATGAACAAATCGAATATGACTCACCAATAGAAAAGCGGTAAGGCAAATGACCAGCATGACCGCCCATGGCCGGGTGCAGAACAGGCAGGCGCCCAGCGCTGCAATGGCACCCGCCGGGCTCGGCAATCCGTTGAAAACACCGGGGGGAAGACTAAGGTTTTTCTTGTCGTGCATGAGATACCGCCACAGCCGAAACCCGATGGCCAGGGTATAAAGGGTTCCTACAATGAAAAAAGGAAGTTTCATGTCCCCTTTAAGCATGATCAGCAATCCCGGACACACACCAAAACTGACCAGATCGGCGATATCGTCCAACCAGGGTCCGAATCGGGTACCCCCATGCTTCTCTGCCATACGGCCGTCAAAGAGATCAAAAATCTGTCCGGCAAGGATTGCCATGGCTGCATAGGCATACCGTCCCTGAAACACCAGAAAGATACCTATGATGCCGCAAAAAAGATTTAACAGGGACAAAATGTCCGCATAAAAGTGGTTCGGTATGATTTTAAAGACAATGGATGAAATCGATAAAATAATGCACAAATTCAGCATTTGCCTTGAGAAATTGGGGATTGGCAGGGCATCATCTAAAAGTGCACAGTAAATGATCAGGGAAAAACACAAAACCGCTTTAATTTTCCCAAAATTGTTTGCCGCCACCGAGAACAGAGTAAACCGCTTGATGATGTATCTCACAGCAAACTGTCCGCACACTTCTATAACCACCAGAACCCATGCTGCTGCCACACTCAGATAACCCTGGTATGCAAAAAACAGAATGGGCGGCAAATAGGTCATTTTGTCGCATAAGGGATCGATTTCCTCCCCGAAAGATGTGGTCAGTTTGCACTGACGGGCAACAAGCCCGTCAACACCGTCCAGGACTGCTGAAATGGTGAATAACAGAATGCCAAAGGCGTACTGCTCTGCCACAAAATACAACAGTGTGCCTGAAATACCGATGATCACCCGCCATAGGCAGATGGTATTGGGATGAAAAATCCAGTTTCGACCCAGGAAATCTCTTCCTTTATCCGTTTTTAAAACAAGAACGAAAGCCAGATACATCAAAACGGAAATGACCACGGATATACTGAGGTAAATGGTTCTATCCAACTGAAGACTCCTTGCTGCAATTCCGCCACCGTATGCCACTCTATACCAGTTATTGGGACGGTATGGTACTGATTTTTCAAGCCAACGACAAACCTTCTTTGTTTTCTTTCATTCAGTGCAATACATTTACATTTTTGTTATATTTAAAAACCATAATTACAATTTTGTCATCTTTAAGGACCCGCCTGAAATTCTTTTAACCCACTGGTTTTACGTAGTAAATATTGTATTTTCTATAATGGCACATGGTTTGCATTTATATTTGAAAAAAACCATTGAGGAGAAAAAACCATGAATGCAGGAGATACCGTTTTTGTATTGATATCCGCTGCCCTGGTCATGTTGATGACCCCGGGTCTGGCCCTTTTTTACGGGGGTATGGTCAGAAGCAAGAATATCCTTGGGACTCTCATGCAGAGTTTTATCATTCTGGGGATTATTACCGTTGAGGGGGTCCTCTGGGGCTACACCATGAGTTTCGGCCCGGACTACGGGGGCATCATTGGAGGACTGAGCATGTTTGGGCTGAAAGGTGTGGGAATGGCCCCAAGCCCCGACTACGGCTCTACCATCCCGCAACTGGCCTTTATGATTTTCCAATGCATGTTTGCCATTATTACACCGGCCCTCATCACAGGGGCTTTTGCGGAACGAATGAAATTCGGCGCCTTTATTCTGTTCACACTTCTGTGGGCTACATTTGTTTACAATCCTCTCTGTCACTGGGTCTGGGCTGTTGGCGGATGGATGGGCGAACTTGGGGCCCTTGATTTTGCCGGCGGCACGGTGGTGCACATCAGTTCTGGAATTTCGGCTCTGGCTGCGGCCTTGCTCATGGGAAGACGATTGGGATACGGCACCACCGCATTTATTCCCCACAACCTTCCCATGACCCTTACCGGTGCGGCCCTGCTCTGGTTCGGGTGGTTCGGTTTCAATGCCGGGAGTGCTCTGGCCGCCGACGGACTCGCCGCCAACGCTTTTGTGGTCACCCATGTGGCTTCGGCGGTGGGCGCCATATCGTGGATTATTTTTGAATGGATTCATCGTGGTAAACCCACCACTCTCGGTGTTGCTTCCGGAGCTGTTGCGGGACTGGTGGCTATTACGCCAGCATCCGGCTTCGTCGGACCCATGAGTTCTATCATCATTGGGTTTTTTGCAGGCGCCCTCTGTTATGGCGGCGTACTGCTTAAAGCACGCCTTGGATATGACGATTCCCTGGACGTTGTGGGGATTCATGGCGTAGGTGGCATCTGGGGGGCGCTTGCTACCGGGTTGTTTGCCTCTGTCGAAATCAATCCGGGCGGCGCCAACGGGCTTTTCTTCGGCAACCCCGGGCAGTTATGGATACAGTTTGTTTCCGTTGCGGCAACCATGGTCTTTGCCTTTGTCATGACGCTGATTATTTTGAAGGTGGTTGATAAACTGGTGGGTCTCAGGATTACTGAAGAAGAAGAACGTATGGGCATGGACACTTCCATACACAATGAAGCAGGATACACTTTTTAGCGAAAACCTTTATGGCCCTCCCGCACGGGAATAACCATCTTGACACAACGCCTGTTCACATGTAACAGATGGGTTTTAACCAAATCGGATTTCCGGCGGGGGGGACAAATGAAACGGAAATGGCTCAAGACAAAAGGCGTATATATCCTGTTGCTGACTCTTTTCCTTATTTTTCCCAATTCCCTTCCCGCCGCTGAAGGTGATGCAACATGGCAGCTTTCCCTCGGCAGCGGTATTGATTCTTCCCCGGCCATCGGACCCACCGGTAATATTTATGTGGGATGTCTTGATAACAATCTTTACGCAATCAGTTCTAGCGGAAGTCTTACATGGACTTTTACGACCCAGGGCGAAATCCATTCTTCCCCGGCTGTGGGAAGCGACGGCACCATCTACGTGGGATCCAATGACAGCAATCTTTATGCGATTAATTCGGACGGTACCCAGAAATGGGTGTTTTCCACACCTTCGCGATCCATTTCGTCCTCGCCCGCCATCGGCTCCGACGGCACCATTTATGTGGGCTCTGAAGATGGCAGCCTCTACGCTGTCAATTCAGACGGCAGCAGCGCTTCAGGCAACTGGCCGTTTTCAGCCGACAGCGCCATCACAAGCTCTCCGGCGGTTGCCTCCGACGGGACCATTTATATTGGGTCAACGGGAGGGATACTTTATGCCATTACCTCAACCGGGAGTTTGAGCTGGGATTTTTCTGACAGTAACAACATCGGCAGCATCTATTCTTCCCCAGCCATTGATGGAGATGGCACGGTTTATTTCGGTTCAAACAATTCCACTGATTCCAAAGTATATGCCGTAAATTCAGATGGGACTCTCAAATGGTCCCACCCAATTGGCACCTCAATCCTGTCCTCTCCTGTAATTCGTCAGGACGGGAGTGTTCTAATAGGCTCAGGCAACGGCATATTTTACGCCCTGAGCCAGACGGATGGTAGTGAAGTCTGGACCTACAACCGTGACGATAAAGAAATTCCTTCATCCGCGCTGGTGGCTTCCGACGGCATCATCTATTACGGATCCAACGATGAGAAAGTTTTTGCCCTCAACAGCAGCGGGACCCTCCAGTGGGAACTCATGGTAACAGGTCTGGTCTCCGCTTCTCCGGCCATGGGATTCGGAGGCAACATTTATGTGGGCACGGAATCAGGGTACCTCTACGCCATTGAAACCGCCTCCAGCCGGCTTGCCACGGGTTTATGGCCTTCGTTTCATCACGATGCAAGGCATACGGGGCGCAACAATAGCAACACCGGCCCCACCGCCAATGCGGGACCTGACAAGACGGTAAGATCCGAGAACACGGTCGTCCTGAACGGCTCCGGCAGTTCCGATCCGGATTACGGCATTCCTCTGTTCAGCTGGACCCAGACGGAGGGTGACACGGTTTCTCTCAGTGACGTCACTTCCGTCACACCGCGCTTTACAGCCCCCACTGTCAGCGACGACAACAAAAAGATGCTTACCTTTCAACTGAAGGTGACCGATAACGGTGCCCTTACCAGCACGGATACGGTTCAGATTACAGTGGAAAAAAACGACGAAAATAATGGGTGTTTTATCAGAACGCTCAGAGATTAAGCGCTGAGTGATGACAGGACAAAAATCGCCAGGTTTCCCAGCACGTGAAGGGTGATGGGGACCATGAGTTTTTTTTCAATTTCGTAGGCAGAGGCAAAGACAATCCCTCCTGTTAACTGGATAAATACTGTTCCTGTAAACGCTGTGTGGTGGGCCAGAACAAAGGCCAGTGAACTGAAAACAACCGCTGAAACTGCTCCCCAGCGCCGCAGGAAACCATAAACAACGCCCCTGAAAAACAGTTCTTCCGTTACAGGTGAAATAATGCCGCCCACGAGGAAGAACAAGATGAATTCACCGGCCATTAACGGCAAGGGGGTTTTGATGAACGGTAAGGGATCAGTTCCCATACTCAGAAGAGACACAAAAACCAGAACCACGAGCACCCCGAAGCCCGCTGACCACAAAAGACCCCTTAGGAACCCTGATAGCGCTGTCCCTTTTGAAATTCCCACAACTGAAAGGCCGTCTTTCCCCATCAGGGCTACGCCAATGATCAATGCCCCTTCAATCAAACGCCCTACGCCCAGAAGCAACAGGGGCGACACCATGTTGGGCCGGGACATGGTTCGCAACGCTATTTCCACTGCCGCCAAACCCAGAACAACCATGGTCAGTGTTCCGGCGTTAATGGGGCCTATGGTGGTTTTCGCACTATCCAATCCGGCAACCTCAATGTTCTTTCTGGAATATCAATTCACGGGGCAGGATATCACAGGCGCACAACAAAAAAAAGCATGCCCCGTTTTCCAACAAGGCATGCTTTTTATATCAGTGATTTGTTTTTATACTACGCAACCGTTACATTGATCGCGGCAGGACCTTTCTGACCCTGCTCGATATCAAAGGTAACCGAATCGCCTTCGTCAAGATCCTTGAAACCTGAACCGTTGATCCCCGAGTGATGCACAAATACATCCGGGCCACTTTCCTGTTCAATGAATCCGTAACCTTTGCTGCTGTTAAACCATTTTACAACTCCATTCGCCATAATGACACCCTCCTTTCAAAAATTTCACATCGTTCCAGACTTCAGGTGCCACTTTAACAAATGGGTCTTTCCTTTAGCACGAAACAGGCCCGCAATACAAAGCGGACGCTTTATGATGGTCGCATAATAAGCTGTTTTTCCTTGAAGTCAACCCGGAAAGAAATTTTCATTCAAATGAAAAAGCGAAAATCACTACTTGATGTGTTAAAAGATCTATAATTTGCCTTGACAAAATAAATCTGCACGAGTACAATTGTACTTATGAAAATAATTGCAGATACAAGTACGTTTTTGGCGGTCACTCTTTATGAGCCGGAAAGAGATGAGATTATTAGGCTTACTTTAGGTCATGATTTAGTTGCGCCGGAGATATTACCCTTTGAAATTGGAAATGCATTATCAGCAATGCTTAAAAGATGTAGGCTTGAGCCTGATGATCTGTTATCTGTTTGGGATGCTACCCAGAAAATACCTGTTGATTTGCGTAGCGTTAATATTCGGGAAGCACTAAAAATAGCATCTCAATTTAACATTTATGCATATGATGCATACTTTTTAGTGTGTGCTGCTTCTTTACGCAGCCCTTTAATTACTCTTGACCGACGTATGAATGAAGTCGCTCAGAGTTTGGGCATTCATATTATGGAGGTGACCTAATGAAAGTCTATACATATTCAGAGGCTCGTCAAAAGTTTTCTACGGTGCTCGATATTGCGAAATCTGAAGATGTTATTATTAAACGTCGAGGCGGTGAAACTTTCAAAATTGTATTTACCAAATCACCCAAATCACCTTTTGATGTTGCAGGCATAAAAACAAAAACAACAACTAAAGATATTCTTAATGCGATAAAAGAGTCTCGGGCAGGAGCTGCCGACCCAAACGCTTAAGAGGGACGGGGAAAGGCTGCACTTATTTCAACCGATATCAGCAAAAGCAATTCCCGGGCTTTCCGGATGCGACACGCACCTTCGAACTGACCTGCGAGATGGAGAAAATAATGAACTCAATCAAGACCTTTTTATTTAGACCACGCCCTATGGCGTCTGCCCGGATACGTTGTCTTTTTCTGTGGGTCCTTTTTTTTCTTCTCACAGGGTTTTCCCCATGCGTTGCCTACGGGGAGGATGTGATCAAAATCGGACTGCCAGCAGAACCCAAAACCCTCAATGTCTGGGCTGCCACGGATGCCTGGTCCAACCGGGTACTGAATCAACTGCTTCAGCCCCTTTACATTCGAGAACCCAAAACCCTGAAGCTCATCCCATGGCTGGCGGCTGAAGACCCGATCTATGACCCGGCCACCCTTTCTTATACCATCAAGCTCAGAGATTCAAAATGGTCTGACGGATCGGAATTCACCTCTCATGATGTGGCCTTTACGGGCCACGTGATCAAGACCTTCCGGGTTCCGCGGTTCATCGCCAACTGGGAATTCATCAAAAAGATGGAAACCCCGGATAAACACACGGTTCGTTTTTTCCTCAAGGAGCCCAAGGCCCTGTTTCTATCCAGAACCCTCACCACGCCCATGGTACAGAAGAAACAGTGGTCGCCCATCTGCGCGCGTGCCGAAAAAGCGGCCCAGGTTTCAAACACAAACGGCCCTCTTTCCGTTTTGCTCAAGGAAAGTGTCGCTCAACCCGTTGGCTGCGGCCCGTTTGTGTTTAAAAAATGGGAAAAGGGCAGCCACCTGTTACTTGAGAAAAACAGATATTTTTTCGGCACTGGAAAGCAGATTTCAGGTTTCAAGCTGGGGCCTTATGTTGCCGGCATTCGATTCAGATTTATCGACAATACGGACGCCGCTGTCCTGGGCCTGTTTACGGGCAGTATCGACATGTACTGGTGGGGATTACAGGAAAATTACATTCATGATCTGGATTCCCACAAAAACATAACGGTTTTCACCAACCAGAAAAGCGCCCTTTATTACATGGGGTTTAATGTCAGAGAAAAACCATTCAATGACATCTATTTCCGAAAGGCCGTTGCCTTGTCCGTAGATAAACCCTTTATTATAAAGCGGATCGTGCAGGGTTATGCGGTTCTGGCCAACTCCATCATTCCATCGGGAAATACCTTCTGGTATGATCCCAATGTCCCCACATATGGACAAGGGTTTACCCGGGAACAACGGATTCGAAAAGCCTACAAGCTGCTGCGTGAATCGGGCTACACCTGGGAACTGCCACCCGTCAATCCTGAAGGGGGAGTGGAGAAAGGTCAGGGGATCCGCTATCCGGATGGCACCCCAATGGAAACCTTGACCATCCTCACCCCTCCCGCGGAATATGACCCCAAACGGGCTATGGTGGGCAACATGGTTCAACAATGGCTCAAAATGCTGGGGATCCCTTTTGTTGCCAAAAGTCTCTCTCTGGGGTATCTTCTTAAAAAAGTCAAAACACAGCATGATTTTGATTGCTTTGTACTGGGCTATGGAAACCTTTCCCTGGACCCGGACTATCTGCGCAATTTCTTCATATCCAGGAACGATAAACCGGGCGGCTGGAACACGAGCGGGTACAGCAATTCCCGTTTTGATCAAATCGCCGATGCCAGTGCCGATGCTCTGGATATGAACAAAAGACGGCAGCTCATATGGCAGATGCAGAACATCATCATGGATGATGTCCCCTGGATTCCCCTTTACAGTCCGAAAGTGGTTGAAGGGGCCCGCCAGGACCGCTTCACGGGATGGATTTCGATGCTGGGGGGCATCGGAAACCGGTGGTCTTTCTGCTGCATAAAATCGAAGTAGGGGCGAATCATCATTCGCCCTGCTCTAATGTCCTTGCCCATCCCCGATTAAGGAGTCATCTGAATGAATTTTTTCTTTAACCCCGGAGGGATCGCCCTGCTAGGCGCCACCGCCAATGAGAAAAAAGGCGGATTTTCCATATTGAAAAACCTCATGGCCGGTTTTTCCGGAAACATATACCCCGTAAATCCCCGATATTCCGAAATCGACGGCCTTCCCTGCTTTTCCGCCATCGCCCAGGTACCGGATCCCGTGGATATGGCCATCATTTTTGTGCCGGCCTCCGCAGTGCCTGAGCTGGTCCAGGCATGCGCAAAACGAGGTTTATCCGGTGTCATCATCCAGTGTGCCGGCTTTGCTGAAACCGGGGAAAAGGGAAAGGCTCTTCAAAATCAACTGGCTGAAATATCGCGCCGAACCGGCATCCGTATCTGGGGTCCCAACTGTATGGGACTGGTCGACGCGGTCCACAAAAGGGTTTTTTCTTTTGTTTCGCCCAGCATCTGGGACGAAGGACTTCTGCCCGGAAATATTTCCCTTATCGTGCAAAGCGGAATGCTCTCGGCCGGATTTCTCATCGACATGATGACCCGCGACAAACTGGGGGTAAGCAAGGTCTGCTCCATCGGAAACAAGGTGGATGTCAATGAATGCGATATTCTGGAATACTTACTGGCGGATCCGGATACGGCCGTTATCGGCCTGTACTTGGAATCCATCAAGGAGGGGCGGCGATTTCTTGAAATCTGCAAAAGTGCCAAAAAGCCCGTGGTGGTCCTTCAGGGCGGAAAAAGTGAGAACGGTGCTCGCGCCGCCATGAGCCATACGGCCAGCATGGCCGTCAACAGCGCCATCATCAAAGGTGCCATGGCCCAGGCGGGCGTGGTTCAAGCCGATGATTTTAAACAGATGATCGATTTTTCACAGACCCTGGCCCTCTTTCCCAATGCACATAGATGTCGCCCCGGACGGATTGCCATTGTCACATTCAGCGGTGGCGCCGGCATTGTCTCCAGCGACTTCCTGGATCGTCATGGTCTCGCCCTGGCGGATCTTTCAGCGGAGACCCTTGAATCGCTCAAAGAAGTGTTTCCCGAATGGATGCCCCCATCCAACCCCATAGATCTCTGGCCGGCCGTAGAACGATCCGGCGTTGACAAGGCTTACGGGCATACCCTTGAGGCCGTATGCGCCGATCCGGGGTTGGACGCGGTGTTCTTACACGCCTTTGTGGGCGGTCTGATCTGGCGGTTGAAGCTTAAGCCCATCGTTGAAACAGCCAGAGAAGCGGGTAAACCCATTTTTGTCTGGCTGATCGGCAATGAAAAGGATGCCCGACATTTCCAGAAAGAAGCCCGGGATCTCAGGGTCCCGGTTTTCCGGGAACTATCCCGGGCCGTGGAATGTATGGCGGCGGTTTTTAATGTTTCCATATGATCCTTGACAAGGCGCACCATATTCGATATGCCAACTGAAAATATTGGATATCCACCATTTTCACCGGCATATTCTTGGGTTCAACCGTATATTTGACCCTTTCAAGGTATCTCAAAACATGCTAGAAGACACAGACAAAAAAGTGATCAGTCAGATCCAGAAGGACCTGCCCGTACACCCCAGACCCTTTGCATTGATGGCTGAGAAAATCGGCATTCCGGAAGGGGAGTTCATCGAAAGGGTCAGGCGCCTCAAAAACATGGGGATCATCCGCCGTTTCGGCGCCACACTGCGCCATCAGGAGGCCGGGTTCAAGGCGAACGCCATGATCGCCTGGAAGTCACCTGAAAGTGTTATCCGTGAAATGGGAAAAACCCTGGCCGGTTTCCGGGAGGTCTCCCACTGCTATCACAGGGCCCCAAAGGGCGACTGGCCCTACAACCTCTATACCATGGTTCATGGGGGCAGCCGGGATGAATGCCGTGAAATTTCCGAGCAGATGTCTGTCGCTACGGGCCTCGGAGACTACGCCGTTTTGTTCAGCGAAAAAGAGTTCAAGAAAACCAGCATGGAGTATTTCAAATGAGAGAAAAATCCGGAGTACTGTTTGAGAAAGCAAAAAAAATCATCCCCGGCGGGGTGAACAGTCCCGTCAGGGCGGGGAAATCCGTCGGGGTGGATCCGCCTTTCATCACCTCTGCCAAAGGTGCCCTGATTCGGGATGCGGACGGCAACGAATACATGGACTATGTGGCCTCATGGGGTCCTATGATCCTCGGTCATGCCCACCCTGAAGTGCTGGAGGCGATCATAAAAAGCGCCGAACAGGGCACCAGTTATGGCGCACCGACGGAAAGTGAAGTCACCATGGCTGAAACCATTGTGGAAATGGTCGCTTCCGTTGAAATGGTACGCATGGTGAATTCGGGTACGGAAGCCACCATGAGCGCCATTCGACTGGCCAGGGGCTATACGGGCCGGGACAAAATCGTGAAATTTGACGGCTGCTACCATGGCCATGCGGACAGCCTGCTGGTATCAGCCGGCTCGGGGCTTGCCACCCTCGGCATTCCCGGAAGCCCCGGCGTTCCTGAAGATGTGGCCAAGCATACCATTTCACTTCCTTATAACAATCTGAACGCCGTTGAAAAGGCTTTTGACCGATTCAGCCCTGAAATCGCCTGTGTCATTCTGGAAGCTGTTCCCGGAAACATGGGGGTCGTTATTCCGGATCAAACCTTTCTGGAGGGACTCAGAAGTATCACCAGCAGCCATGGGGCAATCCTTATTTTTGATGAAGTTATCACCGGATTCAGACTGGCCGAAGGCGGTGCACAGCAAGTTTTGGGAATCACACCTGATCTCACCTGTTTCGGGAAAATCATCGGCGGCGGGCTTCCGGTTGGCGCCTATGGCGGCAGGGCGGAAATTATGGACCGGATCGCCCCGGATGGAGATGTTTACCAGGCTGGAACCCTTTCCGGAAATCCCCTGGCCATGGCTGCGGGTCTAACCACCCTGAGCATCCTGAAACGGGAAAATCCCTATGATGAACTCAACCGGAAATGCAAAACACTTTTCATGGGTCTAGAGAAAGCCGCCCGGAAAAACGGCATACCGGTAATGGTAAACCGCATGGGATCCATGGGGTGCCTCTTTTTCACCCCTGAAGCCGTAACGGATTTCGCCACAGCCAAAACCGGTAACCCGGGTATTTTTCAACAATATTATCAAGAGATGCTGGATCGCGGCGTATACCTGGCGCCATCGTCTTTTGAGACCACGTTTCTCTCGATGGCCCATACGAGTGAAATAATAGAGGAAACCGTTCATCGAGCTGAAAAAGCCTTCGAAGTTATCGCCCAAGGGCTCTAGCCTCGGCATTTTCTGCATCAGTGTGAAATAATTTTTGAGGAAAGCCTTTGATTTTTCAAAAGGGGGATTGAATGTCTGAGATTAAAAGAAATAGAGTAGCCCTCGACTTTTCAAAAGGGGATGGGCTGCTCCCGGCCATTGCGCAGGATGCCGGATCAGGGAAAATATTGATGCTGGCCTATATCAACAAAGCCGCCTGGGATAAAACCCTTGAAACCGGCGAAGCCCATTATTGGAGCCGTTCCAGGCAGGAACTGTGGCACAAGGGGGGCACTTCCGGACATGTTCAGATTGTCAAGGAAGTTTTTGCGGACTGTGATGACGACACGGTTGTCTTTCGAGTGGAACAGGTTGGCGGCGCCGCCTGCCATACGGGATATGAAACCTGTTTCCACAAAAAAATAGCCCCTGACGGCATTGTGACCCTTGTGGGAGAAAAAGTATTT
>JABGPV010000559.1 GCA_018644785.1 Deltaproteobacteria bacterium | reverse complement strand
CACATTACCGGCATCAAAAAATACGACACCCGTCACACCCTGCTCCGTGAGCAATGGAAAGTTGTATTCCACATTATAAACCATCATTTTTTCGCCACCGATGTAATCGCCTGTTTTCGGGTCGATGGGCGAAATGGTATTATAATCATAGCCGCGAACCGTATTGATGCCACCCAGGAAAAATTTCTGATAGGTGGACAGTTTCCCCCGGTTCTCAATATATCCCGCTCGGCCCTGAACCATGAACACCGTATTCCAGAAAAGGGGGAAAAACCATGCTGTTCTTCCACGATACTTGGTGAACTGTTCATCGCCGCTCAGAAATCCCCCGGCATATTGAACGGAAGCCTCATTGATGGACCCTCGGGAAGTATTGAACGTCCGGTCCCTGCTGTCCCGCTTGAGAAAAAGTGAAAGGCTGCTGGTGATGTTATTGCCGGTCATATCTTTGAGTATCTGTGAAGCTCCAGCGGCAACATCACTGATATTGGCATGGTCATAGCCATACATGAGGGTAACCCGGGTGTAGTCTAAATAGAGCGGTGCTCCGAGGGAAATTCGGGTGCCATAGCTGGACCGGGAGTAGTCCGCGTATTCCTGGCTAAACTTATACAAGTCGGCCCCCAGAGAAAGGCGCGTATCAAAAAGCCAGGGTTCCAGAAACCGGATGTCGAACTCCGTATTCCTTCCACCGATTCTCGCCGAAGCACTCAAGCGCTGTCCATAACCCATGAAATTTTCATCGGCAACCTCAAAAGTCACGAATGCCGAATAGGCCGAACTGTACCCGGCGCCCACGCTGAACGTCCGGGTTCCCTTCTCTTTGACATCCACATTCAAATCCATCAAATCGTCACGACTGCCCTTCTTGGTATGGAGCTGCACATCTTCAAAAAACCCCAGACGCCTCAAATTTTCAGTACTTCGCTTCAGACCTTGTCCGCTGAAATATTCTCCCTCCATAACCCTCAGCTCGCGCCTGATAACCTTGTCTCTCGTGTGCTGATTCCCGGTGATGGTGATGCGCTCAAAACGGACTTTGGGACCCTTCGAGATATGGTACGTAACATCGGCCAGATGGTTTTCATCATCCTCCTTGATGATCGGCTTAATCTCCGTGTACGCAAACCCACGGTTGGCATAAATATCCTGCAGACGGATCATATCATTTCGAACGGTCTCTCGGTTGAAAACCTTTTCCCTGCCGATATTGACCTGCTTTAAGAGTTCATCAGCGGGCTCGATAAGATCCCCGGCAACATTCACATTTTCAACCTCATAACGCTCGCCTTCATTGATATCAATGGAAACCACCAATCCCTTGATCTGGTCGTCATAATCGACTTTTGGTTCCCCCACTTTAGCTTTGATGTAACCGTGATTATGGTAAAAGCTGGTAATCTTATGCGCATCGAATTCCAACTTTTTGTTATCCAGGATACCCGCTTTGGTAATCCAGGAAAGAAACCACTTTGTACGGGTCTCCATAAGGTCCCTGAGTTCATCGCTGTCATAGGCCTTGTTCCCTTTGAACTCGATCTTCAGAATGTAAACCTTGTCATTTTCATTAACGTCGTATTTCAGCAAAACCTCGTTGTTGGGGAGATTTTCAGTGGTCTCTTTGATTTCGGCATTGT
>JABGPV010000558.1 GCA_018644785.1 Deltaproteobacteria bacterium | reverse complement strand
GTGAAATTCGGTTTTTGAAATTCGCCCGGCCAGAAGATCTTTTACATCGGGGGTGTGGGCAATTTCTTCCGCAAGGGCATCGCTGTCGGCGGAAAGTTCGAGCCCTTTCGCGTTGCGCCGGATTTTCAGGCGGCCGAACCTGGATGCGAAATCATCAATTCCAACGAGTACGTGTTCGGGAACCGGATATTTTGCAAATTCGCACAGGGCCTCGACAATCTTTGCGGCGGGAATGCCGGCGGCCCGGGCATTCCAGATGGAAAGGGGGGTGACGCGGTAGGTATGAATGTGTTCGGGGGATTTGACCAGTTCCGCGAATCGAACCAGCTCATGGCGAGCAGCCTCGTAGCGAGGGCTGTTGACCTCCACCAAAATGGTGTGATCGCCCTGGACGATGAGCGGGTTGGCGGGGTTGAAATCGGTCATATTTGTTCCCTGAGCTGGGGCACGATGTAGCCCAACCGGACCAGAGCGGTCATGAATTGCTTCTCTTTTCCCGGCAGGATAACAATATGCGTTTCCCCGGCGGGCCGGCACAGTTTTGAGAGCTTTGTATCGGTGGTCACCAGTTTTTGAAGCATTTTGTCCTTGCAGGCGACAAGATGGCTTCTGCCTGCGTATCCAAGTCCGGTGGAACGCTTTTGAGCGTCCTTCAAAAGGGTTGTGACGGTGCCTGGGATGGGCTGGGCGGACCGGGATTCCAGGAAAGTTCCAATTTCATCTATGGTCGTTCCGTTTTGTGCCGATTCCAGGAGGGTGCGGGTGGACAGTTTCCATAAAACAGAAGATTTTTTTTGACATGTTTTTTCAAGGAACAATTTGTCGGCGGGGGAAAGAGCATGCGTATCGGTTACCACAACATCATGATTGGGGAGAACCGTTAAAACCGCACGGGTTTCGGTGGGTTCAGCGTCATAGGTATCCGCCATGTCCAAAGCGAAAGCCCCCAGGGGATTGATCCGAATGTACATGAGACCATCGTAACGGCTCAAATAGCCGGATATATAGTCGGCGTCCCAGGCCCAGAGGTCGCCATAGTCGGAAAGGGCGCCGCTCGGATGGATATAGGCCACGTCGATGATCCCCGCGGTTGCGGCATATTCAAAGAGGTATGCGAGCACATACCGCATTTTGATCATGGTGTGATCCGCATAATCATCCAGATGCCCGTAATGCGTATCTCCCACGTAAAGTTTCCACGCATACCGGACCACCTCAAAGTCAAGCCCCTTTGAATTCATGGCACGGATCAGTTCTTTCACCGAAAGCCATTTTCCGGGGGAGCACATCAAAAGCCCTTCATAAAGGACCGGCCTTCGTGTGTGGGCGGCGTAAAGGGTTTTGCCCCGGGATGATTTCTGTCCTTTTACCTGGTCTACCCGGCTGAATTCATCCAGGAATTTGTTGTTCTGCCACCTGGACCAGGCGTCTTTGATGATTTGCGGGAAATCGCCTTTCAAGGCTTTTTTCCCTTTGTTGGTAAGTTTGAGCGTGCTGCCGTCCCCTTTGGCCAGTCCGGTACCCTGCAGCAGTACGGGCCAGGCAAACGCCTGGATGTAACCGATGTCTGAAAGGGTATCCTTGTCATACCAGTCCCCATCCTGCAGAAGTTCGCACAGTTTCTTCTGTGCGGCCAGTGT
>JABGPV010000557.1 GCA_018644785.1 Deltaproteobacteria bacterium | reverse complement strand
GAACCCGCCGGATGGCGCGCCGATGATTCGCCTCGTCGTCCACCACCAGGATACGGTTTTTGCGCTTATGATCCATGCTTGTACTCCTCATTCGATCTTGGATGTCCATGGCCGATCTCCTCCAACCCCGTCTCATTGTCCACATAACGCTGCTGATCATTGAGCATTTCCATAATCCGGACCACGGCCAGGTCCATCTGTTCACTGGCGTTTCGTCGTCCATCCCGCTGTCGTTTCAGGGAAGCGATTAAAGCCTTCATATAGTCAAAAACCCGCCTGCCTCGCTCATCTTCGTTCAAGTATACCTGCAGCGCATCCCGATGTTCAAGAAAATCCAGATATACCTTTTCCAGGTAGTCCAGGGAGGTATCCCGCGATTCATCGACCATTTCCTCCACGTACACCTTGACCGGGGTGATTGCGTTTCCGATGTGGTGAAGCATCATGGCGGATATCTCGGCGCGACCCGCCGCCACGGCCCGCAATTCATCGATTTTTTTTCGTTCCAAGATTTCTCTTTCAAGGGAAGAAGTCTTGTCCTGAATCTTTTTTTCAAGCTCATCGGCGTGCATCACAATTCTCCCGGCAAGAGGCTTCAACAAAAGCCAAAAGCCGATAAGGATCATAAAATACACGACAAGGGAAAGACCACCGATGAGGGCCATCTTTTTATAGATCGGCAGATACAGTTCCATCCGGTTTTGATATATGACCAGACCCCAATTGCATTCCTGTATGGGTTGATAGGCGATAACCATATCTTCGACGCCGACCCATCCGCTTTTCCCTTCGACAGCCGCTGAAACACAATTTTTGACAGCCGTATTCAGACCAGATCCCCCTGAAATGGCCGACTGCTCTGTTGGAGACGGAAATAGATCTGAAATTGAATTTTCTGAACGGTAACCCACCATCGTTTTCATGGTTTTGCCGGCCTTATTGGAATTTGTGACGATCCCCCTGAGAAGTTCCAGGTCCATGAACACCAAATCCGTTCCCTGTCTTTCGCCGATGCGGTTTATGATCGGTGCGCTCACAACGATGAAGGAACGGTCTCCCGCAAGAATCGGGGCGGATAACTCGATATCAGCGAAAACATAATTCAGCGCGCCATTCTTCAGGGAAAAATTAGAAGCATGGCCGCACGTTACAACAACCTGTTTCTTCTTATCCAAACGAATGATCCCTGCCATTTCAGATGAAAGGTTCATTGCGTCCTGAAGCTTCGGTTTGGTGAACTCGATGAATTGGTTCAGGTCGATTTTGCCTCTATTATATTTTTCCAGTTCTTCTCGAATCCTTGTACGGCTCGTAATTTGCTTCGCCAAACCTTTTGCCCGTCGGCACCACTCCGTGACAGCCATGGACTGTATTTCGGCAAAATGGGCGATGCTGTTGTTTTCCGCCTTTTTCAGTTGATCAAATAGTGTAAAATAGATCGTCAGGGATACACTCAGTAGAAGAAGGAAGAGTGCGGAGGCAAAAAACAGAAAAAATCTTTTTCGAAACGAATGTGTCGATTTCCTTAAAGTTTCGGTCGGCGGTGCCATTTATCCCTTTCCTCCGTCCTCAACCACCAACCGAGCCCCCTTTCCCGCCCCCTCACTCTCAGCCCAGATCCGCCACCCATGGGCCTCGGCGATAA
>JABGPV010000556.1 GCA_018644785.1 Deltaproteobacteria bacterium | reverse complement strand
ATATGAATACATTTGAGTATTTCGAGGATTACAATTTGAGCTTGACGCAGAAATCGGGCAAATTGGCCATTTGTGGATGGGCACTTACTAATTGACCTTCAACCAGGCTCGGGGATCCAACTTTCTATCGGCCTTTCGAACCTCGAAATATACACTTGCCCCCTTTGAAGAACCGTTCTCCTCTACCCAACCCAGAATCTCACCCCCCTGAACCAGATCTCCTTCTGCCTTTTCACGTTTTGTTAGATGTGCCGAAACGGTAAAAAAACGCCCGCCATGGCTCAAAATAACGACCTCGCCATAACCTTTCAGACGTCCTGAATAAGCCACCTCTCCCCTATAAACTGCCCGTACTGCCGAATCAGCATCCGCTTGGATAACGACTCCTTTGGCGCTTGAAAAAGCAGTCCCGATTTTCCGATTCTTTACAATCTTTCCCCGAATCGGCAGGGGCAGCCTTCCCTTACAATCCTCAAACTTAAGCGAAGGATCAAAGACATAAGGGTTTTCGCTTCCAATGGGGTTAAGGGCCAGTTTGAGGTCTTCCACTGCAGTCTCAAGTTCCTCAACCGAGGTTTCGTAATATTCTTTCTCCTCATGGATTTTCATCAACAAAAGGACCTTTTCTTCAAGCGATGTCTTCAGAAAAGCCAGGCGTGAGGATTTCTCTTTCACCACACGTTCCGCTACCCCGGTTGACGCCTCTGTTTTCACAATTTCAACACGATGACCTGCCGCCCGTTCCGTTAGAGCACGCAGTTGAAAGCGATCTTTTTTTGTAACAATACCGATGTATTTGATGTTTCGCTGCAACTCACTCAACGCGTCGACATTTGCCAGTATTCGGGCATTCCCACGTCGCGAATATTTATAAAGGGCAATCAAATAATTCGCCGATCTTAAACTCTGTGCGCATCAAAATGGATTTGAGTTCTTTCAGTTTCTCCTTTTGCCCATTCAATCTTTCGCGGTCCTGGCGAATGTTCGATGCCAACACCTCCGTTTCTATCTTTACGTCAGCAACCTGTTTTTCAAGTTTCGCCACCAGCGTCAACAAACCCGCTTCCTTTGACTGGAAAGCGTTAAGTTTTCTGGCTTCCTCGCTCAGCTTCGATTCTACCCGCTGAATCTGTTTTTTTTCCAAATTGTTTTTTACGGCAGCATCAGCCAAAAAAGCCCCGGCAGGAAAATACGCTAGGACGAAACACAGACAAAACGTGCATCGGGTTGTCGATTTTACGTTCATCATACCTTGAAAAAACGGCTTATGGCGATAAGGCTTCCGATCATTCCGAGGGCTACGCTGATGAGGAAAAGCAGGGTCATGTGTCCAAAAGAGACGAAAACAAGATCCAGAGAATTCATGCCGAAGAATTGAATCTCTTTTGTGGCGAAAAATATATATCCCCCACCCAGCATCAACAACGTTAAAATTCCCGCCAAAATACCTTGAATGATGCCTTCCAGCAGGAAGGGCACCTTGATAAACCAATCCGTAGCCCCCACCAGTTTGAGGATTTCAATTTCAGCCTTTCGATAAAAGATGGTTAATTTAATGGTGTTTGTCATAATAAAAATAACACAAAGACATAAAAGTCCCCCCACGACGAAAAAGATGGACTCCACCATATCCATAATCTGTCTGAAATTAT
>JABGPV010000555.1 GCA_018644785.1 Deltaproteobacteria bacterium | reverse complement strand
CTTCTCATCCAGGACGGAAATGCCTAAGTTTTGTGCCTTTTGAAGTTTGCTTCCGGGTGCTTCTCCCACCACCAGATAATCCGTGTTACGGCTGACGGAAGATCCCACTTTTCCGCCTTTTTGCGTGATTGTTTCTTTGGCTGCGGAACGTTTGATGGCCGAAAGGGACCCTGTCAAAACAAATGTTTTTCCCGCCGCCGGGGAATCTGTTGGTTGGGAACGGGTTATGCTGGGTTTTACGCCGGCTGCCAGCAGACGTTCAATGAGGTCCCGGTTCTGAGAGTCCGCAAAATAGGAAAACACGCTTTCGGCGATTTGTGGCCCGATGCCGTCTATGGCGGAAAGGGCTTCCTGACCGGCGTTTGCCAATGCCTTGATGTCTCCGAAGCGGTCCGCCAGAAGGGCGGCTGTAAATTCCCCCACATGCCTGATGCCTAGGGCATAAATAAACCTTGCAAGCGCGGGTGTTTTGCTGCCTTCAATGGCGCCGAGCAGGTTGGTCGCTGATTTTTCCTTAATGTTATCGAGGCTCAACAACGATGTTCGGGTCAGCGCATAAAGGTCTGATTCGTCTTTGGTCAGCCCCTTGTCCATGAGCTTGAAGACCAGTTTGTCCCCCAGGCCGTCGATGTTCATTCCCCCTTTTGACACAAAGTGTCTAATTGATCCCCTGATTTGAGCAGGACAATTCACATTGGGGCATCTGGTTACCACCTCGCCCGGTTTTTTCTCAATTCCGGAACCGCATGCGGGACATGCCTCCGGCATGACAAATTTCGTTTCGTTGCCGGTCCGCTTTGAGAAAACGGTTTTCACCACCTCGGGAATGACATCCCCCGCCCGCTGAACAATCACCCTGTCCCCTTCGCGGATATCTTTCCGGTCAATCTCTTCCTGGTTGTGAAGGGTCGCCCGGCTGATGAGGACGCCTCCCAGTTCAACCGGTTCCAGGTGGGCTACAGGTGTCAGAGCGCCGGTTCGTCCCACCTGGACATGGATCCCGAGGACGGTTGTGGTCTCCTGGCTGGGGGCGAATTTATAGGCCATGGCCCACCGGGGACTTCTAGACTTCATGCCCAACTGGGATTGCAGTTCCAGGCGGTTCACCTTGATGACGGCACCGTCGATCTCATAGGGGAACGCACTCCTGGTTTCTTCAATGTGGCGGCAGTTCGCCACCACGTCATCCAGAGAGTCACACACCCGTATGTGGGGCCGGTTAACCCTGAGCCCCCAATGCTGAAGTGCCATCATAAGGTCCCGGTGGGTTTCGAAAGGAAGCTTTTGTGCATTTCCGACCCCGTAGCAGAACATGTCCAGGGGTCTTTTGGCCGTTATCCGTGAATCCAGTTGCCTGAGGGAACCGGCGGCGGCATTGCGCGGATTGGCGAAAAGTGTTTGGTTTTGGGCGGCGCGTTTCCGGTTGAATGTTTCAAAGGCCGCCATATCCATGTAGACCTCGCCCCTCACTTCCAGAAGATCGGGGGGTAATGATTTCTTCCGGGCTGTCAGCTTCAGCGGCACGTTCAAAATGGTCTTGATGTTTCGGGTCACATTTTCCCCGGTGCGACCATCCCCCCGGGTGGATGCCACGATTAGAACTCCTTTTTCGTAGACCAATTCCACGGCGAGCCCGTCAATCTTAGGCTCAACCGT
>JABGPV010000554.1 GCA_018644785.1 Deltaproteobacteria bacterium | reverse complement strand
TTTCAATATCCATGGTATCCAGGAGTTGGTCCCGAAAATCCCGTGTTTCCACCAGTCCCGTGGCTTGAATCAGCCGGTCCGCCAGGGTGGATTTTCCGTGATCTATGTGTGCGATAATGCTGAAATTGCGTATCTGTTTCATTTTGATGTTCCTTCAAATTTCGAATCCCTTGCGGAAAATTAATTTTTCCGACGGGGTACATATATGAAAACTGCGATGGGATGTCAATGATGGTAACTGTGAACGGTTATCAAGAATGCTTGACGTCATAATTTAAGATGGGATAACATGATCAGAACATTTTTTAATGAAAGGGGAATTTATATGAAATTCAAGAAACTGATGGGGTGTCTGCTGCCGGTGGCTGTTCTGCTTATGATCTTCTCTCCCGTGGCTTATGGCGATCTCTATTGGGAATCGGTTGTGACGAGTGGCGGTGCGCCGGAAGGACTACCAAAAGGGTTGCCGGAACAGGTAAAACAGCAGATGATGGCCCAGTTCAAGGACAAACAGGAAACCGTGAAGAATTACCTGTCCTCCCATGGCAGCCGCATTGATACAGAAGAGGATATTACCATCATTTTGTTTGATGACATGATCCTGTACCAACTTGATCCCTCCACCATGACATATGTGAAGATAAAGATGTCTGAGATGGAAGAATCCATGGGTCCACTGGCAAAGGAAATGAGTGAGGATGCAAAGGTCACGGCAACGGGAGAAACGAAAACGATCAACGGATTCAAATGCGAAAAATACATTATGACCGTTATGGGCGTTGAGAATGAGCAGTGGCTGTCCAGAGATGTTACGGGTTACAGCGAGTACGAAAAGATAAGCAAAAAAACTATGCGGGATTCTCCCCAATTCAAAAAAATGGGCCTTTCCGGAGACCTGTCCGGCAAAGGATTTCCCGTAAGGACAGTGAGCAACGTAATGGGGATGACCACAACAACCACCTTACAGAAAATTGAAAAAACCAGCTTGGATAAAGATCTGTTCAAGGTACCGACAGGGTATGTACAGAAACCATTGAACCTTCCGATTCATAAATAGCCGGGTTCATCAGGAGAAAATTATGAAAAAATGGGTGGTGCTCAGCTTTTTGATCTTTCTGTCCTCAACATGTGCCGGGACCGGTTCACACGATTCCGAAATAACGGAGATCGGTCGGTCGGAGCGATTTGTCGCTTATGACAACGGAACCGTCAAAGACCTGACCACCGGCCTGATCTGGGCGGCTAGGGACAATGGCGGTCCCATTGGCTGGGGTAAAGCCAAAACTTACTGCAAAAATTATCGGGGCGGCGGCTATAAAGATTGGCGAATGCCCACAACCGAGGAGTTGAGGGCCATCTATAACCCTCATATGGCCAATCCCTACCCTGTTTCGGAGGGCTGCAAAGGGGTTTGTCATATCACCCGGTTCATTCATCTGTCCTGTTGTCCCGTATGGTCGTGGGACGGTATTGTCGAAGTGGAAACTTTTTTTCATTTTGGCCGGGGCCCCGAGGCCTGGCGGGATCAGTCCCTTTCCACGAATCATCCCCGTGCCCTACCCGTCCGGGACGGTGATTGATTACACCCATAAACGGAAACCAATATGGGACCGAGTCTCTATTCTCCCATCGCCGAAAACAGCATCAACGTCTTTATC
>JABGPV010000553.1 GCA_018644785.1 Deltaproteobacteria bacterium | reverse complement strand
GCGTACCACGAATTTGATGGCACTTACACTGAAGAGGAATTGCGAATGGTTCGCATCCATTTCCTTACCACGGTGCTTTAGGTCAAGTATTAATTCAACGTCATCAGCCGGTCAACCCAGATCGATTTGAAAGCCGTTGCTCAGGATAAGACTGAAAAAGGAAAAAAGTGGCAGGAAATACTGGAAAACCTGGATCCTGACGACTTTGGAAAATACAAGATGTGACGAGGCCCTAAGCGTATCATATTCTTTCTTGTTCCCATGCTTCGAATTCCTCGTTCCCATGCTCCGGCGTGGGAATGCATGCCAATTTCAAACACCGTCCCGTATCTCGATCTATGGCTCTGATCAACAAAAGAAAGCTGTTTTATCTTCTGGGTGCAAGTATTGTTTCACTCTGGCTGGTGATGGTGGCTTTACTGATTCAGAAAACGCATTTTCATGAAGTTGATCAGGTTGCGGGGGCCCCGATTCAGGCGAGACTCGAATCCGTTGAACCCTTTCAGCATGATTGGATGGAGATCTATCTCAAGGGGAAAAAGGTCGGTTTTTCTGAAACCAGGGCTAGCCCTCTCGGCAGGGATCGACTTGTTGAAGAAAAAATGGTGTTGGCGCTGAACCTGATGGGGCAGCCGAGCGTCATGCGCATGACCACCCGGGCCGTGGTGGACAAAGGGTTTTTGCTGAAACAGTTTCGGCTGGTCATTGATTCCGGCGTGGTTCGTTTCCGCGTATCGGGAAAAGTTGAAGCAAACCGTATGGTCGTGGAAGTGGGCGAGGGCGACCGGAAGAGGGACCATCTGATCCCGCTCGCCGGTCCCCTGACCATCGGCGCCGCTCTTCCAGGTTTTTTCAAAGGGCGTGATCTTGGAATCGGCGATGAATTTCGATTCACCTTTTTCGATCCTTCCATTCTTTCTCACAAGGAAATGCTGATCAAGGTCACCGACAAGACGGTCATTTCCGTAAACGGCAGAGATTACCCCGCCTTCCGTCTGGAAACAAAGGTTTGGGGACAGACGCTGGTTTTCTGGCTCGATGAAGAAGGGGTTTTGTTAAAAGAAGAGGGCTTTATGGGATTGACCCTGGTTCGTTCCGATAAGGACCGTGCGCCGTTTGACGTGGATGGTTCGGCCGGGGCTGATTTTTATGATGCTGCCGCCATTCCGGTGAAACAGACCTTGAACCGGCCCCGTGAAATCAACTACCTGAAAGTCAAGGTGACAGGACTTCGGGATACCGGTTTTAACCTTTCGGTGTTGAACGAGGGGCGGCAGAAGCTGAAAAAGGATATGCTTGAGATCATTCAGGAAAGCGCGCCTCCGAGTGCCCCTTCGAAGCTATCAGAAGCGGATATAGCGCCTAATATGAAGCCCTTTATTCTACCCGGAATCAACGTTCAGAGTGATAACAGCGCCCTCGTGGAAAAGACCGGGGAAATTGTGGGAAGTGAGACGGATTTTCTGGTTGTGGCTCGAAAGTTGATGGGTTGGGTATATGAAAATGTTGAAAAACGGCCCGTGGTCAGTGTTCCTGACGCCCTGGCGGTTCTGGAAACAAAGGTGGGCGACTGCAACGAACATGCGGTATTGTTGACGGCGCTCCTTCGGGCTGCCGGGATTCCCGCTCGGGAATGTGTGGGAATTGTTTACACGGACCATCGATTCTTCTATCATGC
>JABGPV010000552.1 GCA_018644785.1 Deltaproteobacteria bacterium | reverse complement strand
TTGACAACGTTCAGGTTCAAAAAGCGATGCGGAGCATGAAGGCCCGACATGTCCTGCTGGTTTCAGATTCCTGTTATTCGGGCACGCTTTTCGGAAAGGCCCGGGGCCTGCCTCCGGTAATTGACGATAAATATTACCTGAGTCTGTATAACGAAAAGAGCCGGTGGGGCATGACTTCGGGCAACAAAACACCGGTGTCTGACCAAGGCACGGGTGGGAATAGTGTGTTTGCCTACCAGCTGATCAAGGAATTGGGGGAAAGCGATAAACCTTTTTTGAGTACCCATGAACTCTACACCCGGATAGCCCCTGTTATTGCCAATAACTCGGAACAAACACCGCTTTGTCGCCCCATTGTAAATACCGGGGATCAAGGCGGGGAATTTGTGTTTGTGGCATCGGTGAAAAAAGAACTACCACTGAAGACTCCCAAGGTTCATCAGAATACCCTTAACAAGGACATGCTCTATTGGCAGTCCGTTAGAAACAGCAATGACCCGGTACTGTTTGACGCGTATCTAAAGACATTTCCGAAGGGAATTTTTGCCGTTATTGCCAAACAAAAAATTGAGACCTTAAAACAAAAAAAGGGGGCTGCCGCTACTGCACCTGTGGCTTTGGAATCCAGGTTATTTGTGGAAGTCGAACCGAGAGATGCAAGGGTAAGAATTCTCAATATAGGGCCGAAATTTCACCAGGGGATCGTACTTGATCCGGGCAGCTACCACACGGAGGTCTCCAGGAACGGCTATAAGACTGAGAAGATGTGGACAAAGCTGGAACCGGGAAAGGATGCGATTTTACATTTCAGTCTTGAGCAGGAACCCGTGCAACAAGCAGAAGCCTCAATCAAACCAACACCGAAGCATTCAACGCCTGTTATGCCTTCGTATGTGGAAAAGATTTCAGGCCGAGACGGGATTTATGTAGCCTATGCCAATGGGATCGTAAAGAACACAAATACAGGTCTTGAGTGGAAGGCGGGTCCTGACAAAAACACAAGTTGGGGAAAAGCGAGATCCTGGGTACGGAGCCTCAATCTTGACGATGGCGGGTGGAGGATGCCCACTAAGAACGAGATCAAAAGTCTTTACAAGGCAGGGGCCGGTACCTGTAATATGACACCTCTCTTCAAGACCACTGCATGGTGGGTGTGGTCAAGAGAGACGAAGGGTTCCTCTTATGCCTGGATCTTCTATTTTTCCGGCGGCTACGGGTACTGGCTCGACCGCCGCACCTCCGACAACCTCCGGGCCTTTGCAGTGCGGTCCCGAAGCGATGGATAATCAGCAATTCTAATTTTGGGATTTTGGAGGCATGCGACAATATCTTGAATAAATGCGAGGACAGGAAAATGAGCGCAAGTAACAGATCAGGCAAGATTTCCATAAACTTCCTTCTTTGGGGGTTAATGGCACTCTTGTGGTTATCTGTTGTGCCAAACGTTTCAGCCCAAACCTATGACTTTGATGAGGGGCTTGAGGCGCTTACAAATGGGCTTGTTTCAGAAAACAGGGGGATCTTGAAAAGAAAGAAGATAGCTGTTTTCGGAATCATTGAAAGTAAGTCGGGGGAAAAGTGGGAGGTCTCTTCGCATATTGAAGATGGGATTGTGGACGTGCTCGTAAAGAATGGATACCGGGTTATTGAGAGAAGAAGAATTCAGGATGTCATCCAGAAAGAGATTAAAAAATCTACGGATCTGTGG
>JABGPV010000551.1 GCA_018644785.1 Deltaproteobacteria bacterium | reverse complement strand
ATAACTTCAAACTGAATGTAAACCCTGAACGAATGGAACAGGTTCTTGAAAATCTAAAAAAAAGCTTCGGCGGTTTTACGGATCTCGGTTGCATTGACCATCAGGGAATTCAGAAAGTATACGCGGGCCCCTACAATTTGACAGGGAAGGATTACAGCGATCAGGAATGGTACCAACAGGTTGTCAAGCGGGGAGAGTTCATCAGTGATGTGTTCAGGGGTTTCCGGCATGTTCCACATATTGTCATTGCGGTAAAGTACTACCCATCGAAAGAGGGTTCTTTTCGGGTACTCAGGGCGACGCTCGATACGACGAAATTCAACGATCTGCTGTCACACCTTGAAATTGCCGGTCATGGAGATGCGCTTGTCATCAATCATAAAGGGGTGCTGCAAACGCCGACCCTTTACCACGGGGAAATTCTGGAAAGCATTTCGTTGCCCATACCCGATTTTGCCCCCGAAACAAGGGTATTCCAGTGGGTAACGGAAAAGGGCATCCCCCTTGTGATCGGGTACCGGTATATTACCAATACGCCGTTTATTCTGATGGTGGTCAAACACAAAGAAGAGCTGATGAAGTCCTGGGAAAATTCACGGAGGGAACTCATCGGATTTCTCCTTATCAGCGTGGCTTTTATTCTGTTCGTTATTCTCTGGGGAGCCACCTACCTGGTCAACAGGATATTCCGATCGGATCAGAAATTGATTGTCAGTCTTCATCAAGTTGAGTACTCCAACAAGATGGCTTCCATCGGAAGATTGGCGGCCGGCGTGGCCCATGAAATCAACAACCCCCTAGCCATTATCAACGAGAAGGCGGGGTTGATGAAGGATCTGTTTCTCTTCAAAAAAGAATACACGGGAAATGAAATGCTCATGGGCCTCTTGGATTCCATCATCACTTCCGTTGCCCGGTGCGGGAGAATCACCAAACGGTTGCTGGGATTTGCCCGTCACATGGATGTGAGCATTCAGTCGGTTAATCTCGGGGAGGTCGTTCGGGAAGTCCTTGGGTTCCTGAACAAGGAAGCTGAATATCGTTCCATAGAAATCTCAATCGAGGTCGCCGAAGGCATTCCCCAAATCAATACGGACGCCGGTAAACTGCAACAGATCATCTTAAATATCATCAACAACGCTTTTGCAGCCATGGAAAACAATGGCCACCTTCGCATAAGTACCAGGATGGCCGGCGATGACAGGGTTGCGCTGACCATCTCGGACGATGGCTGCGGCATATCGGAAAAGGACCTCAAACGCGTCTTCGAACCGTTTTTTTCCACAAAGACGGGAAAGGGCGGGACCGGTCTTGGACTTTCCATTACATACGGTCTCGTCGAGCAGATCGGAGGAACCATTGAAGTCAACAGCGAGCTGAACAGGGGGACAACCTTTACGATTACGCTGCCCCTTGTTACCGAAGAAAAGGAGATAAAAAACTCGTGCGCATACTCTTAGTGGATGACGAGCAGGAACTGGTGGAAACACTGGCGGAGCGGTTGGGCATCAGAGGGATCGAAGCGCGTTGGGCAACGACCGGTGATACGGCCCTGGAACGTATCGATCAGGAAAATTTCGATCTGGCCGTCCTGGATGTAAAGATCCCGGGTATCAGCGGCATTGATCTTCATAAAAAAATGAAGGCAAAAGATCCCGGACTAAAATTCATATTCATGACCGGGCACGGTTCACATGACGATTTCACCGCCGGATCTGCGGAAACAGGTGCGGAC
>JABGPV010000550.1 GCA_018644785.1 Deltaproteobacteria bacterium | reverse complement strand
AGACACATATTATTCAACAAGGGCCTTTTCAAGCAATTCATTATGATAGGTATCAATCTAGTGATTTTGATACTAAAAAAAATTATAAATTGTATGATTTTGATGGAAAAGATCATTCTCATATTTATATATTCCGAAATTCTAAAATGAAACGATTCAGACACTTCATTCCGGCATTGCTGCTTGTTATGGTGATGCTGTCAGTGGCAATCCCATCCCGTTCCCGCGCCGGCGGCGATGAGATAGGCCCTTATATTGGCCCCAGCGGATTCATTGAATACATGTGGTGGAACGTCCCACCTTCCCACCGAAAATTCTATGACGATCTCTGGATTCCGATTGAAGATCGACATCTGACGGGTGATCCGGACCAATATCGCTCCAAACTCGGCAAAATGGGCATCATGCCCAGCATCACTTATGTTACCGATACCGTGGGAAATCCGTTTGGTGGAATTCGGCAAGGGGTGACCTATTGCGATAATATCGGCTTGAATATCGATTTCGACCTTCAAAAACTTGCGGGGATACCGGGTGCCAAGATTAACATGTCCGGCTCCTGGCGGAACGGCACGAGCCTCTCAAACGATTATATCGGCAACGGCTTCAATGTACAGCAGGTATTCGGAGGCCAGACCTACAAGCTGGTTGACCTGTACTTTCAGCAGTCTCTCTGGGAAGACCGGTTCAATTATCGCTTGGGTCGAATCGCCATGGGAGACGAGTTCTTGGCTTCCCCACTTTACTGGAACTATGTGAACAATGGTTTTGACGGAAACCCGGTGGCTATTTTTAAGAACGTGCCTGGTGTTACCGCCTATCCCAACGCCACCTGGGGCATTCGTGCGAGGGTCAGGCCGGTGAAAGAAGTCTACCTGATGGCAGGTCTTTTCAACAATGATCCTGAAGTCAACGAGTCCAAGAACCATGGGGTCGATTTCAGCTTGAAAGGCCCTTATTTTGTTATTGCGGAGACCGGTTATTTGCGGAAACAACAAAAAGGATCCAGCGGCCTCCCTGGGAACTATAAAATCGGCGCCTATTATCATGATGGGGATTATGATGACTTTTACCGAGACAATTTCGGGCATTCCCATACCCTGTCCGGTAATGCCCCCCAAACCCATCGTGGCAACTGGGGGTTCTATATCCTGTTGGATCAGATGATGTACCGCGAGGGCGGGCCCGGAAGCGACCAGGGTCTTACACCCTTTGTATCGCTTCTTTTCGCGCCGGATAAAAAGATCAACCAGATGCCTTTTTTTGTTAACGGCGGGCTCGTTTACAAGGGGCCGATTCCGGGGCGCGACCGCGATGTTGCCGCCTTTGGCGCCATATATGGTGGTTTCAGCGATGATCTTCAACGTTACCAGGAAGATGCGCATTTGGGCGTGCAGCGTTATGAACTGGTGTTGGAATTGAACTATAATATGGAGATCTTCAACTGGCTCCACGTTATGCCGGACATTCAATACATTGTTAACCCGGGCGGAACTGGGGAGATTGCTGATGCGCTGGTCCTGGGCTTTCAACTGGCGCTTTATCTTTAAGGACTTCCATTCCAAAGTTTTTTCAATTTTCGTGCCTGTAGATTGAATTTGATATATGGAGCAAGCCATGATTGATGCCTCGCCTGTTGCCTGTGAAGAATTCTTTTCATATTTAGAAAAATTATTTTCAATCTCAATAAATGATATCAGGGTGATGATTCAGGATTTTCACGCTGAAATGGGGAA
>JABGPV010000055.1 GCA_018644785.1 Deltaproteobacteria bacterium | reverse complement strand
CAAAGGAGTATGAAGGCAAAGTGAAGATCGCCAAAATGGATGTGGACAGCAACCGTGAAACACCCACGAAATTCGGTATCAGAAATATTCCCACCCTCATCCTGTTTAAAAATGGTGATGTTTTCCAAACCATTGTGGGGGCGCATCCCAAAAGTCACCTTGAAGAGGAACTCAAAAAACTCCTCTAGCTGAGGACGAAACCGACCGCAACCCGCTCGAAGAGGAAGGAGCGGGTTTTTTTGTTACAGGAGTTGGAAAAGTACCATGGAAGATCTTATCATCATCGGCGCTGGACCTGCGGGTCTCACCGCGGGCCTGTATGCATCAAGGGCTCGCCTCAAAACCGTCTTGCTTGAAAAACTGGCGCCGGGGGGCCAGATCCTGACCACGGATTTTGTTGAAAATTATCCGGGTTTCCCGGAAGGTCTCTCAGGGTTTGAACTGGTGGATCGAATGAAGCGTCAGGCGGAAAATTTTGGTCTGAAAATTGAGGGAAAAGAGGTAATCCGCCTTGAATTGGCACCGGAGAAAAAAATGGTCTTTACGGATAAAGAGGCCATGGAAACAAAGGCCTTGATCCTGACCACCGGTGCATCACCCAGGAAACTGGGGATCGAAGGAGAAGGTCTTCTGATTGGGAAAGGGGTTTCCTACTGCGCCACCTGCGACGGGCCTTTTTACAGGGACCAGGAAGTGGCGGTCATCGGTGGTGGTGATACCGCCGTGGAAGAAGCAATTTTTCTGACCAAGTTCGCCAGCCGTGTTTACCTGGTGCACCGACGGGATGAACTGCGGGCCACAAAATTGCTTCAGGAACGGGTCAAAGCCGCTGAAAAAGTGACTTTGGTATGGGACTCGGTGCCGACCCGAATTCTGGGACAGGCAGGCGTTGAAGCACTTGAACTCAAAAATGTCAAGACGAACGAAATATCCACCCTTCCCGTTGAAGGGGTATTTGTATTTATCGGGTACAACCCCAGCAATGATCTCTTGTCCGGCCTGCCGCTGGATTTTGACGATTTTGGTTTCGTAAAGACGGACGACAATATGGAAACATCCATCCCCGGTGTGTTTGCCGCAGGCGATATTCGATCAAAACTCCTGCGACAGGTCAGCACGGCTGTGGGGGATGGTGCTACGGCCGCGTTCGCCGCTGAACGGTTTATTGAAGGTCACTAGGGCGTGTTCATGAAGATGAAAATCAGACAATCAAAATGGGTGCTGCTGGACTTAATGTTAGTGGGCATCTGCTGGGTGTTTCTTTTGAGCGGTTGTTCCCTCTGGCATGATCTGTTCGGCTTGGAAGACGAAACGACGCCGGCGGAGATTATGAGTGAGGGCATGGAGGATTTTAACTCTGGGAACTTTGAAAAATCGATCGAGACATTTCAGAAGATTAAGGACCGATATCCTTACAGCACCTTTGCCATCACCGCAGAATTGAAAATGGCGGATGCCTACTATGAGAAGGGACAGTATGATGAAGCCCGTGATGAATATGCTGAATTTGAAAAAATGCACCCCAGAAACATAAATGTGCCCTATGTCATCTATCGGCAGGGGATGTGCCATTTCAACAAGTCAGCGACCATCGACAGAGACCAATCCAATACGCTCGAGGCCAGAGTCGAATTCGAACGGCTGATCAAACGGTTCCGTAAGAGCAACTACACGGAGCAGGCCCGCAGAAAAGTGCGGGAATGTTATGTCAAGCTGGCAGAGCATGAGCTCTATGTGGGCAATTTTTATTTCAAAAAAGGCAAATACCGACCGGCCATGGACCGATATCTTTATCTGATTGCCCATTATCCCGATGTGGGGCAGTATTACCAGGCCCTTGAATCCGTCAGAAAATGCAAGGATAGAATTAAAGAATTAGACGGGGCCCAAGAAACCTCCTGGTTAAACGGTTTTCTCTACGATTAGGCTATCAATAGATTCAAGCGCTTCTTCCAGTTTTTCCGGCTTGTCCCCTCCCCCCTGGGCCATATCCGGTCGCCCGCCTCCTTTGCCCCCGACGATGCCGGACAATTCCCTGATGATCTTACCGGCATTAAATTGATCTGTCAGATCTTTTGTCACGGCACATATGAGCATGGCCTTGCCCCTGGCTTTGGCCCCCAACAGGACAATACCGGAACCCAGTTTGTCTTTGATCCGGTCAACCGCTTCCCGCAGTTCTTTGGGTGTATCGGCCTCCAGCTTTTTTGAGACCACTGAAATGCCTTGTATTTCCCTGACATCCTGGAGAAGATCCGCCGACTTTTCTGTAAAAAGACGACCTTTCAGGGATTCAATTTCTCGTTCCTTTTCCCTTGTGTCATCCAGCAGCCGTTTAAGCCTGTGAAGCAATTTGTCCGGGGAAACCTTGAGCAGTCCGGCCGCATTTTTCAGCCGTTCATCTCTTTTCTGGTCATGGTGCAGTGCGGCCTCTCCCGTAAGCGCTTCAATACGGCGGACATTGGCGGCAACGGCACTTTCACTGACGATGCGAAAAACGCCGATATCACCGGTTCGCCGGGCATGCGTGCCCCCGCACAATTCCAGGCTCAGCCCATCACCGATATCAATGATCCTGACCTCGTCCCCGTATTTCTCTTCAAAGATCGCCATGGCGCCTGTTTTCATGGCATCCTCTTTATTCATGATCTGTGTGTTCAGCGGCAGGTTTTCGCGGATACGGTCATTGACCCACCGTTCCACTTCCAAAAGGTTTTCGGCGGAAACCTGGGTGAAGTGGCTGAAGTCAAAACGAAGCCTGTCGGCAGCTACGCGCGATCCCGCCTGTTTGACGTGATCCCCCAGGATTTCTCTGAGGGCCGCATGGAGCAGATGGGTAGCGGTGTGATTGCCGGCAACCGTCATTCGATGGCCCTGGACCACAGCCGCATTGACCGTGCCCCCCGCAACCAATGAGCCCTCTTCCAGACGGCCTTTATGAACAATCAGGCCCTGGCCGTATTTGAAGGTGTTCTCCACTCGAAAATGCGCCGCCCCGTCTGTGATTTGGCCCACATCCCCCACCTGCCCTCCGGATTCTGCATAAAAGGGCGTTTGATCCAGTATTACGGCTGCTTCAGCGCCCTTTGCGATTGAATCGACTTCATGGTCACCCATCACCAGGGAAAGGATCTTTGATTCGGTTTCAAGGGTATCATAGCCCAGGAAATGACTGTCAAGACCACGGGAGCGAAGATCGCGAAAGGTTTTGGGAACCGCCGCTTCCCCGCTCCCTTTCCAGGATTCCTGGGAAAGCAGACGTTGTTTGCCCATGGCGTCTTTGTAGCCGGCCAGATCCACCTTCAAGTTTTCATCCCGGGCCACATCTTCCACCAGGTCCACGGCCAAACCATAAGTGTCATAGAGCTTGAAGACCACGTCACCGGGTATGATGGGTTCACCCTTTTCCTGCAGCCGCTGGATTTCCTCTTCCAGGACCTTCATGCTATATTTGAGGGTATCGGCAAACCGCCGTTCTTCGTTTTCCACAACGCCCAGAATAAAGCTTCTGGCGCGAAGCAGTTCACCATAATCCAAGCCCATCAGATCTATGACGTGATTGCAGACTGAGCGGAGAAAAATGTCTTCAAAGCCCAGGCCCTGTCCAAATCGACAGGCCCGTCTGATAATGCGTCTCAACACATATCCCCGTCCCTCGTTGGACGGCATGATGCCGTCACCGATAAGAAAGGAAACCGCGCGAGCATGGTCGCTTATGACGCGGAAGGCCACATCCATTCGGTCATCGCTCCCATATTTTTTGTGCGAGAGGGATTCAATGTGTGCCATAATATCCTGGAACAGGTCGGTGTCATAATTGCTTTTGACCCCTTGAATGACCGCTGCCAGTCGCTCAAGACCCATTCCCGTGTCAATATTGGGTTTGGGCAGTGGCGTAAGAGCGCCGTCCGGACTTCGGTCAAACTGTGTGAAAACCAGATTCCAGATCTCCAGGTAACGGTCACAATCGCACCCGGGTGCGCAGCCCGGTTGGCCGCATCCTACCGACTCTCCCTGGTCGATGTGAATTTCAGAACAGGGGCCACACGGTCCGGTGTCCCCCATGGCCCAGAAATTGTCTTTTTCACCCAGCCTTACGATCCGATCCGCGGGCAGGCCAATTTCTTTTTGCCAAATATCGTAGGCTTCATCATCATCCTCAAATATGGAGACATGCAGTTTATCGCCGGGGAGGTTAAAGCCTTCCGTCAGCAACTCCCAGCCCCATTGAACGGCTTCTTCTTTGAAGTAATCCCCGAACGAGAAATTTCCCAGCATTTCGAAAAATGTGTGATGCCTCGGGGTGTACCCGACGTTTTCCAGATCGTTGTGCTTTCCCCCGGCGCGCACGCATTTCTGGGCCGTGGTTGCCCTCGAATAGCCGGGATTCTCTCCCAGATAGGCGTTTTTGAACTGGACCATGCCCGCATTGGTAAAGAGCAGGGTCGGATCGTCCCTGGGGATCAGCGAGGAACTCTCTACAATCTTGTGGCCGTGTTTGCTGAAATAATCCAGAAATTGGTTTCTGATTTGCCTGAAATTCATTATGTCTCCTGTCAACTTTCTTTTTTAGCTCTTAGCCGGTTCTTCCGGTTTTTCGTCGTTTTCTGCCGGGTCTTTCCTGAGCCCAGTTTTTTTAAGAATCTGATTCGCAATATTGTCCCGGATATCCGTGTTTTCCTTCAAGAACCGTTTGACGTTCTGTCGGCCCTGGCCGATACGGTCGCCCCCAAAAGAATACCAGGCCCCGCTTTTCTCAACAATATCCAACGATACGCCCAAGTCCAGGATATCCCCCTCCTTGGAAATGCCTTCCCCGTAAATAATATCAAACTCCGCATTCTTGAAGGGCGGGGAAACCTTGTTTTTAACCACCTTGACCCGGGTGCGGTTTCCCACCACCTGATCGCCATCTTTAATCGCGCCGATACGCCTGATGTCCAGGCGTTGGCTGGCATAAAATTTCAGTGCGTTTCCCCCCGAGGTGGTTTCCGGATTTCCGAACATGACGCCGATTTTCATCCGGATCTGGTTGATGAAAATAACGCAGGTTCTGGATTTGCTGATGGTTCCCGTGAGTTTTCGAAGGGCCTGGCTCATGAGCCTGGCCTGAAGGCCCACATGGTGGTCTCCCATTTCCCCTTCAATCTCGGCTCTCGGTACCAGCGCGGCCACTGAATCGATAATCAACACATCGATGGCGCCGCTTCGTACCAGGATTTCAGTGATATCCAATGCCTGCTCTCCCGTATCCGGCTGGGAAACCAGGAGGTTGTCCACATCCACCCCGAGCTTTCGAGCGTACACCACGTCGAGTGCGTGTTCCGCATCCACAAATGCCACCATGCCGCCCTTGGCCTGAGCTTCCGCGGCGATATGAAGCGCCAGGGTGGTTTTGCCCGAGGACTCCGGTCCATAAATCTCCACCACCCGGCCCCTGGGCACGCCACCGACGCCAAGGGCCAGATCCAGGGTCAAAGACCCCGTGGAGATGGCCGGGATATCGATGCTTTTATCCTCTCCCAGCTTCATGATGGATCCTCGCCCGAACTGCTTTTCGATTTGGGAAATGGCCTGATCAACCGCTCTTTCTCTATCCATTTGTCTCCCCTTTTGTTACCTTCGGCAACAGGTTGCAGTTTGCAGGGTGCACCCTGCACCCTATGATTTTACAACTTCAAAGTTTTTTCACCCGCCAAGCGTCCAGGTATCCAGTCTTGTGTAAATGGCCCCTCCGGGTGTGAGATCGCTCTTAAAAAGCACCAGCTCCCCCAGGGAGCAAGTTCGACCCTTCAGGCCTGCATATTTCGAAATCATGTGATCCAGATGGGGCCACGGTCGCGCGCCTTTCTTGAATCGCCCCAGAGTCAGATGGGGCTTGAAAGGCCTTCTCTCCGTTTTGATGCCGAATGGTTTGAGGCTTTTTTGAAGTGCATCCCTGAAACGCCCCATGCGGCGAACATCGCCATTAAGCCCCATCCACAACACCCGGGGACGGCGTCGATTTCCGAAAAAACCCAAGCCCCCGGAACTCACATCAAAGGGATCGACCCCGGCGCAAACTTTTTTGACTGTTTCCCCAATGGATTGGATTTTCTCCTCGGGAACATTCCCCATAAATACCATGGTAAGGTGGTTGTTGTCCGATTTAACCCAAGCCAAATCCAGGGGCAATTCCTTTCCCGCCCGTGACACCTCCGAAATAACCCCTTTGATGTCCGGCGGCAGTTCAAATGCCAGGAATGAACGGATCTCCATTAAGATACCTGCGAACCCAATCCAGGGCCATCATGGCGCTGTTCAGTTTAACCTGTTTTCTTCTTCCCCAAAAGCGGTATTTTTCCGTAAAGGTCCCTCTTTCGGAAGAAAGGGCAATATGAACCGTGCCCACGGGTTTGTCCCGGCTTCCCCCGTCGGGTCCGGCTATTCCGGTGACCGCCAGACCCAGATCCGCATGCATAGAGGTCCGCACTCCCACTGCCATTTCGCGCGCCGTTTCAGGACTGACCGCGCCATGGGTGTCAATGGTTTTGGCCGAAACCCGCAATAGGTCCACTTTTGCCCGGTTGCTGTACGAGACCACGCCCCCTTGAAAATATTGTGAACTGCCCGCAACTTCCGTCAAGCGATTACCGATGAGCCCCCCGGTACACGACTCCGCCACGGAAAGGGTTTTTTCGTTTTTCAGCAGTATCTCGCCCACCACTTCTTCCATTTCACGGCTGTCGTGCGCGAAAACATAAGCGCCCACCATTTCAGAAATGGCCGTTTCAACCCGATCCAGGGTTTTGGAAATGGTGGGTTCATCTTTGCCCCTTAAACTGATGGTAATGTGGTTTTCCGGAAAATGGGGGTAGAAACCCAGAACCACTTTCCCGATCTTTTTTTCCAGGGATCTGAATATTTCGGCGATACGCGGTTCATTGAGGCCGTACAGCTTCATGATCCGCTGCCGCATGACCGGCAGGGTTTCGTACCGGCCCAGGATGTCGGGTAGGACGAATGTATCTATGAGGTAGCGTGTCTGATCGGGAACGCCGGGGAGAAAATAGAAATTGACCCCTCCGGTTACAAGGGAAAAACCGCAGGTGGCGCCTTTGGGGTTAATCATTCGGGCCCCCTCGGGCATTAAGGCCATTTTCTTGAGGGGTTCCGTCATTTGCATTTTGCGTGCCCGCACGTATTGCTCGATTTTCTCCAGCATCTGATCGTCGATACAAAGGGGGCGGTCCAGAGCATCGGCGGCGATTTCACAGGTCATGTCATCGGTGGTGGACCCCAGGCCCCCGGTTACGATGACAAAATGCGAAGAATTAAGTGCCCGCTTCAGTGCGTCACCGGTCCTTTTTTCATCATCACCCACGGATGTGACGCGAATCACCTTCAGGCCGGATGCGGTCAACCTGCCCGCAGCATACCAGGAATTCAGATCCTGAGTCCTTCCCGAAACCAGTTCGTTTCCGATGGTGATGATTTCTCCGTGCATAACATTTCCTAAAAAATCAAAAAGACGCAAAAAGCAGGATAAACCTCAGGCCCAGGTTCGCATACAGGCCGGCCACCAGATCATCCAGAACAATTCCTAAGCCCCCATGGAGTCTTTCCGCCGGTTCGGCAGGCCAGGGTTTCCAGATGTCGAAAAGCCGAAATAGAAGAAAACCGGCCAGCAGCGTTCCCCATGAAAGGGGAACCCACAACATGGTCAGAAGAAAACCGGCCACCTCATCGATCACCACTTCCGACGGGTCCACCCTATTTAGCAGGTTGTGGACCACCTGTGAAGCCCAGATGGCGACCAGGGTCATGATCATCAAGATCAGCACGCTTGACAAGGGCGAAAAAATCCCTGACAATGCCACCAGAGGAGCGGCTGCCAGGGTGCCGAAAGTTCCCGATGCAACAGGTGAAAGCCCGGATCCAAACCAGGTGCCCAGGATCAGCGCCGTTTTTCCATAAATGCCGGTCTGCCTGAAAACGGCAGAGATTCCCAAATGTTCAGATTCGGTTTCCGGCATTTCATCCTTTACAATTCAGGCTCTCTATCCACTGGTAGATATCTCGTAGTGGGATTTTATTTTTCAGCGCAATTTCCCTGCAGACGTCATATTCCGGTACCAGGCGGGAGGATTTTTCCTGAATCACACGTTTGACGGTTATTCCCCCCCACGGACTCTCCACTGTCTCCTGATTTCTTTCAAGGACCATGCGCCGGCTGTAACGAAAGCGGATGCCCAGGGTGGTGGTTTCCTGAACCATGATTTCCATCAAACGGTCTTTCTGCTCCGGGCTTCCGATCACTTGAACCTGTACCCCGGGGCGGTTTTTCTTCATCTGGGCGGGTAAAAAAACCACATCCAGAGCGCCCGCTTCCAACAGCCGTTCCATGAGATAACCCAGGCCTTCCGGGCGCATATCATCCAGGTTCGTTTCAAGAACCACCACCGTATCCGTTTGCTTTCCATGTTCCTCATGACCGATGATGATGCGAAGCAGGTTCGGGCGATCCCGCAATTCCCGTGAACCGACCCCGTAACCGACATTTTGAACCACCATGGGGGGCATGGGACCAAAAGACGCGGCCAGTCCGGTGGCAAGCGCCGCCCCCGTGGGCGTGACCATTTCCTGTTGAACGCCTGAATTCAATACCGGGACCCCCTTTAAAAGCGCCAGGGTGGCCGGTGCAGGAACAGGGATTCTGCCGTGGGCCGTCTTGACAAAGCCCGATCCCAGGGGTAGGGGGGAAACCACCAGGCGTTCAATCCCCAGGATTTCGAGGGCATACACCGCACCCACAATATCGATGATGGAGTCAACGGCCCCCACTTCGTGAAAGTGGACCTGATCAGGGGGCAAGTTGTGGATATGGCCTTCGACGCGGGCCAGGGATTCAAAAATCGCCATTGATTTTTTCTTGACGGAATCTGTCAAATCGCCCTGGCCTATGACCTCGCTTATGGCTTTCAGGTCTCTATTTTTATGCCCATGTTTTTTGTGCCCATGCTCTTTATAATGACCTTCATCCAGATGAACCATAAACCGCGCACCTGAGATCTGGTTTCGCGTCTCTCGCCTTAGCTCAAGTTCGTACCCATGAAAAGGCAGGGTTTGAAGGCACTGTTTCAATTGGTCAAAGGAGAGTCCCGCGTCCAGAAGGGAACCCAGAAACATATCCCCGCTTAAACCGGAAAAGCAATCCAGATAGGCTGTTTTCATAGAACACTCAAAAAATAGGGGCCAGAAGCACAAAAAGCCCTGCCCGGCGGGGCAGGGCTTTTTGATCTCAAAATACCTGTTTGTTACAACGCCTCGGCAATAAGCTCGGAGACGTCCTTGATCTCGATCTCGTCTTCCTTGTTGACGGTCTTTCGGCTGTCTTCCAGCATGGAGATGCAGTAAGGACATGCCGTGGCCAGAATAGTTGCACCGGTTTCAATGGCCTCGTGTATCCTCAGGTCGGAAAAACGCCATTCCGGGGGTGTTTCCATCCAGAGTCGTCCACCTCCGGCGCCGCAGCACAGGCTTTTTTCCCGGCTCCGTTCCATTTCCACCAGATTGTCACCCGTGGCGGCGTTGATCAACGCCCTGGGTTCATCATACACTTCGCTGTGCCGGCCCAGGTAGCAGGGGTCATGGTAGGCAACCTTTTTATCCAGGGTTTTGGACAGTTTCACCGTTCCCTTCTCGATCAGTTCCGCCAGAAGCTGAGTATAATGAACCACTTCAAATTCGCCGCCAAACTCCGGGTACTCCTGGGTATAGGTATGGTAACAGTGCGGCGAAGTGGTGATGATCTTCTTGACGCCTTTGTCCTGGTACAACTTGATGTTCTTTTGCGCCATGTTCATGAAAAGTTCTTCATCGCCGATCTTTCGAACCGATTCTGCGCAACAGCTCTCTTCTTCGCCAAGGACTCCAAAACTGACGCCGGCAGCCGTAAGCACCTTGACCATAGCCTGGGCGACTTTCTGACCTCTGGGATCATAGGCGGAAGTGCAACAGACGAACAGGAGATATTCGGTGTTTTCATCAAACACCGGCACATCCAGGCCTTCCATCCAGGCGGTCCTGTTCTCCCTGGGCTCGGACCAGGGATTGCCATTGCTGTGCACGCTTCCCGTGGCGGTCTTCAATACTCCGGGGATGGTACCCGCCTCGGCCATCATACCCCTCATGGCTTTGACCACATCGATGATGGTCACACCGCGAGGGCATTTCAAAACGCAGGTGTTGCAAGTGGTGCAGCCGTAAAGAATGTCATCCGATTCGTACCCTTCAACGCCCAACTGGGCCATTCGGATCAATTTTCGAATATTAAAGGGTCCGTCAACGATACGCCAGGGACACGATCCCGCGCACATGCCGCACTGCATGCAAAGGTTCAGTTTTTCCGCCCCCATGGCGACGAGGGCTTCATTTACTTCATAAAACGGGGTTAATGCTTCCATTAATAATGGTGCTCCTTTCAGCAAAATTTATAGCATTCAATTGTTCGGAAAGAAAGGGTTCAAAACAGTCGGATTTTTTTAGCAAATGCAACTATTGATGTCAACAGAGGAATGGATTCAAGTAGAAATCTTGACATCTTCTCTTATAGAAATTAAATTTATGAATGTTAACCTAAATAGTTCTAAACAGCCTCTCCAAAAGAGAGGTTGTAGTAATTTGCATGAATTTGAATCATTTTGTGAAGAAAAATTATCCTTCTCAAAATCGTTACAGGAGGAATTAAATTATGAGATTCGATAAATTTACACTAAAAGCACAGGAAACCATTCAAAATGCTCAGCAACTGGCCGAACGATTCGGCCATCAGCAGATAGAACCCGAACATATTGTCAGGGCCATCCTTGACCAGAAGGAAGGGGTCATTCCCCCTTTGCTGGGCAAAATCGGTGCAGATCAAAATCAGCTGGCAGGTGCTTTTGAAGCGGCGCTTGAAAAGCTGCCGAAGATATCCGGTGGAGGGTACGGCCAGGCCCACCTGTCTCAAAACGCCAAGGCCATGTTGGACCGCGCTTTTGCCGAGGCTGAACAGGTCAAAGACGAGTTCGTGAGCCTTGAGCATATCCTGCTGGCGGCAACCGAGGAAAAACGGGGCGAAGCGGCTCGTCTGCTGGCGGCCGCAGGCGTCACCCGTGACGCCATCTTGAAGGCCCTGGTGGATATTCGAGGCGGACAGCGCATTACGGACCAGAACCCGGAAGATAAATATCAGGCCCTTGAACGGTTCTGTACGGATCTTACGGCCATTGCTTCAAAGGGAAAACTGGACCCGGTCATCGGAAGAGATGATGAAATTCGAAGGATTATGCAGGTTTTGAGCCGAAGGACCAAGAACAATCCCGTGCTCATCGGGGAACCCGGGGTGGGAAAAACCGCCATTGTGGAAGGGCTTGCCCAGCGCATCATTCAGGGTGATGTTCCGGAAACCCTCAAAGATAAACGGGTGGTGGCCCTGGACATGGGGGCTCTGATCGCCGGTGCCAAGTACCGGGGAGAATTTGAGGACCGCTTAAAAGCCGTACTCAAGGAAGTGACAGATGCGCAAGGGCAGATTGTCCTTTTCATCGATGAGATGCATACCCTGGTGGGTGCGGGGGCCGCTGAAGGGGCAGTGGATGCCTCCAACATGTTGAAACCGGCACTCGCCCGAGGGGAACTGCGGTGCGTGGGTGCTACCACCATCAAAGAATACAGGAAATACATTGAAAAGGATGCGGCTTTCGAGCGGCGGTTTCAGCCCATCATGGTGGAAGAACCCACCGTGGAAGATACCATCTCCATTCTTCGAGGATTGAAAGAAAAATATGAAGTGCATCACGGGGTTCGTATCAAGGATTCGGCCCTGGTGGCGGCAGCAACGCTTTCAAACCGGTATATCACGGACCGTTTCTTGCCGGATAAAGCCATCGATTTGATTGATGAGGCCACCAGCCGGCTGCGTATTGAAATCGACAGCATGCCCGCTGAGATCGACAATATGCAGCGGAAGATTACACAACTGGAAATCGAAAATGAGGCGCTAAAAAAAGAAAGGGATAAGGCCTCAAAGGAGCGTCGCCAGAAGATCAAGGACGAGTTGAAAGATTTGAAATCTCAGACCGAGGTGATGACCCAACACTGGAAGAAAGAGAAAGAGGCCATCCACAGGATTCAGAGCATCAAGGAACAGATGGAAAAAACCAGATCCGAAGCTCAGATTGCCGAACGGGACGGGGATCTCGCCCTGGCAGCCCAATTGAAATACGGGCAGCAGGCCGAGCTGGAAAAGACCCTGGAAGAAGAAAACAGGAAGCTTGAGGAACTCCAGAGCGGGCAGAAAATGCTCAAGGAAGAAGTGGACAGTGAGGATATTGCCGAAGTGGTGGCGAAATGGACCGGAATCCCCATATCGCGGATGATGGAGGGAGAAAAGGAAAAACTGCTGAAGATGGAGGAGCGGCTTTCAAAGCGGGTCGTGGGCCAGCTGAAGGCCATCGATGCCGTGGCCAATGCGGTGCGCCGTGCCCGTTCCGGGCTTCAGGATCCCAACCGGCCCATCGGGTCCTTTATTTTTCTGGGGCCTACCGGTGTGGGCAAAACGGAGCTCGCCCGAACCCTGGCGCAGTTCCTCTTTGACGATGAGCAGTATATGGTTCGCGTGGACATGAGTGAATACATGGAGAAACACTCGGTGGCGAGATTGATTGGTGCGCCCCCGGGTTACGTAGGCTACGAGGAAGGGGGCTATCTCACCGAGGCCATTCGGCGGCACCCGTACTCTGTGGTCCTCTTTGATGAAATCGAAAAAGCCCATCCCGACGTCTTTAATGCGCTCCTTCAGATTTTGGATGACGGGCGTATGACCGACGGCAAGGGGCGGACAGTGGATTTTAAAAACACCGTGCTGATCATGACCTCAAACGTGGGCAGCCAGATCATTCAGGAGATGCAGGGAAAAAGCAGCGAAGAGATGGAAAAGGCGGTCATGGAAATCCTTCGGGCCACCTTCAAGCCTGAGTTTTTAAACCGCATCGATGAAATCGTTACCTTTAATTCCCTGGGCCCCGAGGAGATCAAGAAAATCGTGGGGATCCAGATCGGGCTCTTAAGCAAACGCCTTGAAGCCAATAAAATTAATCTGAAGTTGACAGATGCGGCCGAAACGTTCCTGGCGGAGACCGGGTTTGATCCTGTTTACGGGGCTCGCCCGCTGAAACGGGCCATTCAGCATTACATCCAGGACCCCCTGGCCATGAAAATTCTTGAGGGATCGGTCAAAGAAGGGGATCAGATTGCTGCGGATATTAAAGACGGACAAATCACCTTCTCGTAAAAACAGAACTGCCCATTGCCTTAGGGCCTCGGCAATGGGCAGTCTTTTCAGAATTTCTTTGACGAATTATGTTTTACAGGCTATTTTCTACCAGGAATACTGATTTTTTTAGGATACGGTATGTGAATGACATTTGAACAGCAAAACCGCCAGCAAATATAAGACATGAAATTCCTGGGAATGCGACAGACAACCTGGAACCGTACCCTTTTGTTAGTCGGGGACGTCGCCCTGATAATGCTCGCAACCCAGCTGTCAGCCTGGATTAGATTTGCACCCGGCGAACCTTCCCATGATATTTTCACAGTCCATACCGGCGCCGCCACTTTCACCCTTCTATTGTACCTCACCACGTTCTATGTCTTTAACCTCTTCGATGTTTACCGCCCGGCGTCTTCACGGGAAACCGCTGCCAGGACCACCGCCGCTGTAGTGGTAGCAGGGGTTCTCCTGGCCTTTCTCTTTTATTCATTGCCCTACTGGGAATTCGGGCGCGGCATTTTTCTGATTCAGATGCTGTTGATATGGTGTTTTGGCTTCGGGTGGCGAAAGGTTCTTTTCCGTATTAATCCAATCACTTCCGGTAAGGAGAAAGTGCTCATACTGGGGGCCGGCGAGAGCGGTACTGCTTTGCACCAGCTGTTGCGGATGGCCCATTCACCCTATGAGGCTGTGGGTTTTCTGGATGACGACCCTCAAAAAATTGGCCGGGTGATTGACGGTCTGCCGGTTAGAGGAAAAACGTCTCAGTTAGAAGAAATAGGAAAAGAAACAGGGGCTGCAACCTCATTTCTAGCCATCACAAAAGAGAGACCCAAAGAACTGATCAAAGCCATCCTCGATGCAAGGCTGGAAGGAATGACCATCAAGGATATGCCCAGCGTCTTTGAAGATATCACCGGAACTGTACCGGTCGAGCATATCCGGGACGACTGGCTGGTTTTTACGGACGGTTTCAATCTCGTTACCAAGCCATACGTTCAAAAAGTCAAACGCCTGGTTGATTTCGGGATATCCGGTTTGTTGCTCCTGTTGTCCCTACCCGTCATAATGTTGACCGTTCTGACCATTCGGATTGACTCCCCGGGGCCCATTTTTTTCAGACAACAACGGGTTGGTAAAGGCGGAAAGCTTTTTACGGCCTGGAAATTCCGTTCCATGAGCCAGGATGCTGAAGAAAACGGGGCGCAGTGGGCATCCAAGGAAGACCCCAGGACAACACGGGTGGGGCGCATCATTCGCATCCTCCGCATCGATGAGTTGCCCCAGATTTATAATGTATTTCTGGGTGACATGAGTCTCATTGGCCCCAGGCCGGAACGTCCTGAATTTGTACGGCAGTTGGAAGCAGAGATCCCCTATTACGGAATACGCCATTCCGTGAGCCCCGGCATCACGGGATGGGCCCAGGTCAACTATCACTACGGTGCATCAGTCGAGGATTCATTGAAAAAATTGGAGTACGATATCTTTTACATCAAGAACATGTCGCTGTTCCTTGACGCCAAGATCGTCCTCAAAACCATTGGGGTCGTACTTTTCGGGCAGGGCGCGCGATAGAAAAATCACAACCCCTCGGCCTTCATCAACTTAAAAACCGACCTCCACATAATCCCAAGATCATATTTAAGAAGCTTTATCGGCCCATATGAATTGCATATGCCCAAATATTCCTCGCTGAGCGGAAGTCCGTTTTTTACCATGCCTTTTGCCAGCTGGGAGGGACCGGTAATGCCCCCCTTGAGAAACTTTAGAGCACTATACCCCTCCGCCACGTCTTCCTCATAAATGGGCGGGACGCGCGGCCTGGGACCCACAAAGCTCATTTGCCCCAGAAAAATATTCAGCAGTTGTGGCATTTCATCAAGGTAACACTGAATCAGGATTTTCCCCATTACCGTTGTATTTTTCTTTTCAAATTGAAAAAACATACGGAATCTTCCTTCGCTACTTTTTGAAGTGCTGAGGCCGTTAATACCCTGAACTTGTATAAAGTAAAGGGTTTTCCCCGGGATATTCTTTTTTCGCGATAGAATACCGGCCCCCTGGAATCTTTAAAAAAAAGCCCTTCGATCCACATGCAGTAAGCAATGAACGTGATCAGCGGACTTGTCAACATCAATAATAACCAGGAAACACATCTATCGACAGCAAATTTCAGATAGAGATTTCTACCGAGGCCCGTAGCATATTTGGGAGATTTATTTTTCATTAAGCGCTTCAAAATTGTTTTGGGCCATTTTATTGGGCCCATTTAATGTGCCTTGACATTAGGCCCATATTCGTTCATAACGGATATCCTAGCTGGGTGACGAAATTTCAGAGAGCGCTTCATTTATGACTGTCTAAAAACAGGGGAACAAAGCATGCTGATACAGACCAAAATTCAAATCGAGCCTGAAAATTACAGCTTCATTAAGAAAGTCTATAAAGACCTGAAGTACAGAAGTTTGAGCGAGTATATGCGCGAGGCCATCAATGCCAAAGTGCGGGAAGATCGAAGAAGGCTTCGAGAATTAAAAAGACTAAAGGCTATGGAAATGATTGGAAAAGGGCCATATAGCAACATCTTTAAATCCATCGAAGGGGAAGATTTTGAAAACAGGTGATCTCTACCGGGTCAATCTTGCACCAACAATGGGTGATGAAATCAGGAAAACACGTCCGGTCATCGTCTTGAATGGTGGGCATGAGAAGCATCTCAGGCTGGCGATTGTTGCCCCCATCACCGCTTGGAGCCCGTATTGGGAGGAAAATCCTTTTTTTGTAACTTTAGAACCAAACGCATACAATGGTCTTCAAAAAAAATCGTCAGTTGACTGTTTTCAGATCAGAGCCTTGAGCCATAAGAGATTTGTCAACAGGATAGGAAGCATCACAACCGCTGAAATCGACGCCATAAAGAAGGCGATCGCCCTAATTCTTGATATCGAACCGGAAAATTGCGATTGAAATCCCGCTATTTTCCAGACCTGGTTTTGCTAACCTAAATTTGCCTATAGTTTCATTGAGGCAACGCTAGAATTAGCTCAAGCCAAGAATTGTCACGTTTTTCAAAGGTCTCATAGCGATAGAGGGCGGAAAAAAGGTTTTTTCCGTTTCATTCATGAAATCCGCCGGTTTCAATAACCCATCAACCGTGAAAAGAGCAATCACACGGCTTATCAATCTCAACATCCTTTTTGAGAGCGAAAATGAATACAGATTTGCGAATCTTTCTTCAGGGCCTGGCTTCCCCACAATGGATGATTATTTTCTGACGTTCTGTAGCCCCCCCAAGAAAGATTGACATCCCTATAAGTACACATTAAAGTGTACGCATTCATGTAGGGAGGTGATCAATAAATGGAAATCAGCGCTGCAGAATTCCGGGCAAATTGCTTTAAGATCCTTGACCAAGTTAAGATAACACATAAGGAGGTAGTGATTACCAAACGGGGAAAGCCTATTGCAAAGCTGGTACACTTTGCGCGGCAGGACGAAAAGGATCCTCTCCTTGGAAGCATGGAAGGCCTTGTTGAAACTATTGGCGATTTAACCAAACCGGTCATTGATTCCGACGCATGGGAACTTGATTAAGCAATGATTCTTCTGGATACGCACACCTGGATATGGTCGCATAGCGCAACGAAACTGCTGTCCGATAATGTCAAAATACTGATTAAACAGACGCAAACCGATCAACGTGCCATTGCCTCGATTTCCATATGGGAATTTGCAATGATGGTGACCAAAGGACGTATAAATGTGAAAATTGATCCGAAGCGCTGGCTAAACAATGCTATTGGTAAAAGTGGTTTACAGGTAATCGAGCTAACGCCTGAAATAGCGATGGAATCATGCAATCTTCCTGGCGGTTTTCATAAAGATCCCGCCGATCAAATCATTGTGGCTACCGCAAGAACGCATGATTTGACACTTTTGACAAAGGATAAAAAAATTATTGAATACCCTCATGTAAAAGCCATCTGGTAAGGAATGAACCCCGTTACTTTCTTCCTTCGACCGTCAGACTATTTTCCAGGCCCTCAAAAATCTCGTCAGCCATAACAGATAGATCACCAACCCCCACACCCTCGAACAATCATCGAAACAAAACCAATCTGAACATACCGTCCTCAAATGAAAACTCAGGTGACGCTTTTCCTGATTTCACGGTTTCGGATATGATTTTCAATGTTCCGCCGCCCCAATTTTCGAAGAGCCCCATGAGGTAAAAAATCTTGGCAATAAGTTTATTTCCCGGTCGGGAAGGATGGAGTGTCTTCAATCGATCAATTGTAATCGATGGCCCGAAGAGTAAGCCCGGATTGTAGAATGAGATAGTAGAAGGCCTTATCTCAAGGGTACTTTTGATATTCTGACGGTAATCCCTATGAACGATCATATTTACGATGGCTTCCCTGATTACACTGATAGGGAATTCCCATTTTTCATTTCGGTGAATCACCCCCTTTACACTGCTCTTGCCAATAGCTTCCAATACAAAATCCATAACAGCTCTGAAAATCAGAATTAGATTGCCTCTGAACTCTTTATCGTTTTCAATCTCATCGTAGCCTTCGTCATCCAAAAACCTTCCACACTTCACTTCGAAATGGTTGGAAAAAAAACGGGCGGGATCCTTTCCAGAAAGAAGCAGCGCTGCTCGGGTGACCCCTTTTTCATTCATTAAATCCATTTTTTTGAGGATCACATCCGGTGGGAGCAGCATGTTTTCATTCAGATTGCGAATTGAGTTTGCGGTATCCAGAAATTCGTAAAGGGAATCATTATCTATGTCTTTCAAGGTTGCATCACTTTGAATTTGGTGGTCAAATCCATAACCATTATATCGTTGCTGAAGGAGGTATTCATAATGATCACGATCAATCTCTTGATTGGTTGTTCCCACGCGCAAATACGCTCTCCCATAGGCGAGATGTGGTTTCAAAGGGCTTTCATCAACTGAAACCAGTAAACAGGTCTTCCCTTCCAGATCCATTTTTTCAATGATGGGGTAAAGCTTTGGATCCGTATTCAGTTTTATGGCATTTGAGATGTTCTTTATTGTATCATCCGTGACTTGCTGACCAAGAATCCTCCCAATGTCATCAACACCGAAAATCACATATCCGCCATGATGGTTGGAAAATGCACAGATGGTCTGGATGGCTTCCCGAAGTGAAGAAGTCGACTTCTTGAATTCAACAGATTCGGATTCACCGTTCTTGATCAGGTCCAGTATTTCATTCTTCAAAAAGTGCATGTGATTTTCCTAATGTTCGGGGACATCCTTAAATTGTCAAATTTTGGTGAGTCATGCAAAGGTCTCGCATTAAGGTTCCTTGCGGTCAACTTCGAATTTATCAAAGTCACGATCATAGCTATAAAGGATATTTTGTTTATCCCCTTCCAAACAGGCAATCAGATAACAATCTACAATGTCCAATTTGTTATCATGCCAGAGTGTTAGCGTCCGGCGAACAATCCTTTTGTCCTTAACAATAATCCCTTTATATTCCAGGATGTCCAGCATTCCGCTTGCGATGTCTTCTACGGGAACAGAGTAAAAGCTTTTTAAAACAAATACTACCTGGAACAAAACAATCAATTTCAGTTCAACCCGCAAATCTCCACGCTCCAGAGATTCAAACAGAGTATATACCCCTCGGAACTTTTGTGTTTTGTCGGATGTCAGAAAACGAATTAGAACATTGGTATCCAATAGGGCTATCATTTTCCCCACTCCTGGATAAAACCTGCTTCCGTTGCCCTGCTAATATCCGCCTTTTTAAGTTTTGGCATCTCTTTCGCGTATTTTCCAAACATCCCAAATAAGTGGTCGGTCAGAGATTGCTCCTTTTCTTTTTTTGGCACAGGTTTTAGAAAAATGCCGTCGGCTTTTGAAATGACGTCGACACGATCTCCAATCTCAATATCATATTTTTTCCTTAAAGCAACAGGAATGACAATCTGTCCTTTAGGAAAAACCTTCATCTTTACAGGCTCTTTTGAATTTGCGGCCATACTTTTTCTCCCCATGTGAAATGTTATACTCAGCAATAATCAAAGTATAACCGGTTGTCAAATGCTAATTTGGCAAAGGGCACATCCTGCAACTTCTCAAGCGAATGCTCCCTCGCACGGCGAACACGCCAGTCGAATGATTTTGGCTGGTAGCAGAGTACATAACTGGTTTTTCCTGCCTTGCTTCGACTTTTGGCCTGCCCGATGGCAACGGCAAATGGGTTGTCGGCGTTATATTCCGCTGTAGTCATGGGCAGGCCGATGACCAGGGATGTCGTGTTGTTGAAGTTTCGCGGAGAAAGAACCAGAAATGGATGCACATCGCGCATTTCTTGTCCTGCCTGGGGATTGCAATCGATCCAGATGATATCTTGTCGAGACGGCACCCACGGGCGGCTCCCTTTCGCCTTTTTGGTTGTTGTTACCACAGCTCATCCCCGACTGCCTGACTCTGCATTACTTCGCCTCCATGCCGGGCCGGGTCAAACCGAGCCAGGAGTTGATCCAAGCTCAGTTCAACATCCTCTACAGGCCGGATTACGATGGTACCGTCTTCCACTGAAATGCGCACACGTTGATCGACATATAACTGCGCTGCGCGAGCCACTGCTGCAGGCAGGCGAACGCCCAAATTGTTTCCCCACCGCTTGATATCCAAGACAGCTTCAGTCATAATAAACTCCTCACGATAATGACAGCTGTTTGATGTTTAGACATAGTTTAAACATTCAATTCCAACCCGCAAGAAGAAAAAAGATAAGCATGGCACCCTGTGCTAATGAAAGACTTTTGAATATTTCAGAAAAGGCGATATACCGTTAAAGCAAAGAAACACGGCCATACTGTTTGGGGAAAATGAGGAATTTGAAAGGCAGGACCTTTGTATAAAAACCCTCCGTACCAATGTCACCCACGTCAATACTGTCGATGACTCCATCACTATCAGATGCCCAAAGTCGCAAAAAGATGTAGTAGCTATGCCTCTAATTTATTCATTGTGAATTTATAAACATTTATGGACTTTTTCCTTGATAATATTCTTATATCTTTATATATTTTCATTGCATATTTCTATATTTATTGATACATGTAGAAGCGAAACCTATCGAAGCCTTGCTCTCAAATGGAGATGACCCCTAATCATGAAAAGGATAATTGAAGCCAGCTTACTCCAATGGAAGGATAAAGAGATCAGAAAACCCCTCCTCCTGCAGGGGGCAAGACAGGTGGGGAAGACATATGTCCTCCAAGATTTTGCCAAAAAACAGTTCAGCAAGTCCCATTATTTTGATCTTGAGGAATTGAAAGTCGAGCTGGGCCCAATTTTTAATGATTACCCATTAGACCCGAAGCAACTGGTAGATAAACTTAGTTTTGTTTCGGGAAAAACGATAAATATTAAAGAGGACATATTGATCCTTGATGAAATACAGGCAATTCCCAGAGCTATAACCGCCCTGAAGTATTTTTTCCAATATATGGGCGGGCTGGCAATTGCAGCCGCTGGTTCAAATCTGGGTGTTATACACAGTGATGAGCCGTTTCCCGTGGGAAAAATTGAGATTCTTCATATGTATCCGATGAATTTCGACGAATTCCTTGCCGGAACGGGCGAAGAAATGGCCCTGTCGTTTTTGAATGATTTTAATGGGGGCAAGACCGACGACATCTATCACAGGCGTCTTTTTGATTTACTGAAAGGGTACTTTGTTACGGGTGGAATGCCTGAAGTCATCGGCCAATACGAGGTCAATAAAGATCAACCGCTTGAGGCATTCAGGGCCGTTCGGCAACTCCAGAGGCAACTAATTTTTCATTATGAAAGCGACTTTTCAAAATATGCTGGGAGTACCAATGCCCGTCATATTGAACGTGTATTCAGGGCGATACCTCTTCAACTGGCAAATACACAGGACCAGAAGTCAAAGAAATTTAAGTTTAAGGATGTTATTTCCAGAGGATACAGAAGCTATGAAGATCTTGCAGATCCGATAGAGTGGCTAACCAAGGCAGGACTCGCCTTAAAGGTGAATACGAATCTACATCCGTCGACACCTATTATGGCCGGTGCAAAAGAAACCAATTTCAAGCTCCTTTTATTTGACATCGGCTTGCTTGGCGCCATGATAGGTTTGACCCCGGAAAGTATTCTGCGCTACGATTACGGTTCCTACAAAGGCTATTTTGCCGAAAACTTTGTGCTACAGGAATTGTACTCTTATGGATTGAATAAAATTGTCACCTGGTCCGGCAGGACTTCTGAAATCGAATTTGTGTAAGCGCCAAAAGAACCCCATCTTTTCCCCACCTGCGAGGCGTGTAATAATCGGGCAACCTTTTAACCCATGAGAG
>JABGPV010000549.1:1394-1739 GCA_018644785.1 Deltaproteobacteria bacterium | reverse complement strand
CAAGTAATACCCATAGATGTACAAAGAAAAGTTATTTTGTGTATTCGAACTATTGCAAGATTGTAATGTTCCTGAAAGGTTTAGGTAAGGTTCGGCAGATATTCTCCTGATTCAGACTGTCATTTTACCGGTGGTTGACTTTTACAATAAGATCTTTGAGAGGAGATATCATGTCGACGAAAAGAGTTATCAGCGAAGAGGTCTTCGCTGCCATGTTGGACGAGGCAATTGAGGACTTGAAGCAGAGTGGTTTGGATGCCGGTGAGGTCTTTTCCATTGTGGAAGAGAATTTCGGTGTTTCTTATGCCCGCAGATTTTGCAGTCAATGATTTACAGCCCGAAAGC
>JABGPV010000549.1:0-1384 GCA_018644785.1 Deltaproteobacteria bacterium | reverse complement strand
GAAAGCGTCCCCCGGGTGAAGGACACCCCCTATGCCTTCCTCCCCTGAAACCCTTGAAATTTTTACCGATTGCACCTGTCCATGGTGCTACTTCATGTCCGGGCGGATCGCCCAGCTTAAAAAAGAATACAACATTCAAATTCGACGTCGAATGTTTCCGTTTCGTTCGGATACCCCAAAGGACGGTCTTTCACTGGGTGCCTGTTTTTCTGATGACCCCCTTGTGGTCAATGAAAGAATGCGCCATCTGAAAGAGACAGCGGAGGATCTCGGGTTGCCTTTCGGTTCGCCTGAAATGATCTATAACAGTCGTTCGGCCCAGGAACTGGGCCTCTGGGCTGAATCCAAGGGCAAGGACGATGCTTTTCTCCAGGCTCTCTACTTTGCCTATTTTGTGGATTCAAGAAATATTGCGAAAATTTCCGTACTATCCGAGATTGCCGCATCCGTGGGCCTTCCAGTTGAGAATGTTGATGAAGTGATCAAAGCCGGGATATTTAAAGAGCGTGTGGATCGGGATTGGGCTATGGCGGATGAGATGAATATTCTGGTTTTGCCCACCTTTGTGGTAAACGGGGATCGCCTGGTCGGTGCGCAACCCTACCACAAGCTTCAGCGGCTAATGGAGAAAAGCGGTGTAGTAACGAAAAAGGGATGACCGATATTTCCGAGTGCAATTTCATGATGAAATGGCGTCATTTTTTGCTGGATCTTTCGATTACCCTGATCCTGTGGTTCTACTATACGCTGGGCTTTGTCCTTTTTTTTGCGCCGTTTTATTTTCTGGCGTTCTGTTTTTCCAAAAAGCGAAGAACCGCATTTCAGAAGCTGAACCATATCTTCTACAAAGGATTTTTTGGTCTTATAAAACTGTTGATTCCTTCGTGTCGGTGGCAAATTCCGGAGGCAGTGCGAAAAATTCGCTCTTCGGTGATCGTGTGCAATCACCGATCCTACATTGATCCTATTTTGCTGATTTCCATTTATGCGCGGCATACCACCATCGCCAAAGCCCGCCTCTTCGGCATACCGGTTTTCGGCACAATGCTTTCCCTGTCAGGATACATCCCGTCCACGGCCAGGGGCCGTTTTGCGGATCTGATGGTGGACCGCATCGATGGCATGGATGCGTTCCTTGCTTCAGGGGGTAACGTGTTTATCTTTCCCGAGGGCACCCGTAGTCGGGATGGTCGCATCGGCAGTTTGAACAAAGGGGCTTTTAAGCTTGCCAAAATGTGCAAAGCACCGGTAAAGGTTCTCTTTATTGAAAATACGGACAAACTGTTTACGCCCGGGAAATTTCTGTTTAACGCACACCGCCCCAATACCGTGACCGTGACGCTGGCAGGCGAAATGAATCCGGATTACCGGGCTGACCAATTTT
>JABGPV010000548.1 GCA_018644785.1 Deltaproteobacteria bacterium | reverse complement strand
ACGAACTGAATATCAGTTTCTCACGTATCGAATTCTCAATATCTTTTATCAGAGATAAGCTCTCAGAGTGAAGCTGTAATAATCTAAGAAACTATTTCAAACCGTATTTTTTCAGCTTGTATCGCAGCATCCGTTCGCTGATACCTAAGATGCGAGCCGCTCGCGTCTGGTGGTTTCCCGTTTCCGCCATGGCCTGCTGCACCATCTCCTGCTCCAGAAACGCCATCGCATCTTTCAAGGTCCCCCCTCTCCAGTCCCGGATTCCGGACCGATTTTCTACCGCCGCAGAGAAAGGAAGGTCCGCGATTTTAATAGTGTCATCTCTGGCAATTACCACGGCCCGTTCCAGGATATTTTCCAGTTCCCTTACGTTGCCCGGGTAATTGTACTTCATAAGCATGTCTCGGGCTTTGGACGAAACACCTTTGATGTTTCGACTGTTTTCTGATGAAAATCGCTTCAGGAAATGATCCATCAGCGGCGCCAGATCTTCCCTTCGCTCCCTGAGCGGGGGAATGGTAACCCCCACCACATTCAATCGGTAAAACAGATCCTTCCGGAACCGGCCCCCTTCCATCCCCTCTTCCAGGTCCCTGTTGGTGGCGCTGATAACCCGGACATCGGAACGGAATGTGCGGTTTCCGCCAACCCGCTGAAACTCTCTTTCCTGAAGGAACCGCAGCAGCTTTACCTGGACCGCATTGGTTACCTCGCCGATTTCATCCAGAAACAGGGTTCCCCCGTCCGCTTCTTCGAATCGGCCGAGACGAATTCCGGCAGCCCCCGTAAAGGCACCCTTTTCGTGGCCGAACAATTCGCTTTCGAGGAGTGTTTCCGACAGTGCAGCGCAGTTGACAACCGTCATGGGTTTTCCCGAACGGGGGCTCAGATCATGGATCAACCGGGCAATCAGTTCCTTCCCCGTGCCGCTTTCCCCCTGTATCAAAACGGTGGCCCGGCTTTTCGCCACACGACCGGCCATGTTGATGACCGCCGCCATGGCCGTACTTCGAAAAATGATTCCGTCGGGCGTAACCCTTTTGCCCCGCAGTTCTTTCCGAAGCATCTTATTTTCACGCACAATGGTTCGTCGCCCGGAAATCCGCTCAATGAGCAATTTCAATTCATCTAAGTCAATGGGTTTCCTGATATAATCGGATGCACCGGCTTTCATGGCGCTGACAGCCGTTTCAACGGTGCCGAAAGCGGTCATCACCACCACATCCATCTCCGGATTCAGTTCTTTTGCCGCCTGAAGCAGGGCCATGCCATCCATACCGGGCATTTTATAATCGGTCAACACCAGATCGAAACAGTCTTCCCCCAGCTTAGTGAGGGCGCTCTCCCCATTTTCAGCTTCCGAAACCGGGTACCCTTCGTCTTTCAGGAAATCCCGAAGCATTTCCCGCTGGCTCTTCCCATCTTCCACCACAAGAATATTGAGTTTTTCAACCATTTCATCTTGACCTTTTTCTCGTTCCCACGCCTGAGCACGGGAATCAGACAAAAATCATTTACCTGCCATCGGAAGTGCAATTTCAAAAGTGGTCCCCACACCCGGCGCACTCCGAACCCTGATTTCCCCGCTGTGGGCTTGAATAATCTCATGGGCCAGGGCAAGTCCCAAGCCAAGGCCTTTTTCCTTGGTCGTAAAATCCAGATTGAATATTTTATCCACATCATCTTCCACAAGGCCCGTGCCGGTATCGGATATGGATATGACTGCCTTATCTTTTTCTTTTGAGCTCATCAGGATTGTCACGG
>JABGPV010000547.1 GCA_018644785.1 Deltaproteobacteria bacterium | reverse complement strand
GCGTCTTTACCCAAACCCACGTGATCCTTGGAAGAGCGGTTGAAGATGCTGTTGTTGCCCACAAACCCCTGAAGGGTTTCCAGGTAGTCCCGGATTTTTGCCCGATCGGAACCCGCGGCCTGAAGGGCGCCGGCCAACTGAAACATGGCATCCCAGGCGTGGCCGCCGAATACGCTCACCTCTTTTTTGAATTCCTTTTCATAGAGGGATTTGTATCGCTTGACCACCGGGCTGTGGGGATCTTTTTCAGGCAGGCTCTCCGCGAGGACGATACGCGATACCGGACAGATCACGCCTTCCGCTGCGCCCCCCGCCAGTTTGATATTGCGTTTGCTGCCGAACCCGTAGCTCTGGTAGAGGGGTATGGGAATACCCAGTTGTTTCCAGTTTCGGGTCACCACAATCTGCGGGGGACCGATGGACCAGTTGATGATGGCTTCCGCGCCGGTCCCTCGAACCTTGGTGAGCTGCGCGGTCAAGTCCGACTCTTTGGGCCCGTAAGTCTCATCCGCCACAATCTCCATGCCGTATTCGGGCGCCAGTTTGTTGAGCTGATCCCGGCCGCTCATCCCGTAACCGGTGGAGACGCTCATGAGGGCGACCTTTTTGATTCCCTGCTTTTTCATCTGATCATACATGAGCGCGACGGCCAGGTCGTCACCGGGAACCACCTTAAATACCCATTTTCGCTTTTCCACCGGCGCGGCGATCTTAATGCTGGCGGCACAGGAGATCATGGGCACTTCGGCTTTGTTGACAATGGGTACGACCGCCATGGACGTACCGCTGGTGGAAGGACCGATAATGGCCAGAACCCGATCCCGACTGATCAGCTTCTTGGCCGCCACAACCGTTTTGGTTGCATTGGCCTCCGTATCATACACAATCAGTTCAATGGGATGGCCGTTGATGCCGCCCGAGGCGTTGATTATATCCTTCACCATCTCAGCCGTGTTACGTTCCGGTTCCCCCAGAAAAGACGCGGGTCCCGTGACCGCAAAAAGCGCCCCGATTCGATAAGGTTCCTTATCCGCTGCCCGGGCCAACCCCAACAGGGTTAAGGTGCAAACCCCTACTATCGCCAGAACAAATCCTATCCGTTTCATCGCGTTTCCTCCTTGTTTTGTGGTTGTTGAGTTGAACATCGCCTGTCGGTTTTGTCACGATTGTATTCTAAAGCAATTTCAGTGCCAGGCATGCCAAAACGCAACATGCTGTAATCAATGGTGAAAAAAGACTGCCTTTTCAAACGGTAAACTTTCATGTTACAATATTTGGTAAATTTATCATATATTACGATCTTATCGAAAAAGGAGTTGGTAAATGACAAACCGTTTGGACGCTTCCCTATCCCCCCCCGGCCCGGAACAGGAACTGTTGATCCTGGCGGCTCTCCTGCCGCCGCCTGCCTCCTTAGATACGCTCACCGCCGTATCCGGCCTTTCACCGGTAAGGGTGCTGCGGTTTCTGGAAGACTCGACCCGAAAAACGTTTTGAACGCCTTTGAAACGGAAGGGCCGGGCCTCTATTATTTTCAGGATACCGAAGCTCCGGAACGGATTCTCCACGAATCCCCTGAAAGAACCGTAGCATCCCTGACGCTAAGCCTCGTTTCCCATATTGACCAAACCCTTGACGATCAGCGCAAAAAAAGTCTCGTCATTACCCATATCCATCAGTTGACCGGTCTCTTGCCCGACAGGTTGACGGATTTTCTGCATGCGGCCCGTCATTGTCTGGAGACCGAAGCCCTGGAGGCTGCGGCAAGCTACTTC
>JABGPV010000546.1 GCA_018644785.1 Deltaproteobacteria bacterium | reverse complement strand
ACTGTAGATGGTGATCAGCGTTGCCAGGATAAGAAGAAACTTCACTAACACCTTGACGTTTCTCTCTTGCCTTTTCCCAAAAGCGTAGAGGAACTGTCCCATTAGAAATTTCATAATAAACATCCCCCTGCCCACCTGTCCCCTGACCCTTAAGGATCATGAAAACATTGGCGCCAAGAATGCCGATACCCCGGGACGTCTATCAGCGCTTTTCCGCTATTTCCTCAAAGCGTTCTACCTGGCTTTCCAGCCCTATGGCGTCTGTTACATCCACCACAAACGCGATACCCGTGCCCGGTTCTTTGAATCGTCCGGCCTCGTAGATGGCGTTAAGTACCGGCTCCACAAGTCTCTCTTCCAGGAGGAAGAGGACCACGTCGGTCTGTGCTTCAAGGGTCAGGCCGAAGAAGGTCTTTGCCTCATGTATGCCGGTACCGCGAGCCGGAATAATGGTGGCCCCCGTGCCGCCGGAAGCTTTGGCGGCGTCTACGATTCGATCGGTTTCCGTGGTCTTGACCATTGAGACAATCAACTTTAATTTCATATTATTCCTCCCTAGCCGCCTTTAAACTCCGCAGCTCCAGCCAGTGTGCGATCTGAGCGTACCCCATCACGGTTATAATGGGGAAGACACTTGCAAAGGCGATCAATCCGAATCCGTCCAGCGCAGGATCTCGACCCGGAATTGTTTCCGCCAGCCCCAGGCCCAGGGCGGCAACCAGCGGCACGGTCACCGTCGAGGTTGTGACCCCGCCTGAATCATAGGCAAGGGCGATAATCTCCCGGGGGGCAAATACCGTCTGGATCACGACAATCATGTACCCCGCAATGATATAAATATAAAGTGGCGTTCCCGTCACGATGCGAAACGTGCCGATGCCGATTCCGATTGCCACCCCGGTTGCAACGGCCAGTCTCAATCCCCACTGGCTCAGACTGCCTCGCGAGACCTCGTGCGCCTTGTAGCAGACTGCGATCAGCGCCGGCTCAGCAACCGTCGTGGAAAATCCGATCAATATGCCGAAGACATATACCCACATATAGGCATGCCAGGGTGCGCCGGCCGGGGTGGTTCCCGAGCCGAAAACAAATTCGGGTGATGACAATTGTTTCGCCATGATCTTACCGATGGGAAACAGAGCGGTCTCCAGCCCGTCCAAAAAGAGGGCCAGGCCTACCAGGACGAACACAAACCCCACCACCACGCGCTTCCAATTCGGTATGGGCTTCCGTAAAACCACGAGCTGAAAAAACATCAGCAAGGCCAGAACCGGAAAAACATCCCGAACCGTCAGTACGAGCGTATGAGCGAATGTGATCAGTAGTTCCATCCCTGTACCCTTGCTCAGCTAAAAAGAATGATACCGTAACCCATAACGAACACAATGGGCAATAATGAGGCAAACGCGATAAGCCCAAAACCATCCACCAGCGGATTACGCCCGCGGATGGAGGAGGCCAGACCCACACCCAGGGCCGTTACCAGCGGCACGGTCACCGTCGACGTGGTGACGCCACCGGAATCATAGGCAACACCCACGATCTCCCTCGGTGCAAAGCCGGTCATGATCATAACGGCCATGTAGCCGCCGATGATCAGGTAGTGAACAGGCCACCCCTTGAGGATTCGTATGAGGCCCATCAAAATAGCAAGCCCCACCGAAAATGCCACGGTGAGCCGGAGCCCCAGGGCATAAGACCCCATGGATGCCGGATCAGAGTTGATGAGTTCCCCCTTGGCCGCCACCTCTGAAGCCTCTTCCGCTACTGCGATGAGTGCG
>JABGPV010000545.1 GCA_018644785.1 Deltaproteobacteria bacterium | reverse complement strand
AACGGAAGCGCCTGCTCCCCTGTTGTTAATATCTTTTCGGGTGCTTCGGTAAACTTGGCTTTTTTCTTTGGCTTCAGACGTTCCGGAGGGCCGTCATTTTTTTGGGTATCCAATTCCACAATCCGACCCTTGAGCCTCGCAATTTCTTTCTCATATTCCTTAACATCGGAAATCAGACTTTTTACAGCGTCCGTATCCAGCGGTGTGTCATCTTCGGTATGGCTGACGCCCTCTTTTCCGATTTCCCGGTAGAGGCCCTCAATTTTGGATTCCTTTTCCTTGATCTTATCTTTAATGATGTTGCCTTCGTCTTTTTGGGCGGTCTTGCCTTTCGGCTTGATGGTGTCAATCCCGTCACTAACGGTTTTGCGGGCTTTCTTTCCCAAATCGGGCACTTTTTTAAGCTTGCAGCCGATCTTGTCTACAGCGCTTTCGCCCAGATCATATAGATCCACCAGAGCGCCGCCTGCTTCGTTCAACACTTTTACAGTAAACCCCCACACACCCTTCCGTTCCTTTTCCATGTGAACCTCCTCTTCAGCCTAAGAAAATTGAAAATCGAAAATTTAAATTTGATATCATCCGGGACTACTGCCGTATAAAATGCCATGTCCCAACAATACGATGTTTTGAACTTCCAGAAGTGCTTTGTCGCAAACTTCAAAGGACATCTTCTCCTTCCGGTTAATGGTTTCCATTTCTCCACTTACCTTGTTGATGATGGTCAGATAGCTGTTGTTTGTTTCATAATCAATGGTTGATTTCGCGATTTGTCCCTTGAGCCTCTCCATTTCCACTTCAACATCATCAAGGGTGGAAATGAATTGTTTTCTTTCCGTGAAATACTGAACCTTTTCATCCAGCTCCAGATCTGATTCCCTTTCAATTCCAAGCTTTTTTTCATGCGTCGTTACCATTGGCTGCAACCGAAAAATCTCATCCTGATGGGTGGCTATTTCACTTGCAAAAGCCTCTTTTTGTTCGGACAGGGCCGCGACTTCGAGGCTCAAACTCTTTTTGTCCAGATCCGGTTTTACTTTTGTTTTAAGGGTTTCAAACCTTATTTCCAGGTCTTTCTTCTCTAATGAAAGGGATGCTTCCAGATCGCGGCTTTCCGCTATTCCATTCTTGCAGGTGGAAATATCATTTTCCATCTTTTCCATTGCGTCTTTGACATCAGAGGTATACTCTTCCGCACCCTGATCCGCGCTTTGCAAGCTCGGGAATTCTTCGATATCAATAAAATCGGGAATTTGCCCCGTTAGCAGATCTCTCGTTGTGGTCATGACCTCTATTTCTTCGTCCAGCTTGCTCAGGTTGTGTTTCCCGGAATCAATTTCCTCTTGAGCGTGCTGCTTCCGGTCCCGGGTTAGGGTTTCCCGCTCTTTCAGCGCTAAAGTCTCCTCTTGGATGCTCCGGATATCCATGGTCAGCCGTTCAACCATTGACTTCTTGTTTTCAATATCCGTCCGTTTCTTCTCAAAATTGATCTGAATGTCCTGAAGCCGGTTGTATTCATTTTCAAGCGGTTGCTTTTCTTGTTCGAGACTTGAAAGCTTATCTCTGAATTCAGTGATCTTAGGTGAAATTTTGGCAATAGATCCCCTGTTCAGGTCGATTTTTTTCCGGGTTTCTTCAATTCCAAGCCCCATATATGTTATTTCCCTGCTGATTTTCAACAGGTCCGCCTCAAGAATGGCCTTTTTCTTTTTTGCGGAAAGGAAAGTGCTTAACCGGTTGATGTAAGCGATAAGCTCTTCTTTTTTGGGGTCATTTATGCGGTCGATGGCAGGATCTTCC
>JABGPV010000544.1 GCA_018644785.1 Deltaproteobacteria bacterium | reverse complement strand
TTCCCCGGCCTGCCCCATGAGCCGTTCAATTTTGGCGGCGGTCACCCGCACCGTCCGATCCAGCTCCCCTGATTTTCGCAGTGCCGGTGATGTTTCGGTGGTTTCTTTTGGAACCGGCTTGATATCCGTGGTTTTTGCAAGGGAAAATTCGCTTTCACTGTCGATCGGCACAATGGGTACAGGATCTTGGACGAACGGTTCCTCCACCGGAGAGACGGGGATAGGTGCCTCACCATGAAGAATGGCGGTCATGGCGACCATGAGATGATCGATTTCTTCGCCATGGCGGCTCACCCAGTCCGTTTCGCCATCGTGGATGGATTCTGCAATATTAATGAGAATATCCACAATCCGAAGCAGAATATCGATCTGCTCTGATCCCAGCGACACCGCACCTTTCTGTGCCGCAACAAAACAATCTTCCATGGCATGGGCCACTTTGACCGCCGCATCAAGGCCCACAATCCTGGCACCTCCTTTGATGGAGTGGGCGGCCCGCATGAGAGCTTCAAGCTGATCCGTGGCCCCGGGATTGTTTTCCAGGGCCAGAAGGCCGTCACTTAAAACCGCCACATGAGTTTCAACTTCCGCCTGGAAAAGATCAAGCATGGCGGGGTCCGCCGCAAAGTTTCCCCCGGTCTGCTGGTGCGGCTTATCCTGATCTTCCATATGGGGTTCATCATGACCGGTTTCGAACGTTTTATCGCTTTCCGGATGGGACGGTTTTTCCGGTTCTTGCGCATGGTGGTCAGTCGCATCGGGCGCCTGATCAACCATTGCTATGATAACGTCTTTTACCGTCTCAATCTCCTTCCTGTGCCCGCTGAGCCATGCAGAACCGCCTTCACCCACATGTTCAGAGATACGGTTCAACATGTCAATGCCCTGAAAGAGGATGTCGACCTTATCGGGATCCAAACGAATAGGCCCCTTCTGAGCGGCCACAAAAAAATCTTCCATGGCATGGGCGATATGGGCTGCACCGTCCAGACCCATAATCCTGGCAGCCCCTTTGAGGGAATGGGCCGCCCGCATCATCGCGTCCAACTGATCTGCCGATGCCGGATTCTGCTCCAGCGTCAGCAGTCCATCATTTAAGATGGCCACATGGTTCTGGGTTTCCGTTCGAAAAAGGTCGCACATGGCAGGATCCAGAAAACCTTCCGCATCTTCCTGCGGTGCGTCTTCAACAGGGGGCGAGGGGATATTTGACGGGAGGGACAATTCCGGTGATTCACCGGCCGGGGAAAATGTGGCCTTATTCACCCAGGCATTGATCTCTTCCGTGTTCAGATCAATCCATGGCGTTTCTTCTTCCCGGGGCGCTTCAGCCATGTGATTAAGAATTTCAACCCCTTCAAACAAGTATCCGAGTCCCGCTTCATCCAGCGAGAATTCGCCTTTTTCGGCAGCCACAAAAACACTTTTCATGGCCTGGGCAACCGCCACCGCCCGATCCAGATCAATAATCTGCGCCCCACCTTTGATGGCCTGGATTGCAGAAATCATGGCATGAAGTCTGTCCAGGCTGCCCGGATCGGCTCCCAGCGCCTGAAGACCGTCATTAATGGTCAGTGCATGCCGTTTGACCTCAGTACGAAAGAGATCCATCATGGCGGAAACATCACTCTCTTCTTGTTTACGCCCTTCGTTCACTGAAGACTCCTTTTAAGGTTATAAAACAGCAGTTCATCATCGAGCAGGGCCACATGTTTCTCGTCCCATTTGAAAATACCTTCCGTGAAGGTGGATTTGCACTTGGCGATGGTCACGGGGACGTTCTGGAGAAGATTAGGGTTAAAGTGAT
>JABGPV010000543.1 GCA_018644785.1 Deltaproteobacteria bacterium | reverse complement strand
CTTGCAGGTGTTGAGCAGGGCCGCCAGCGGGTCCGGATTCGTAAACACCTTACCGGATGGCGACGGCGTGATCAGACGCACTCCCCTGCTGATCTCCTACCGGGACAAACTCTATCCCAGCCTTGCCCTGGCCACTCTCATGCAGTCCTACGGCATCGATAAGGTGATACTTAAGATCAAAGCAGACGGCAGCATCCTGATGCGTCTGAACCAGATGGTCGTCCCCCTTGACGGCTCGGGATCTCTGTGGATAAACTTCGGCGGCCCCAAGACAACCGTTCATCGTATTTCAGCGGGTGATATCCTGAAAGACAAAATCCCTGCCGAACGCCTGAAGAACAAAATCGTCTTTATGGGGACCACGGCCGCCGGAATCGGCGATCGGCACACCACGCCCATGCGCACCAGCTTTCCCGGTGTTGAAATTCAGGCTGTAGTCGCTGAAAATATCCTCGCAGGACGTTTTATTACCCAACCGGGCTGGTCGCGCATGATCGAATTACTGCTGATCGTGTGCGGCGGTCTGACCCTTTCCCTGTTCTTCATGCCGCGAAACCCCCTCTGGGGCCTTTTGGGAGCCGCCCTGTTGGGGATGGGCTTCTGGTGGGGAGCCATGTGGCTTTTTAAAGCAAAGGGCTTGTTCATTTCACCTTTAATGCCCCTGGCAACAGTGGGAGCTGTTTTCGTCATGCTAAACCTGGCAAACCTTTCGCGGGCGCTTTCCAGGGCAAAATCCCTGCGGATGGCCAAATTGAAAGCCGATGAAGTCAGCCGTTTCAAAAGCGAATTTCTGGCCAACATGAGTCACGAAATCAGAACCCCCATGAACGCCATCATCGGGTTGAGCCATCTGGCCCTCCAGACCGATCTCACGGCTAAACAGGCTGATTACTTCAATAAAATTCAGACTTCATCCAACACCCTTCTGGGGATCATCAACGATGTACTCGACTTTTCCAAGATCGAAGCCGGTAAGCTGGACATGGAGGAAGCGGAATTTCAGTTGGAAGACGTCTTAGACAACCTGAGCAGCCTCATCAGCCTGAAAGCCGAGGAGAAGGGACTGGAATTTCTCTTCGACATAGAGCGCCAGACGCCCAATTACCTGATGGGAGACCCCCTTCGGCTGGGGCAGGTCTTAATCAACCTGGTTAACAATGCGGTAAAATTTACAGACCGGGGAGAAATAATCGTGGTCCTTCGTGTCCTTGAAAAGGATGAAAGCCGGGTGACCCTTCAGTTTTCCGTCCAGGACACCGGCATCGGTTTGAGTCGGGAGCAAAGTGATCGACTTTTTCAACCCTTTACCCAGGCGGAACGCGAAACGACCCGGCAATATGGCGGGACGGGACTGGGCTTGAGCATCTCCAAACGCCTGGTTACCATGATGGGAGGCAACATCCGGGTGGAAAGCGAACCCGGACAAGGCAGCACTTTTATTTTCACAGCGCGATTCGCGCTTCAACCTCAGAAATCTTCCCGGGATCCCGGAGTTAACCTGGAATCGAAAGAACAGCGACCCAAACCAGCCAAATTTGAAGCCACCGTGGGAAACGCCCTCGAAGGGATTAGGGGCGCCAGCATCCTCCTGGTTGAAGACAATCTCATCAACCAGCAAGTGGCTCAAGAGTTGCTGGAACAGGCAGGCCTTTCGGTTTCCATCGTCTCCAACGGGCAGGAGGCTGTTTCGGCAGTTGAAGAAGGCGCATTTGATCTGGTTTTGACCGATATTAACATGCCGGTCATGGATGGTTTCCAGGCCACCGCCCGAATCCGGGAAAATCCGCGTTTTCAGGATCTCCCCATTTTGGCCATGACTGCCCAGGCATTGAGCGGGGACCGGGAAAAGAGCCT
>JABGPV010000542.1 GCA_018644785.1 Deltaproteobacteria bacterium | reverse complement strand
TCTGTGGATGTTTTCTATGGAAATCGGTACATATTTTTTGCCATCCGGACCCGGTTAGAATCTCCCCGTCCATTGCGATAATGGCTGAAGGAATAGAGGTAGCTATGTGCAATTCATCGGTTAGCTCCTGCAATTTGGGCACATCAATCAGTTCTTTGAAAGTGTATTTCATAATCTCCTCTCAAAAAGCTCAAACTCATATGGGTTGAAGCATGATCATTCAAAATACCAGCGGCGAACTTAAGGGTAAAGTTCGGACGTGAGAACAATTCGTGCATGATCTTTGACTCCTGCCACCACCAATTTCATGCAAGGCTGCCAGATCAATCCTTCACTTCGAACGCATGGTGGATAATATTATTTTGCCACCCGGCGGCGCAAGCATTTTCTTATTGAGCAGGGGATGAACTGCTTCCGCAATCATGGCTTTACGATTTTGACGAAACTGTAAGTTATACTGAAAGTTGCTCCAGAAACAAGCCATGTAAGGCCGCCAGACGTCCCGGAATCGACGTTCTCGGATAGACGCGTGCCCAAACATGGGCGAAAACACTTGACACCGCACTGGATAATAACATTACATAGATTTTGGCTAATCCTAGAGGGGGAGATGAAAAATAACCCTCGGAGGCCCGGGCTAAACGACTGACCTATACCATCATAAGGGGTGAGCGTGCAAAATGCCAAGAGTCCCGCTATCTGACGGTGTTTCCCCCTTTTTTTGGCGGGATATCGCAAGGGAGGGTATCATGCGAATACGAACAACCATTTTGACCATCGTTCTATTATTTTTGTTTGTTCCTGTCCTTCAAGCAGAACAGGATGACCGTTTTCTCCCACTCACCAATGGAATTGTGAAAGACACTCGTACGGGTCTTGAATGGATCGCAGGGCCTGATGAAGATACAAATTGGGTGCAAGCAATACTCTGGGTGAAGGATCTGAATTTCGACAGCGGTGGCTGGCGTATGCCAAACATAGATGAGTTGGAGAGTTTATATCTACCAATGACGGGTAAGCGAAACATGACACCCCATTTGAAAACAACGGGGTGGTGGGTTTGGTCTGGTGAAACAGAAGGTCCGAAGCAGGCGAAATATTACGATTTCTACAATCGCACCTGGGGCTGGCAGAAAAAAAGTTTCGCCCAGACCGTTCGGGCGTTCGCGGTGCGTTCCCGGGGCGATGGATAATTGAATCATTTGACTCCGGGGCACAGAATCAAGGCTTCACCATAAGCACGAGGTTGGACGTTCGCCGTCAAAGGCATAGGCAGCATGGGCGGAATTAGACCGGTTTCCCGGTATCGGGTGACCGGTTTTTGTTTTGTGGATGGTTGTCAAAACAGAGCCAAAATGGTATCCCGAAACGGCATCGGAAAATAAAAAACCGGGGCTATGTCGGGGCTGAAAGCAAAAGACACAAAAAAAGGGACTCAGTCAAATTGACCTAAGTCCCTGATTTTACGTGGTGCCGAGACCCAGAGTTGAACTGGGGACACGGGGATTTTCAGTCCCCTGCTCTACCGGCTGAGCTATCTCGGCAACAGATTTGGCGCAATATAGCGTTTAGCAAAGGTTCGGTCAAGCATAAATTTCTAAGAAATGACCTCATTCACCCCCAAAAAAAACATCAAGGGATCCATGGCTGCGACACAACGGCGCCTGCGACAACGCCCAAGAGTATCTTTCCCTGAAAAGCTCCCGATTACTGCAAAAAAAACTGACATCGTTGACGCCATTAGAAAACACCCGGTGGTGATTATTTCCGGCGACACCGGCTCCGGGAAAAGCACCCAGATACCCAAAATGTGCCTTGCAGCCGGCCGGGGCATTGACGGGAAAATCGCCTGCACACAGCCCCGTCGCATTGCCGCCACCACTATTGCGGCCCGAATCGCCGATGAACTGGGAG
>JABGPV010000541.1 GCA_018644785.1 Deltaproteobacteria bacterium | reverse complement strand
ACTGGGCCAGATATTCCCTGTCGTGATAATAGCTATCAGTGAGCATTTTCACTGCACCGGTAATAACGTTGGGACCGGTATGGAATTGTATATTGGTGGAAAATGCAGAGACGCCCATGGTGTTTTTCAGAGTGCAAGTCATCCGAAGTTCCCCATGGTTCTTAACAATGGGAATATTGATAACCTTATCGTAATCTAAAAAACCACCCAGTACATTTGCCTCTTTAAGGACTTTTCCATTCGGTATATCCACCATCCGATGATCCGTGTCATCCTCCCTTAAATGGGAAATCAATTTCTGATGGGTGTCAAACAGGGAGCTGCGGCGCCAGTACTTTTCCGATTCGTTTTTCAGACAATATATCTGGCTGGCGCCGGCTTCCAGACAAAGATGGGCCACTGCCAGCACAATATCAGGTCGTGTATAGGTTCCTGGTTTTTTATAATCTGAGTTTGCCAGTAATCCCACTTTGTCGCCTTTGGATATAAATTTCTCAATGCCGCCAAGCTGCCGGATAGCTTTAAGCGTGTTGTTGAAATAGTCAGTTCCGCTTACGACGGAGATGTTCGAAACACCTGCGTCAGAAGATAATTCACTGGCAAAAAGTTGCGGCAATACTGCCAGACTTCCTATGGCAACACCAGCTCTTATGCCAGTTTTAATAAATTGTCTTCGGTCAATTTTCTTCATGCTTGACTCCTAAAAGATAGATTCTCTGGATTATTCCGTGTCAAACCCGGGGGGCAGGGCCCCGTTCCATTCCGGGATGGCCGTCTGAAGGAACCGGCACCAGATGGCCTTCTTCTTTCAGAAACGAAACCGGATCATGGGGTCGCCGTTTTTATGGAAAGATTCTCAAGGTCTGCTCGGCCCAGGCGCCGTTCATGGGCCAACCGTATGTGCCGGACCTGGGTGGGTTTAAATTTTTTCCCGTACCACTCAAAGGCCTGCACCGCATAGGCATCCGCCGCCACCATATCGCTGGAAGCGATGATCGTATCAGCCTTGATCACCCTGCCGGGACCCCCTGGACCGCCCGTGCTGAGCACCCTCGTACCGTCTATGACCGTTAGATCCGCTTTCAGCAGGGTTGCCAGGTCCACAATGGTTTCATGAAGGTCCATGCGGTGCATGATGGTCCGGTCATAGATCAATCCCATCATTCCTTTCATGGACAGGCTGACCCCGGTGGCGGAATGGGACTTTGCAACAGGCACGGCAATCAGCACGTCCGCCTTGAGGGCTTCAGTGGCCACATCGGTTTTGGTCAGGCTCTTTGCCTTTGAAATTTCTACCTCCTTGTAGAAAGAGGGGTTATTCAGAGTATGCACCATGTTCCTATCGATGGTCTCGCATGCCGGACCAATGCCCGAAGTTTGAACGCATACTTTTCCCGGCGCCAATGTATGATCCAGAATCAGGACGTTGGCGGCGCCGGCCTCCATGCACATGGCGGCCACGGTCTTCACCACCTCCGGATGGGTGTTGGAAGCCTGCGCAGGCGATCTGGCAAAACTCATATTGGGCTTGATCAGCACCCGCTGACCTCTCTTGACAAAGCGCTTCATACCGCCGATCAAATCCACGGCCGCCCTTGTGGCAGCCTCGGCCCGGCCTCTCGCAACACCGATATCCGGTAATCCGGATGTGAAACCCAATTTCGGCCAAAAAAAGCCACTGAGTACGGTTATCAGAAACAGGCCGTTTTCGGCTTGAAGTTTAAAGAAATCCCTGCGACTTAGTTTTCTCTCCATGGCTGCTTCCCCGCTTCACCCGAGTTCATCTTTCCGTTGCTTCCTCTCTTTCCCTAACGTCTTTGATTCCCGGCAATTTTGGCAATTCGGCCTGAAACAGCCTCGGCGCATGAGAGGGTCGCTTTTTTTGCCTTTTCTGATTTCTGCATGATGCTCACCCTGA
>JABGPV010000540.1 GCA_018644785.1 Deltaproteobacteria bacterium | reverse complement strand
AAGCTTGCCAGGCCATACCCGTGGAAGACAGGATTCGCCCGTCTATCCCCACAATCCGGTCGCCGGGCATGAGCCCTGCGCGTGCGGCCGGAGAGCCGGCGGAAACAGACAGCACCTCCACAAGGGGCCCGCTTCCGGAAGATGCTGATACCACGATTTTCATGCCCACGTCTCCGTAGGCATTATATCCCGGAAACCTCTGATCATAGACCGCTTTCTCAATGCCGTTGCCACAGAAAGACCAGAAGATCAGGAAACACAGCAAACCGAGGAAAAGAACAACGTTGCGATTTATTCTCCTAAATCCCACGCCCCTGAATCTAACTGTGTCGGGGGTTCGTCTGCGTCCGTCTCGTAGCAAGGCGCCAATCATTTCGGGCTCTCCATCGATTCCATGGGCTTCAAGTGGACCATAACCCTCTCCAGGTCTGCTATCTTTCTCTTCAGAGCCGTTTTCACGCTTTCCGCGACCCTATTTCCTTCGTCCATGGTGCTGTTGGGGTCAACGAGAATATCCAGATCCACCCATATTTTTTTGCCGATCTGTCGGGTCCTGAGCTTCCGGACCCCGCGTACATCCGCCACATTGTCGACAATCTCCGTTATCTGTTCGCCGTAAAGGTCGTTGACGGAAGAATCCATCAGGGCCTTCACCGAATCCAGAAGGATCTTGACGCTCACTTTGATGATGACGGCCACTACAAAAAGTGCGGCGATGGGATCCAGGTGGTGAAACCCCAGTTTACTCCCCACCACGCCGATGATGACGGCAAGGGAAGAAAAGCAGTCGGCCCGGTTTGCCCAGGCATTGGCTGTGATGGTCTGGCTCTTGAGCTGGACGCCGGCGCACCGCATAAAACGGAACAGCATCTCATTGGCTCCAAGGGATATGATGGCCACCAGCACGGCGGAAAAGTGGGGTGATACCTTCGGTTCCCGCATGAGGTGGTCGATGGAAACGAAAATGAGAACAACCGCTCCGGCGGTGATCAGAAGACTGATCGCTCCCGCCGCCACGAACTCGATTTTTCCGTAACCGTAGTGGAATCGGCTGTTGCGCGTTTTGCTCCCTATCTTATGGCTGATAATGATGGCAAAGGCGGTAATAATATTGGAGGCGGAATGAAGTCCATCGGCAATGCAGGCATTACTCCCGCTGGTCACGCCCACCGTAATTTTCAGGATAACGAGCACCACATTGGTCCAGATGCCCGCCAACGCGGTTTTTTCCCCGCACTTTTGACAACGTTCAAAACGCATGGAAGCTCACCCTAAAGTTCGTCTTTATCATAAGATTTTGTTGGTTTTCTTTTTTTCAATCGATTGGCGGCATGGATTCTTTCGGTCTGAATCCTTTTCTTCAAGCCTTCCTCCCGTGCCATCCCGATGAAGTGTCTGATCAGGTACCCGGCAATTCCCGCGATGGCGATGACGAAAATCAATCGGATATTGATGGCCTTTCCCCAAAACAGATATACGGGAACATGATCGAAATTCTGCATTCCGAACAATACGCCAACTGCGGTCAGGGTAACGGTTGTGAATGTTTTAAACATCTGATTATCTCGCTCTTTTACGATTATGGGTTGTCGGGGGTCTTTACCCCGTCGCCGCCGGACCTGTCCCTATCGTGGGGGGAGAGGCTTCCAGATCAGCCGGTCAAAGCCTGCGGGGTGGTACAGCAACGGTTTCGACCCCATCCCCGGTTTCCATTCTCCCACTGAGAACATCTGGTTGAAACCTGCTGCCACGGCGGCCTGAGGGCTTTTTGGCTTTTCCATATCGTGGGTGAATACAATGGTGAGAACCAGGATGACGCAGGCAAAAACCACGCCCACGAGGAGCCAAATGGTTCCATCACTCAGTGAACTTATTGCTTTTCCCATCGAACGTTCTCCTCATGAGAAAAAGGGGTAACCAGTTTGACGTGCCC
>JABGPV010000054.1:2520-21785 GCA_018644785.1 Deltaproteobacteria bacterium | reverse complement strand
CACCCGGTTGAGAACCGGAAGGCTCAAAAAACACGAGTGGCAGGAACTGATCGATTCCGCCGATCGTCTTTCGGAAATTCCCATTTTCATCGATGACAGCTCTGCCATCAGTGTGCTGGAAATGAAGGCCAAATGCCGAAGGCTCAAGAAAAGAGGCGAATTGGGTCTTGTGATTGTGGATTACATGCAGCTGATCCATGGTCGAAGATCAGCGGAATCCCGGCAGTTGGAAATGTCGGAAATTTCCAGGGCGCTCAAAGGGCTGGCCAAGGATCTCGACATCCCCGTGATGGCACTGTCCCAGCTTAACCGAAAGGTGGAGGACAGGCCGAACAAGCGGCCTCAACTGGCCGATTTAAGAGAAAGCGGCGCCATTGAACAGGATGCGGATGTAATTGTATTTATCTACCGGGATGAGGTTTACAACCCTCAATCGGAGGAAAACCAAAATACCGCGGAGATCATCATCGGGAAACAGCGAAACGGCCCAACGGGGTTATTTAAATTAACCTTTCTGAAGGAACTGACCCGGTTCGAAAATTTCATCCAGGAAGATGTTCCCATGTAAAAATAAAGATTACAGGGTGCAGAACAATCAGTTTCCATAAATTCCATCTGCCCCCTGACAACTGTCCCCTGCGCCCTATGAACAGTAACTGATAACCGTAAACGTCTACCCGACGCTTTTCCACCCGGCCGAACGCATTTTCCGGTTCCCCTTCCCCACCACCAAACACTCACACCCCGGCAATGAATTCACAAACCGAATGCCTTTCTTCGGTCGCATGACAAACACACTGGTGGATAGAGCATCTGCATCCATGGCTGTTTCGGCCATAACGGATACACTGTCGCTGGCATTGGGAGAGTAGCCGTTTAGTGGGTTCACAATATGGTGGAACATTTTTTCCCGGTCAAAATAAACTTCATAATTCCCGGATGTGGCAATGGCGCCGTTCGTCATTTTAATCTTGTCCGGGTACCGTTGCTTTTTACTAGGATCCTGTACCGCAATGGTCCAAGGCTTTCCGTCCTGCCGACGCCCCGAAGTCCGAATGTCCCCTCCCGCATTAATCAAGTAATTTTCGATGCCATGTTCGGAAAGGGCCCCTGAAGCCTTATCGACGATATAACCTTTTGCAATGCCGTCCAGGGTAATGCCCATGCCTGGCTTTTTAAATAAAATACTGTTTCCCGCCAGTTGAATACAGGATGCATCCACCCGCTTCAGGGCTTCACGCATCTCCATTTCAGTGGGGGGAGAGGGTTTTATTCCTGAAAATCTATTTTTAAACAGGTCCACCACCGGTTTCACCGAAATGTCAAAAGCCCCGTTGCTGATTCTGTGATGGGACAGCGCCCGCCTCACCACATTTGCCATGTCCGGGGGAACGTCAACCAGACGTCCTTCCCGATTTAACTGGGCGATGGCTGTGCTCCGGTCGAAACGACTCATATCCCGGGTCAACCGATCGATTTCTTCAAACGCTGAAAAGATGGCTTCGCCAGCCTGATCTCGTGATGTGTGGAGAAGCGTCATGGATACGAAAGTCCCCATGGCCAATCGGGTTTCGGAAACTTTGTACAATTTGCTGTCAAACTTAACGGCTTCAGCAGAAGCGGGAATCACGGTAGCCGCTGTAAAGCCAACGCCGAGAATTCCGGATAGTTTTAAGAAATCCCTTCGGTCGACGCCGCCCGATAATCGTTTCATATCATTTTCCTCCATTTGGTTCATCTCAGCCATATGGTATTGTCGTTTGCGTGTATTCTTTTAAGGGAACTTCCAAAAAATAATCTACGCATCCTGTTTGCCTTTTTGCCCGTCTTCTACGTTGTGATAACAGGCACATAGCCCACTATGCACCTGTCATCACGCCTTGAAGACGAACAAAAGTTCTGCACGATATGCGTATATTATTTTCTTCCAGTTCCCTAAGAATTTAACATTTCAATGACCCGGGCAATGTCACGTTCAATTTGCGCAACCAGATCAGCCACGGATTCAAAGGTCTTTTCATCTCTGAGCCGTTCAATAAATTTGATGCGAATCTCTTTTCCCAACAGGTCTCCCTGAAAATCAAGAATGTGGGTTTCAACTGAAAAAGCCCCATCTCCAAACGTCGGATTGTAGCCGATGTTGGTCAAACCGTCGTATATGCGATCCGCCACGAGGACCTTTACCATATAAACGCCCCTTTTGGGAACCAATTCGTCAATCAATGCAAGATTTGCCGTGGGAAACCCCAGAAGCCTGCCGCCCCTGTTCTTACCCTTGATCACTGTTCCGCCAACCTGATAATCACGTCCCAGGAGCCTTTTGGCCTCATGGAGCTTTCCCTCCTGGACCAGGTTGCGGATGGATGTGCTTGAAACAAGGATGTTTTCAACATAGACGGGTGGCACCACATGAACCTGGAAATCAAGCGCTTTGCCCATGTTTTCAAGTAGCTCAATACCCCCTTCACGACCGGCGCCGAAGGTGTAGTCGTACCCGACCACAACTTCCTTGATGCCGATTTTGCCCACCAGTATGTCCTGAACAAAATTTCGGGCCGAGATTGAAGCAAACTGCCGGGTAAAAGGCAGGCAAAATATGACGTCCATGTGGGCAGCCGAAATCAATTCAAGCTTTTGTTGGGTCAATGTAATGAGTGGCGGGCCATTACCCGGTTTCATGACCTTGATGGGGTGGGGATCGAAGGTTATTACCACGGACTGACCCTTAATGGCAGCAGCTCTTTTCTTGGTAAGGTCAAAAAGGCTTAAATGTCCTTTGTGAACGCCATCAAAATTCCCAATGGTCAGCACGGGGTTTCGAAGTGTCTGGTTAAACTGTTCCAGATTTGAAATAACAGGCATTGCTTGATTAATACTCTCCGGGAAAATTCGTGTGCTTAAATAACGTGTACCCTCATAGCGTAGGGAATGATCTTGCAATAAAATGAGTTGACAAATATAACCCAAAAGTATACCTTCCTCCCCACGAAATATCAACTTTATTTTCGGGCCGAAGTGGCGGAACTGGTAGACGCGCTAGGTTCAGGGTCTAGTGGGCGTACGCCTGTGCGAGTTCGAGTCTCGCCTTCGGCACCATTACTGAGAAAGGGCTGTAATCTTAATGGGTTGCAGCCCTTCTTTTTTGGAGGGTGCAGATAGGGTGCAGAATTGAGGAAATAAGGGCAAACCAACTTAGAACAGATTATCCTCCAGGCTGATGTCTTGGCATTTATGATTCCAAGCCCAAAAAAAGCAGCCAGATTATTTGGGTTAGTAAGGCAACTTACAAGAGGCTTTGACAGCGCCGATTCTTCTGGGTATAATCTCAATATATATCAGGTTGGCGATGAAAAAGCTGACCACAACATCTAGGCTATCGTCCAAACGGCTTTGTTTCCAGATACTGTCAAGAGCTATTCCCAGGGAAATGTGAAGTATTGATCTGGCAGTCTTGCGAAATTCAGACCGCTATGCTACGGAAGTGTCATGCACGAATTGGTGAATTGGCATATTCTGCACGTATCATAGCAGTTGTACTGTTCAACGTGGCGAATAAATGGCAAGGGAAAAGGATTACCAAATGGAACTGGCAGATGGTACTGGGGCGAGAGGTTGTTTTGGCCTAATATGGAAGTGAAGATTCGCATAAAACGGATGATCGCCTTTATGCCGGGGTTGTTGTTCATTTGGCTTTTCTGTCTGAACAGCGGGGCGTTCGGGTATGTGCCTTCGGGTGATGCCTGCCCGGCCTCCGAGATGGCCTTTATCGACCCATCGGTTCAGGATGCGGAAACCATTGTGGCGCAATTGCCTGAAAAGGCCGAGGTGGTGCGGCTTTCACCGGGGGTGGATGGGATCACGCAGATCTCCGCGCATCTTTCGAAAAAGAGGAATCTTTCCGCCATCCGCATTATCAGCCACGGAAACGCCGGGTATTTTGTCCTGAACGGAAAGCGGATTGACGGGGATTTCCTGCGGGATTACGGGAGTCGAATCAGCGCCTGGGGCCGGGCCATGGCTGAGAACGGGGATATCCTGCTCTACGCCTGTAGTCTGGCATCGGGAGAAACCGGCAAAACATTTGTTGCACACCTTGCTGACCTCACAGACGCCGATGTCGCGGCATCCACCAACGTTACCAGCGGATTACCGGCCACTGACCACGGATCACTGACCACTTCCTCAGACTGGGATTTGGAATATCAGATTGGTGAAATAGAGGCTGTTTCACTGACGATTGGCGGGTATGAATATCATCTGGAAACACGAACAGTCTCATCAAACGGAGATGATGTCGGTACGGTTGGTACATTAAGATATTGGATTGCCAATGCTGATGCCGGAGACGAAATCACATTTGATGCTGATTACACTATAACTTTAGGATCGCAGCTTACCATATCGCAAAACCTGACCATAACCGGCAGGGGTGCTGGAAATACAATCATTCAGGCTAATGCTAATCCTGAGACTGCAACATATAGGGTCTTCAACATTACCTCAGGAACTGTAACCATTGAAAACATGACCATCAGATATGGAAAAGAAGGCTCCGGTGGAGGAATATATGTCGCCCCTGACTCCACGGTTAGCGCTTTAAATCTCGAGAATGTTGTACTGAGCGGGAATTATGCGGTTTCCGCCGGAGCGGGACTGGCGGTGTGGGATGAAGATACCGCCATCACAATGACCGATTGCAGCGTGGAGAACAACGTTAATGGGTGCGGAATTTTTGTTCGAAATGCGTCAATGACCCTGGATAACAGCAGTGTTTCCGACAATGACGCCGGTGGCGCGGTTTCCGGTGGCATCAAACTGGAGGGAACCGCATCTTTGACCGTTAATTGTTCTACTATCAGCGGGAATACGGTATCCGGTCTGGGCGGCGGCATTGCCCTGGCGGATACGTCAGGTTTAACCCTCTCAAGTTCGACGGTCAGCGGTAATTCCGCAACCGGTGTTGGCGGCGGCATTGCCGTGTTGGGCACTACAGCGACCCTGACCATGACGAATGCCACCATTAGCGGGAATCTATCCGATACGCAGGGAGGAGGGGTTTTCACGGAAGGGACAACAACTATCAACAGCAGTACCATCTCAACTAACCATTCTGACAACAATGATGGGGGTGCGGAGCGTGGTGGAGGCATATATTCGGGTAATGGTGCGCTCACCGTCAGAAACAGCATCCTGGCCGACAATTATAATGGAAGCGGTACCGGCACGGGTGATGATTACTATTATGTGGGAGGGACCCTGAGCGATTCCGGTTACAATGTGGTTGGATATTCGAATGTTGCTGCTAATGCAACCGGTGGGTTTGACGCAACAACTGATATCCTTTACAATACTAAAAATGGACAGGCTGGCACATCATTTTCAAGTTGGACAACGGGTACTGGTGGCGGAACTGCCGTATCAGGAAGCTTAGGCCTTTCATCAACCCTTGCCGATAACGGCGGACCGACCCAGACCCTCGCACTTTCTTCGGGAAGTTTTGCTGACGGTGCGATTCCCTATTCCGCCGGATCAAATACTTTCAACAACTGTCCTGCCCTCGACCAGAGGTCATACTACCGCGCGTTTACCGGCAGTCGCGATATCGGCGCTTATGAATTAGATGGCGCAGCACCCGCAAACGGTGATTATATTTCAACAACAACCGGTAACTGGTCCGCCGTCGGGACATGGGATACATATAACGCCACTACAGGAATATGGGGAGATCCGTCAGCCAAGCCCACTTCCAGCAATAATGTTGTTGTCGCGGCGAATCATACTGTCACCGTTGACGGGACAGACACCGTAAACGCGCAGACAGTTTCACAGGGCGGCATATTAGCTGTAGGAGCTAATACCCTGACAGCCTCCGGCGCCGCTGATATTGACGGTACGCTATCTATTTCTACCGGAACAACTACCGTTACAGGCGCTTCCGATATTGACGGCACCCTGTCAATAACCGATACGGGAACATACGACGCGAACGGCACATTTGACGCCAGCAACGGGGCGGTAACCTTTACCGGCGCCGGAAATCTTAAGCTTGCGTCAACAGTTTCAAGCCTCGGAACTTTAACCGCCGGAAGCAGTACTGTTACATATGACGGTAGCTCCGGTCAGACAATTCCTGAAACCAATACATTTTACAATCTGAATGTCAATAATTCCGGGGGGGTGACCGTCAACGCCGATGCCACCGTAAACAACGGCCTGGGATTAACAAACGGCCTCGTAACCCTTGGCGACAACGATCTGACCCTTGGTGCGAGCGCTACGATTATCGGCACTCCGTCTGCGACCAATATGATTGTAACCAATGGAACAGGTGTATTGAAAAAGATGTTTTCCGGAACCGGCTCCTTTACCTTTCCCGTTGGGGACAACACGGGCACGGCGGAATACTCCCCGGCTACACTCAATTTCGCCAGCGGGACTTTTGCCGGAGGCGCCTATGCAGCCGTGAACACAACCAACACCAAACAGCCTAATAACACCAGCACCACCGATTATTTGAACCGCTACTGGTCGGTAACCCAAAGCGGGATAAGCTCGTTCTCCTGCGATACAACCTTCAACTATCTCGCGGCTGATGTGGCCGGCACGGAAGCCGACATCTACGGGGGCCAGTATAAAGACAGCGCCTGGACGGTCTTGAATGCGGTGGATGCCGCAAACAACAAGTTCCAGGCGACCGTCACCGGCTTCTCCGATTTCACCGGTGTGGAAGTCTCAACTCCCACCACTCAGGCGAGCAGCATCGGCTTCAGCAGCGTGGTCCAGACGCAAATGGCTGTGAGCTGGACCCGGGGAAACGGTGATAAGGTCCTCGTGGTAGCCCACCAGGGAAGCGCGGTGGATAGCAACCCGGTTAACGGAACCACCTACACGGCCAATGCGGCATTCGGCAGCGGTACTCAGATCGGCACGGGCAACTACGTGGTGTACAAGGGCACGGGGACCAGCGTGATCGTTACCGGCCTGACCGCGAATACTGCATATCATTTAAGGGCCTATGAGTTTAATGATGGGGGCGTTGAGGAACGGTATATTACCGGCACGGCAACCAGCAATCCAAACAACCAGACAACACTTCCCAACGCACCGGGTGCCCCCACAGCCACGGCCGCGACTTCCATTACCGGGACTGGCTTTTCCGCCAACTGGGATGCTGTATCGGGCGCTACGGGCTACAGGCTGGATGTGGCCACTGACAACGACTTTGTCGGTTTTGTAACCGGCTACAGCAACAAGGATGTGGGGAATGTGACCACCAGTTCCGTGACGGGACTAACTGGATCTACGACCTATTATTACCGGATAAGAGCTGAAAACACCGGTGGGACCGGCTGGGACTCCAACACCATTACCGCCACCACCCTGTCCGTTCCCACCAAAGTGGATCTGACCGGACCCACAAATGTTAATGCGGGGGCTGTATCCACCGTCTTTACCCTGACCAGTCAAGATGGAAGCGGAAATATGGCCAATGTGACCTCGGACACGGTCTTCAACCTTACCTCCAGCACCGCAGGGACGGCCACCTTTTACAGTGACGCGGCCGGGACATCGGTTATTACCCAGACAACCATCACCAACGGAACCAGCGCGGCAACATTTTATTACAAGGACACCAACGCCGGGACCCCCACATTAACGGCAGCCTGGAACAGCGGGGGTACGGACCTGGGATCCGATACCCTTCAGGTCACAGTTTCCCTGGCCTCAACCACACTGGCGACCAGTACCAGCGTTTCGTCTGCGTTCAGAGACTTTAAAGTGACGGTTACAAAGATAAGGATGGGCAACAGCGGGGCCTCCTGGGTTACGATCTTTTCAGGGACGGCAGAGCTTGATCTTGTGAATGGCGGGACGTTTCCCGGGATCAGCAACATCTCTTTGCCTGCGGGGACCTATAACCAGATAGAGGTGACCTTCAGAAATTCACTTCCCGTAACGGGCACGCTGACTTACAGCGGGACGGCCTATTATACAACTGCCGCAACGTTTGGGGGTGCAAGCAATGTTGCCAGTGATCCATCAAATGACCCCGGTAGCCAGACCGTGTTTACATTCAGAATCAGTGATTGGGGGGCGCTTGATGCGGATGTTACACAGACGTTCGATATCACCCCCATTACCGTTGATACATCAACAGACTACCAGCCGACCCTGAGGTTCACCATCAGCCAAACGTTTTTATTGAAGGGAACAGCGGATACGGTTTCAACCTACTACTTTGAACTGTCTCCACCGACGGTGAGTATTGTGGAGCCGTAAAGGAAGTGGTCAGGGGGTAGTGATCAGGGGGCAGAGGACAATGAATGAATTTGATAAATCAGAGGCCGTTTCCGTAAACAAGAGGGATTTCTGCAGGAAGGCGATCAAGCGATCTTCAGTGGCAGCAACGGTGGTTGTCGCGGGTTATCTTGCCTACAAAAAGCCTGCCATCAGGAGTTTCTTCGGGGCAAGCGATGCCTATGCGGCATCCACCACGACGGCCGGCAAGTTTACGCTCAAGGGAGACAGCAATTAAGAAGTCACCCGCCCTGCTATGATTCAACTTTTGTGTATTTGGAATATCCACAGACAACTGACAACGCCCGTTCCTAGAGAACCAAAAGAATGGCCCCCGTTGCTTCCTAAATTGTTAAAGTTTTTCCTTCGATATAGAGCGTGGTACACCTAACAATACCTCAGGCAGCCTTCCGTTGTGGGGGAGTAAGTCCTCGGCTCACTAATCGGTTCTCAAGCCCGTCAACATCGCTTTTCCAAATATTGGGCGGTCATACCATATATTGTGGTTCCTATTTTTTTGGAAAAACCTGCGTTATCTCCAACATACGTCACGCAGCCCAAACGTAAAGATTAGGAGTCATATCCACCATAGATAGCCAAATCGATTTTCGTTTCTTAGACTGTTTTCCAGTTCTTCTATTGGCATTGAAAAGCACACGAAAAGGGCGCCCATAGGGTGCAGATTAGTGCAAAATACGAGCGCCCTTGAAAAACTTATTATAATGATTTCAAATATTTACGTTTTCATTTCTTATCTCGCCTTCGGCACCATTTTTGAGAAATAGCCGCAATCCTAACGGGTTGCGGCTTTTCTTTTTTGGGTGGGTAGCATTCATCTATTTTTCCTTCGGGGAGGGAGTCATCATCATTTTACAAATTTTGCGTGAAAGGAAAAAGACCCAAGATGAAAAAATATTGCATTGCCTTTTTGCTTGATGGCCACGCTGTTTTTCAGTGTCAGTACTGCGCCATCTTATGCTGCGGAGGTCGATGTCTTAATCAATAAACTGGTTGAAAAAGGAATCCAAAACCTGGGCCAAAATACCAAAATGGGTGGAAAAAATACAGATGAAGGGAGACTTCCGTCTCCGCTATCAGTATCAGGATAAGGATCTGAACGCATGAATCACGTGATTTATGACGAAGTCAAGATAGCGATCAAACAGCAGCCGGATCGGGTGGCATATCTGCTTAACCTGTTATTGATTGCGCGCCATCTGGAGCGAATTGCGGATCATGCAACCAACATTTCCGAAGAGGTAATCTACATGATTGAAGGTAAGATTTTCAGACATCGAAAAGAGGATCTGAAATTCCAGGATCCCCCACAGCGCTAGCAATTGACCATTTTAACAAAAAACTTGCGGGATCGGGGGCCATCAAATTCACAATAGAAGATTTTCTGCCAGGTGCCCAGGGCCAGACGCCCCCCTTCCACCAGCACCGTCACCGAGCTGCCCATGATGGATGCCTTGATGTGGCTGTCGGAATTTCCTTCCATGTGTTGGTACCCGTCATGGGGCGGCACCAACTGTTTCAGCTTTTTGATGATGTCGGAACAGACCGCCGGGTCAGCCCCTTCATTGATGGTGATGCCCGAGGTGGTGTGAGGGACATAAGCCACGCAAAGCCCGTCCTTGACACCTGCTTTTTCGACTTCCTGCCGCACCAGGTGAGTGACATCCACCAGTTCAACCCGTGCAGTCGTTTTTACGGAAACCGTGATGGGCATGGGAATCTCCTTAAAATGTTCGGTGGAAGGGGTATCATTTACGCGGCCTTTTTCTTTTCGATGGCCACATAATCCTCAAAACCCTCTTCCTCCAGATACACGTTGATGGTTTCTTCCGCGGATGTGGTCCATGTACCGCCCGTGTAGTCCGGCGCAATGGGAAGCTCCCGGTAGTCCGCTCCCCGGTCTGCCAGAATGGCCAGTTCAATCTTTTTGGGGCGACCGTAATCCATCAGGGCATCCATGGCGGCACGGACGGTTCTTCCCGTGTAAAGCACATCATCGACCAGAATCAACCGTTTATCGTCAATGGAAAAGGGCAGTTCAGTTTTCCCCACGATGGGGACGGAACCGATCTTTGTCCAGTCATCCCGGTAAAGGGTAATATCCAGAATCCCCAAGGGCGGGGTCGGAGCACCTGATTCGGCCAGGGCTTTCTGAAGCCGTGCCGCCAGGAAGGCGCCGCCCGTGCGAATGCCGATGAGGATAATTTCTTTGTCGGAGCCGTATTTCGCGATGATCTGATCTGCAATTTCCTGAATATGTTGGATAATCTCTTCTTTACTCAGGATTGTTCCCGTTTTCATAACAGAACCCCACGATAATGAAAAAAATTACAGTAGCTAGCATAGGTTTATGGCCATGTCAATAAAATTATTGGCTTTTCAGGGCATGCAAGGAAATGTGTGACAAATTTCCCCCTATCCTGTACAAAGAATGGCATCGGCACATTCCAACAACACATATAATCGGACAAGGATTATTTCATAATATAAAGGAGAAGTTTTTTATGGAAACAAGTCAGGCCATTATGGCCTTTTCCCAGAGTGAAAAGGTCAAAACCAGCCTTATCTGCGCGTCTCAGTCTCTCCAACTGCTGACCGGGCTGCCTTTTCCCGAAAAAGAGGGGGCGCAAAAAGTAATCAGGATGAATATCGAGATGATGCGGCAGGAAATTCAGTTGGCAAGAAACCTTTCGGGAGACGAATCATGGGATGAGATTGAAAAAAGCATCGGCAAAGCTGTTGTCATGATCGACTCGGGTGTGGCCCCTGAATCGGTGGCGCATCTTACCCGGGCTTTGAGCCAGGTCACAAGCATCGGTCATCGCTCCATGACGGTTTTGAAGGAGAAGGGATTGCTTTAGCGGTTTTTTGTCTCGTTCCCATGCTCCGCGTGGGAACGCGCTTCCGGACGCTCCGCTGCTACATACAGTATATCGAAATAATGGGATATTTATTTAACGAGTTCGAATAATTTAAATTTTGAGGCTTTTTTATCAAAGGTAATAACAACCTCGCAACCATTTACTTTAGCAGAATGTGCAATTAACAAATCAGAAAGATCATATTTATTCCCTTGTGCGGAATGGACCAGTTGTTGTAACGCTGACTGCTGGTCAAATTTAAAAATTGGCATCAATAAAAGGTCACTTATAGAGTCTAAAAGTTCTGTCCTTGAGATATCATAGACAGATTCTAAAACCCAAATCATTTCTAAAACTACAAGTAGCGGCACAAATAGTTCTTTTTTTTCTGATTCAGCCTTTTTGAAAATTGAATATACTTTCTTTGCTTGCAGCTCGTCATCGCCAACTAAAAACCGAATTAAGATATTTGTATCTATGGCTTTCATTTGAATTTATCCCTCATTCGATTTCTAATCGCATCGCCCATAGCTTCAAGAGATACAGCTTTTCTGCCTGGTTTATGCAATTTGCAGAAAATGTCATCTACTTTTTTAGAAACTGGCCTGATGATCGCCTCTCTTTTCTCTGTAACAATGATCTCAATTTTATCACCGGTGTTTAATTTTAGAGCTTCCCTTATTATTTTTGGAATTGTAACTTGTCCTTTGGTGGTGAGAGTTGCTAACGCCATAATGCCCCCTTACTTAACATGTGATCTTACTTACACGTAAGGCATTAACGGCAAAATGTCAAGGAGCATTTTACTTACGATAGATTCTTACACGTTGAAAAGGAGAGAATCCGAATTCTCTACGGTTGCGAATCCGGCAGCAGGGCTTGAGATTTTCAGCGGTACTTCTCCCGAACTTGGGAAACCAACCGTTTCAAACGGGGGATTTGGCGTTTCCGAGTGTCATCCCAGCAAGGGAGAAGCGAATTATTATGAAACAAGGGCTCCGATGGTAGATCATAGGATGAGGTGTCCACCGCCTTTTCCCAGAGCCGGGTATGGGGAATGGGTGAATATTCTGAAAGGTAGGGGATGGCGCCGCAGCGGTCCGCATGATGGATGGTTTCGGCCACGGCATCCGGGGATTGCCCGGGCAATCCCATCATGATGTAAGCACCGATTTGCCTGGGATGAAACCCGGCATTTCGCAGGTGATCCATGGCATGGGAAAAATCGCCTTTTGATATCTTCTTGTCCAGGTCCCAGCGTTTGCTGCCATCGGACGTCTCCAGGCCCAGTCGAATGGTTTGAAACCCGGTTTGATGAAGAAGCCCGGCAATGGGTTTCGTAATTTCCCTCACATGGATGGCATTCGGGGTATGAAATCTGAGATGAAGATTGAGGCGGGCAATACGCTCAAGGAGTACCTCCGTGTGGGTATTGGATGACACCAGCAATGCGTCGTCGTAAAAAGCAAAATCCCGAATGCCCCATTTTTTGTGCCAGAAAAGGATTTCCGCCAGAATTTCATCCGGATCGGTCTGGATGAATTCGGGAAAAAGGAAGTGGCTGGCGCAGTAATGGCACCGGTAGGGACAACCGGTGGATGTCATGAGGCAGATGTAATGGATCCTGCGTAACAGGTCAAAGGCTGGATAATGGGGTTTGGTTTCATCCGGCATTTCACTGGGAATGGAAATCCCGTAATCTTTCAGGGTCTCATATATGGCGGGAATGCCTTGCTCTGAAACAACCCGATCCGCTTCCGAGTATCGGATGGCGTGGTCCCGGCACAGCCTGGCATAACCGCCACCTAAAATGACCGGAACCTCCGGGTGTATTTTTCGGGAGCGCCGGATGGCTTCGAAAACACCGGGATACCAGTAGGTCATAAGGGACGTCACCAGGATGGCCGAAGGATTCTTGACCCGCCTCACGGCTTCCTCAAAGATCTCCGGTAACAGCCCGTAACGGCTGTAGGGCCGATCGGTTCCTTTAAGGGCGTTTGGTTTCGGGACGATTTGACGCCAGAATTTCCCGGTGCCGTATTGCCGCCTCGTGGGCGGCTTGAGCGTTGACTGTTCAATCATGGCGGGGTGGTCCACATCCATGCAGTCGATGAGGTGGATGTCAAAACCCTTTCGCCTGAGATCCGTTGCCAGAGACAGAAGCCCCAGCGGCTTACTCCAAAGATCGTAGGCCGCAAAATCATAAATCCAGGGGTTGATGAGAATCAGTGACGGTTTCATGGAGGATCGTGAACCCATTTAGAAGTTAGCTGTAACAAGGAGAATCATAACGTCATGAGAGCTGTGGTACAGAGGGTAAGAGAGTCCAGGGTGGAAGTCAAGAACCGCGTGGTGGGGCAGATCGGTCCGGGATTGCTGATCCTGCTGGGCGTGGGACAGGATGATACGTTAAAAGACTGCGAATACCTGGCCGGCAAGATTTCACATTTGAGAATTTTTTCTGACGAAAAGGGTTTCATGAACCTTTCGCTTCTGGATACAAAGGGCGCCGCCCTGGTGGTTTCGCAGTTTACCCTCTGGGGGGATTGCCGGAAAGGCCGCAGACCTTCATTTGTGAAAGCCGCACCCCCGGAACCCGCCAGAGACTTATATGAACACTTCGTGGAATTGCTGAAACGAGAGGGGCTTACGGTTGCCACGGGGATGTTTCAGGAAATGATGGACGTTCATCTGATCAACGACGGTCCCGTAACCTTGATGCTGGACAGCCACAAGACCTTTTAACACCTTAATCCAGGTCCAGCTCCTTTTCAAGGACGGCAATCTGTTTTTCGATTTCCTTACGCTCTTTTGCGTTGACCGGTGCTTCCTTCAGACGCAGTTTTAACCCCAGCAGCGCCATACTTTTTCGATATTCCTGACAATTGACTTTCATTTCGTCCGGCAGGCACGTAGGCCTGTTATCGGGCAGGCACGGGGGCCTGCCCCTACGTTTTGTTTTCTAATCCAACGCCAGGAAGGTATTGGGATCCAGCCTTACGCTGATGTCGGGATTCCCGGGTTTGTCATGGTCTTTGAGCAGCCGCAGAAAAACGCCGGATGGCTCGGGGACCAGTTGGATAACGATGCTCAACAGATCGTCAATGGCAGCACATGGGTGGGGAATACCCCGTTCATTGGTTTCGGTAATGTGGCGGTGGGAAAGTGCTGACAGCCATATATCCGCCCCGAAAGCCCGGCCCGTTTTTCTGAGGCCTTCAAGCATGTCTCTTCCTGCTTTTTCAAAATCAAGGCCGTCAATAATGATGGTGTTGGGTCTGAAATCCAACCGTTCGGCCAGGTTTTTCAAGTTGGCTTCCAGACGACCCAGCTCAAAACTCTGGTTCAGGTAAGCCAGGATCATACGATTCCGATCGATGCGCATGCGGTACTCGTCATCATCCGGCAGGTTCAGGGCTTTCAGCAGATCATAATAGATGACATTATAATAAGCCGTTACCTTTTCGGGACCCTCTTCAAGAGAAACATGGATCAGTTTTTCCCCCCGAAAGATTCTGTCCAGAGCGATATGAATCAGGCAGGCGGTTTTGCCGACGCCTGCACGCGCAATCAAAACCCCCAGGTTTCCCGGCCCCAAGCCCCGGCGTGATGATTGTTCAAGAATTTTTAGCGGGCTGACGGATATAAAATCTTTCACGATTTCCCACCTCCTTTTGAGTTTTTCTTTGCGTTATTTACGAGCTCTTCTGAAAGGGATTCGGGAAGCTTGGCGTATTTGGAAAATTCCATGGTGAATTCGGCCTTTCCCTGGGTCAGGGATCTGAGGGTTGTGGCGTAACCGAACATTTCAGCCAGGGGGACTTCCGCTTCTATGGTGGAGTCAGCGCCGTCTTCCGTGTTGCTGATAATCATCCCACGCCGCTGGTTGATGGAACCCATGACATTGCCCTGAAACTCGGATGGACCTTCCACTGAGACCTTCATGATGGGTTCTAAAACCACGGGCTTTGCTTTCATGTAAGCCTGCTTGAAGGCGCCCTTGGCAGCCTGGGTAAAGGCCATTTCAGAGGAATCCACGCTGTGGCTTTTGCCGTCGTTGACGGTAATTTTCATTCCCAGCACCGGAAACCCGATGAGCTTTCCTTTGATGAGGCAGGATTGTAATCCCTTATCCACGGCGGGAATGTATTCGGTGGGGATGGACCCGCCCTTGATGGCGTTTACAAATTCATATTCACCCCCCTCGGATGGTTCCATGAATCCCGCAACACGTCCGAACTGTCCTGAACCACCCGTCTGTTTTTTGTGAATGTAATCAAAGGGCGCATGGCATGTGATGGCTTCCCGGTAGGCCACCTGGGGCACGCCGGTTACCACGCTGGCCTGAAATTCCCGCTTCATCCTTTCCACATAGACTTCCAGGTGAAGTTCCCCCATTCCGGAGATAATGGTTTCCTTCGATTCAGGATCCACATGGGACCGAAACGTGGGGTCTTCCCGGGTAAAGCGGCCCAGGGCCTTGCTCATGTTGTTCTGGCTCTTGTTGTCTTCAGGGGTGATGCTTATGGATATGACCGGCTCCGGCACAAACATGGAGCTCATGCTAACGTTCATTTTACCGTCGGTAAAGGTATCTCCGGACGAGCAGTTAACACCGAACAGCGCCACAATATCGCCGGCACGGGCCGACGTAAGATCCTCCATCTGATCCGCGTGCATGCGAACCAGACGCCCCACCTTGAGCTTCCTGCCGGTCCGGGTAATCACCAGATCATCCCCTTTTTTAATGGCGCCCTGATAGACCCTGAGGTACGTCAACTGACCATAAGGGGTCACTTCCAGTTTGAAAGCAATGGCAACCAGGGGCAATTCGGGGTCGGTTTCAAGGGCCACCTCTTCCTCATCCCGGTCTAGATCAAGGGCCGTATTGGTAATGTCCGCCGGGTCGGGAAGATACCGGTTGATGGCGTCCAGTACTGTTTGAACCCCGATATTCTTGTAAGCGCTTCCCAGAAACACCGGGGTCAGCAGTCGCGAAATGGTTCCCTTCCGCACCGCTTCAAAAATCAGTTCTTCGGTGACCGCCTCTTCAAATATGGCCTCCATCAATTCGTCCGAAAACATTGAGGCGGCATCCAGCAATTCTTCTCTTCGAGCCAGCGCTTCCTCCATGAGATGATCCGGAATATCATCTGTCCTGATCTTTTCCCCGTTCGGGCCTTCAAAGTAGAGGGCCTTCATGGCAGTCAGATCCACCACACCTTTGAAATCGGATTCCAAACCGATGGGGATCTGCATCAAAACGGCGTTCTGGTTCAGTTTCTCGCGAAGCTGGCCCACAACCTTATAGGGGTCTGCCCCGGACCGGTCGCACTTGTTGATAAATGCGATTCGAGGGACTTCGTATCGCTTCATCTGCCGGTCCACGGTGATGGATTGGGACTGAACCCCGCCCACGGAACACAGGATGAGGATGGCGCCGTCCATGACCCTTAAAGCCCGCTCCACCTCGATGGTGAAATCCACATGACCGGGCGTGTCAATGATATTGATTTTGTGTCCCTTCCACTCACAATGGGTAGCGGCAGACGCGATGGTGATGCCCCGCTCCCGTTCCAGTTCCATGGAGTCCATGGTGGCGCCCACGCCGTCTTTTCCTTTGACTTCATGTATGGCAAAGATTCGATCGGTGTAAAACAGGATTCTTTCGGTCAGAGTGGTTTTACCCGAATCAATGTGGGCACTGATGCCGATATTTCTTAAATTGCTAATAATCTCATTTTTCATAAGGTTTCTACTCTATTTATGTTCCGACAAAAAAAGAGGATCTGCTCCCGCAGACCCTCTTTTCCGTGTCAAATTGCGGTTTGAAGGTTTAGAAGGGATAGGCCTCCAAATCAATGATCCGGTCTGCAATCTCCCGTTTCAAACTCACGGCGTCGATGGGTTGATAACGGGCCAGCTTCTTGATGCCTGCCAGCTGTGTTCGGAGCATGTCGCCCTCTTCAACATAGGCAATAATCTGTTTGGCCCAGCTTTCAATTTTGGGAATCGCCTCGTCTACATACACTTTGACGGCATCGATTTGATATTTTGCCTTTTCTTCTCCCTCTTTGTCAATCATCTTGAGAGTTCTTAAAAGACCGCTTTCCATGGCAAATATCTCAATAATGATATCGGCCACCTTGCCGAGCACTTCCTGCTCTCTGGCCAGGTTCTGCTGGAATTTCATTGCGGCGCCGCCGGCCACCATCAGCGCGATCTTTTTGGCCATTCTAATCATGTGTTCCTGAAGTGCAAGGGGGGTATCGGGTAATTGTACGGAAAGGGGCGAATAGCCCATGAGAAAGCCCGCAATGCCTTGCGCTTCCTGCAACAGGTTTAGGCGGCCTTTCATGGCCCGCTGCAACAAGGTGCCGGGGATCAGCATGCGGTTGATTTCGTTGGTGCCTTCCCAGATTCGGTTGATTCGGGAGTCTCGGTAATAGCGCTCTGCGGGGTATTCCGCGCAAAAGCCGTATCCGCCGAGGATCTGAACATATTCGTCCACACAGAAATCAAGGGTCTCGGAACCGTAAACCTTGGCGATGGAGCATTCCGCCGCATATTCTTCGATGGCTTTGGCATTTTCTTCGCCACTTTTCTTGGCCTCTGCACTCAGGGTACCCAGTTTATCGTCAAACATGCCGGCCAGCCGGTACATGACGCTGTCACTCATGTAGCCCTTGACCGCCATGTCGGCCAGTTTGGTTTTGATGAGACCGAAACTACTGATGGGCACTTTAAATTGAATGCGGCCGTTGGCGTACTTGACCGATTCCGTGACGCAGCCCTTGCAGCCGCCCACTGAAGCAGCACCCAGTTTCCAACGTCCGATGTTTAAAATATTAAAGGCGATTTTGTGGCCTTTACCAATTTCAAAAAGAACATTTTCCACGGGAACTTCCGCGTCTTCCAGGATCACGGGGCGCGTGGAGGAGCCATGGGCTCCCATCTTCTTTTCTTCCTTGCCCGTTGAGACACCCTTGAAATCCTTTTCGACGATAAAACCGGTGAACTGTTCTCCATCCACTTTGGCATAGACAATGAAGCTGCTGGCCCACCCCGCGTTGGTGATAAACATCTTTTCACCGTTAAGTATATAGTTCTTTCCATCCTCGGAGAGGACGGCCTTGGTCCTGGCATTCAGCGCATCCGATCCCGCACCTGGTTCTGTCAAGCAGTAAGCGCCGCACCATTCGCCGCTGGCCAGTTTGGGCAGGTATTTCTGCTTCTGTTCTTCACTGCCGAAGTAGACGATGGGCAGGCTTCCGATGCCCGTATGGGCGCCATAGACCACGGCAAAGGAACCGGCGACACCCAGTGCCTCGGTGACGATCGTGGTGCTCACCTTGTCCAGCCCCATGCCGCCGTATTCTTCCGGAACATCCGTTCCCAATAGACCCAGTTCCCCGGCTTTTGACAGAAGGGAAAGGGTGAGGTCATGATCTTTTTCTTCCAATTGATTGACGTTGGGTTTGATTTCTTTCTCCAGGAAATCCTTCGCCATATCCATAATCATACGATGTTCTTCCGTGAAATCTTCAGGCGTAAACACCTCTTCGGGGGTTGCTTCCGTAATCAGGAATTCTCCGCCGACAAAAATCTTTTCTTCCGCCATTTTTTTACTCCTTTCACCATAAGAGTGATCGTTAAACACTCAATTTAATAATCTTCCACCTCAAAGAGACCGGCTGCACCCATTCCAAAACCGATACACATGGAGACCAGCCCCCATCGGGCTTTTCGCTCCTGCATTTCATAGATCAACTGGGTGGTCAGTTTGGCCCCCGTACATCCCAGAGGGTGCCCCAGAGCAATGGCGCCGCCGTTGACGTTGGTGATATCTTCGTTAATGCCCAGTTCATTGATGCAATAGATGGCCTGGGCTGCAAAGGCTTCGTTCAATTCGATTAAGTCAATCTGGCTCATCTCCATGCCGGCCAGCTTGAGTGCCCTTGGAATGGCGACCGCCGGACCGACCCCCATGACTTCGGGGTCGCATCCTTCCACCGCATGGTACCTGAAGGTGGCCATGGGCTTAAGGCCCAACTCCTTGGCCTTCTCCTTGTTCATGAGCAACACTGC
>JABGPV010000054.1:0-2510 GCA_018644785.1 Deltaproteobacteria bacterium | reverse complement strand
ACCGCATGGTACCTGAAGGTGGCCATGGGCTTAAGGCCCAACTCCTTGGCCTTCTCCTTGTTCATGAGCAACACTGCAGCCGCCGCATCACTGGTCTGTGAAGAATTTCCGGCGGTGACGCTTCCACCCGGTTTGAAAGCTGCCGGGATTTTGCCGATGCCCTCTTTTGTGGTTCCCGGGCGCATCCCTTCGTCCTGATCAAAAATAAACGCTTCGTATTCAAACCTGCCATTGGGCAATTGTTTCTGCTTTTTAACTTTTATGGGTACGATCTGGCTTTTGAAACGCCCTTCTTTAATGGCCTTTTCCGCTTTCTGCTGGCTTTTGGCACCAAACGCGTCCTGTTCATCCCGACCGATATTGAACCGTTCCGCCACATTTTCAGCCGTCAAACCCATACCCGTAAAGGCTTCCGGTCTTGTGTCCACCAAAGCGGGATTGGGGTACATCATGCTGCCCCCCATGGGGATCTGGCTCATGCTCTCAACACCGCCGGCAACCACCACATCGGCAAATCCGCACATGATTTTTTCGGCGGCAATGGCAATGGCCTGAAGACCGGAAGAACAGAACCGGTTGACGGTCATGCCGGGAATACGGTCCGGCCACCCCATACTCATAACCAGGACCCTGCCCAGGTTCAACCCCTGGACGGACTCGGGGAATGTACACCCGATCACCACATCGTCGATGACCATCGGGTCCAGATCATTGGCCCGTTTCATTAAATCTTCCAAAACAGCGCAGCCCATCGCCTCGGGACGGGTATTTTTCAATATTCCTCGAGGGGCCTTTCCCGCTGCCGTCCTGCAGGCGGCAACCACTACAGCTTCTTTCATCATATTGTCCTCCCCTGTCATTGATCAGTTATCAGCCGTTAAATATCCTTTATTAAAGTTCTATGGACAGTATTTAGTTCCTGAGCGGTTTCCCGGTAGTCAGCATATGCTGTATCCTGGCCTGGGTGTTGGGATCGCCCAGCAGGCTCAGAAAAGCTTCCCGTTCCAAATCAAGGAGGTACTGTTCGGTGACCACCGTGTTTTCCTGGACAGCGCCGCCGCAAAGGATATATCCGATTTTATTGGATACGGTCACATCGTGGTCCGTAATGTAGTTCTGTTCATGCATGGTCCAGAGACCCAATTTGATCATGGCATAGGTATTTTCCCCCGGAACCCGCAGATCATCCCTCGGCCTTGAAGGCGTGTACCCTTCCATATTCATGGCCAACACCGTATTTTTGGCATCCTGGATCTGGTAATCGCGGTTCACCGTCATTTTGTCCGTATCTTTTAAGAGGCCCATTTGCACGGCTTCCGGTCCGGAGGTAGCCACTTTGGCCATGGCAATGGTTTCAAAGGCTCTGGCGATAAAGGGCATCAGTTCAATCTGCTTGGGATACAAGCCGCCTCTTTTCACTTCAAAGAGGTGGTCCGTGTTGCGAATAAACAACTCCTTGGTGCCCCCGCCCGCCGGAACCAGGCCCACGCCCGCTTCCACAAGGCCCATATAGGTTTCTGCGGCAAAACGCACCCGGTCGGAAGCCAGGCAAATTTCACACCCCCCCCCCAGAGCTAGGCCCGCCGGGGCCGCCACGACCGGTTTGTCTAGGTATTTCAGTTTCATAAGGGAATCCTGAAACACTTTTATCATCCACTCCAGATCATCCCATTCCTCTTCCTGGGCTGTAAACAGGATCAGCGGCAGATTGGCGCCGGCGGAAAAGTTCGTGCCGTGGTTGGCAATGACTAAGCCCTCAAAGTCGCTGCTGATAATATCAACTGACTTCATAACCATGCTGACAATGTCGTCGCCCATGGCATTCATTTTGGTGTGGAATTCCAGACAGGCCACTCCGTCGCCCAAGTCAATGAGAGACGCCCCCGTATTTTCCTCAACGATTTTGTTCTGCTCTTTTAGTGAGGACAGGAGAATAATGCCGGGTTTTACCGGCACTTCCTGGTACGCTTTGGAGCCAATATCGTAGAAATAAAGGTTACCGGCCTCTTTCTTATAGAACGTTTCTTTGCCGCCCTCGAGCATCTCCGTCACCCACGCGGGGATTTCATAACCGGCTTCTTTCATTTTGGCCACGGATTTTGCGAGTCCGATGGCATCCCAAGCCTCAAAGGGACCCAATTTCCTGGCAAATCCCCATTTCAGAGCGTTGTCCACGTTTACGATGTCGTCCGCGATTTCAGGAATGCGGTTAGCGGCATAGATGAGGGTTTCACTGAGCGTCTTGAAAGTGAATACACCTGCCTGATCTTTAGCGTAGTAGAGGGATTTAATTTTATTGCCCACGCCGGATACATTTTTGGCCGCCTCAAGAGACGCCATTTTCACCTTTTCCCGGGGGGTGTGTTCGAGCGTATTGTAATCCAGGGACAGGATCACCCGCTTGCCGTCAGCATCCTTGCTTTTTTTGTAGAACCCCTGCCGGGTCTTTTCACCCAAAAAGCCCTTTTCAAGCATCTTTTTGATGAATTCAGGGGCTTGAAATACTTCCC
>JABGPV010000539.1 GCA_018644785.1 Deltaproteobacteria bacterium | reverse complement strand
GACTGTCGGTCAGGGACCCCTACATCAATACTGAAGAGATGGGCGATCTGTGGAACCTTTTATTGCTTTCAGCTGGGGCAGTATGCGGATTCATCCTCGGCAGATGGTGGCACCTTCTCTGGGGAGATCGGAGAAAATGCGACCATCATAAAAGATCTTCACAGGAATCCATAGGCCATGGGCAATCATGAACTAATGCATGATATTCATGCCGATGCGGATGAGCTGGCCCATGTGAGCAGGGGAACCGCCGCCGGTCACGGATTACACCGGTGGGATCCCAGACTTAAACTGGGACTTCTGGCTGTCGCCGTTGGATTGAATATTATCGTCGCGCAATTGTGGCTATCTTCGACGCTGTTTTTCATCAGTCTCCTGTTGGCGGCGTGGTCTCGGATTTCCCTGCGACATTTTGCCTTTTTTTTCATCGCCCCGTCGTGGGCCACATTGGTGGTTTTTCTCGGCTTTTCAATGGGTTTCGGCACAACGCCCGTGTGGTCTTTCGGTGTGGTTCAAGTCTACCGGGAGGGTATGCACCTGGGACTTTCCGCAGCCGCCCGGGTGGGGTGCGACATGGCCTGGCTGGCGTCCATCTTTCTGACCACACCGTTTGCCCGGGTGCTGGAAGCGCTCAAATGGTTTCACGTGCCTGCCATCCTCATTGAAGTGATGGCCACATCATACCGTTATGCGTTTTTGTTGTTTGAGGAGTTTTTCAAAATGAGGGATGTTGCCCGGATCAAAGGGGGATTCCAAACCTATGCCATGACCTGCCGCTCCACAGCCATGATTCTGGCACAAATCATTTTGAGAGCTTATGATCGGACCCTAAGAATACAAGAGGCCATGGTGGCCCGAGGCGAGAATGCCATCCCCGACGGAGACAGCATGGAAAAATTCCAACCATCCCCTTCCTGCCCTAATCAGTGCGATGTAACGCCCATCTATTCTGAAGATTCGACAACGGTACTCTCTTGTGACGATGTATCCTATTCCTATAGAGGGGACCGAGCACTAAAAAACATCTCTTTGACCGTCCAAAAAGGGGAGGTGGTGGTGTTGTGCGGCCCCAATGGGTCCGGAAAAACCACCCTGATGAAATTGTTCGCCGGAATTTTACCTCCGGACAGCGGCAAGGTTAAATTATTCGACAAGGCACTGGATCGCAAGGCACGTAGAGAGGCTTTCCGCCATGTGGCCTTCCTGTTTCAGGATCCCAATGACCAGTTGTTTTGCACCCATGTTCGCGAAGACATCGCCTACGGCCCAAAAAACCTGGGGCTCGATCCCGCGGAGATCGACCGGCTGGTGGATACCGCCATGGATTTGATGGAGGTGTCGCATCTGGCCCATCGCCCCATTCATCGCCTCAGTCACGGGGAGATGAAAAGAGTGGGACTGGCCGGGCTGATCGCCATGCGGCCGCCACTGATACTCCTCGATGAGCCCACCGCCGGACTTGATCCCGCTTCAGCAAATCATCTGGTGGATCTCATCCGGCACCTTAACGGTCATCATGGCTACACCCTGCTCATGGTCACCCACGATGTCAATGTGGCGGCTGCCATCGCCAAGCGGGTCGTGATTCTCGATCAAGGGGAGGTAGTCGCCGACGGGCCTCCCCGAGACGTCCTGACGGATCGGGATCTTCTCCAAACCGCCCGGCTGGAACCGCCCATTTTAACCCATCTTTTTCAGAGGCTTTTTGAGAATGGTAAGGATCCCCACCAAATTCCCTTGACCATTGATGAGGCCATCGAAATGTTGCAACCAGCGCCAACAGGGCAAATTTGATATGGCGAAGATTCGCCAAACCGAACTACCAGGGGATAACCCAGGAACGATTTTCTTACAAAAACTTCAGTGGAAAAAATGGAAAGATTGAATAAAACAAGATTATAATGCCTGAAAACAGACTGACATTTGAATTTTACGACT
>JABGPV010000538.1 GCA_018644785.1 Deltaproteobacteria bacterium | reverse complement strand
CTTCCGGGCGGTTCACTAAACCTTACCCGCGAGGGCTTCTATTCCCTCACAACATCGAACCAGCGCCAGGTTCGAACGTCGAGTAGACCGGGGCCTCCCATGGCTACAGGCTGAGGTTTGTTTTCTCCGTTTGCCGCCTGGTTTCCCGGCGGTGCCACAATATCTCAGCCATACCTTCGGTTGTTCCCCGGCCCCTCTCAGAACCGGGCAAGCGGATTTCCCAGACATCCGGCTCTTCGGCTAACCATTCAGATTATATGCCTGCAGGTTAGCCTTCGCCGAAAGGCATGAATGCCCTGCCCATAACGGCTTTATTTTTTAGCTGTATAATTTCTTGTTCCAATTCTTCATATGTTTGTTTTATGGCCATCGGGAAATCCCCCGGTTGCTTATGTTCAACACGATTTTTTGCGACTAAAGACACTGCCTTCCTTCAGGTGCAATTTCCCTGGCCTTTTCCCCGGTAAACAAAAGAGAAAGGGACTCTTCCGTTAATGAATTGAGATTCGAGTGAAAAACTTCCCGGCCGATCGGCTCAATCTTGCTGAGACAATTGCAATGTATGAAAATTTTGGAGGCCGATCGACATCTTTTTTTCAGAATATTGAGCAGTTCCCGCGCAGAACGGCTATCGAAATCGCCCATGAGTTTCAGGTGCAGACTTTCGCTGTTCTGATGTTTGGAGATTCGAAAATTTGATGCCATTTCGCTGTCCCTCCATTGAATGGATCAATGGCCTGAAAGACCAATTTTACCATTTGTTTCAGATTCTTTAGCCTTAAGCTCTTGAGCACAAAAGAGTCGGCGAAGGTGGATTTAGGATCGTATTTGTCGGCGAGATACGCGGTACACAAAATGACCGGCGGATTGTGGTCCATTTCCCGGATATTCTGAAGAAGATCGAGACCGTTATGTTCGCCCAGTTTCGTTTCCATCACAATAACATCGGGCCGTTCTTTCTCAATCACCTTCAGGGCGCGGGTGCAATCCCCAATAGACAAAACATCGTATCCTTCTTCCTCGAACTCATCGGAATACCGCATTCGGATCATTTCATCATTGTCGACGACAAGAATTTTGTTCATCATGACCTCCATTTCCGTCTCTTTTTTTTGGGCGGCTGTCTTTTCCCCGGCTGAGCAAATCGCTCCAAAAGTCTCCGGTCGCCCTGGATGAGTCTCAATGTCGCATTCCGGAAATAAGGTGCGAAGACAGTCCATCAGTTTTTCATCTTTTCCTGCGGGATCGGTCAAGAGTACGATTTTTTCAACTTATTCCCCCTTCTCCATTGAAGTTCTGTAGGTCCCCAAACAGCACCTGCGCCAGCTGCAATCTGTTTGGTCACAGCATCTTCCTGCTCTCCTGAAACAATCGATGTTTCCTTCAGCAAGCTGAATACTCCTGATCAGAGCTGTGATGTTCAAGAAGTGCTCCGCCGGACCCGGTTCCACGGGGGTATCCTTTTCACTGACACTTTTCTTGGTCCCGGCTTTTTCTTCGAAAGCGCTTGAAACGGTTTGATTTGACATCATCGGTTTTAAGAAATGATTCGGTTATGCCGCGTATTCAGGGAACGGTTCTATTAATGTTGACAACAGGGCAACGGGCCTCAATATCCTGCCCGCGCCCTGTCATCTTGGGTACCTATGTTTAAGATTTAAAAATCCGAGAAGTCGTCGTCGTTCAGCGGGATAACGTCTTCCGGGGCATCTCCTTTTTTACTGGCTGGAGCCGCAAGGGCTTTCGTTTTTCCAAAGGTCGGCCTTTTGAGTATGGAAGCCTTCTTCCGCGCCGGGGGGGTGTGGGCCGTTTTTCCATCTCCCGTTTTTCCACCCACCATGGCAACAAGCTCACTTACATAGCTCTTCATCTCTTCGGCCTGGGCGCTCATCTCTTCCGAAGCTGACGCCGATTCCTCTGCGTTGGCCGCATTCTGCTGG
>JABGPV010000537.1 GCA_018644785.1 Deltaproteobacteria bacterium | reverse complement strand
TCCTTGTATAAAAGCCCGGGGTTATTGCCTTTCTCCATTTTCCCCCTGATATTTCCCCAGAGCTTCAACAAGAAATCCATTTCAGCTTCCAGTTTTTCTTTGGAAGTATTTTCCGCTACCGTCCTGACAATGAAACCAAAAGATCCGGGATTAATCTCTCTTATAATGCCTTTGAGTCGTTCGCGCTCTTCTCTGTCTTCGATTTTTCGAGATACCCCGATATGGTCTACGGTGGGCATCAGCACCAGATGTCTTCCGGGCAATGATACGTGAGATGTCAGACGGGCCCCCTTGTTTCCAAGAGGTTCTTTTGAAACCTGAACCATAATGCTTTGCCCCTCGTGGAGCAGGTCTTCTATCTGGAAACCACTACGGCCTGATTTCTTTTCAAGGGAGTCCTCAATTTTATCAGTATCCAGGGTTTCATTAACCTCGCTGGCGTTAAGCATCATTTGCTCAAAATCTGAAAAATCCCTGTAAACATCGGAGACGTAAAGAAAAGCGGTTCTTCCGAGACTGATATCCACAAACGCCGCCTGCATGCCGGGCAGAACACGGACGACTCTCCCACGATAGATGTTCCCCATTAACTCCCGGCCGCTGTCTCTTTCAATGTGCAGTTCAACAACGACGCCGTTTTCAACCAGAGCGACCCTGGTTTCATAAGGTCTGGAATTGATGATCAGTTCGCTGGACATAGAATGGCTCCCCGAGGCCCTTAATGAAAGATCTGTTCGGTTTTCACTATGCTCATATTGGGCAGATCATCTTCTCTCAAAGAAAACACGCCCTTTATAATTTCAGCCGGTTTTAGGGTCAATGTATCGGTTTGCCTGATGGTCAGATCGATTTTTTTGGGCGAAACAATCTTCATGGCCATCACAAGGCTTCGAGCGTCAACGGTATGTTCCCCTTTTTTATTGATTTTGACAACCTCAAAATGTTTTGATTGGAGAAATTTCATGAGGTTCATTTCGCTGAACGTCGTATCGACGAGGGTGATGAGAAATCTGGAGGCCTTAGGGCGAAGTTTCTTTTCTGAAGAAGAAACCCTCTTGATACGTGTTATATGGATGCCCTCAGGCAGTTGTCGGTTGATTTTAGCCTTGAGATTTTCCACATCCAGCTGTTCAGTCAGTTCAATTTCCACCCATTCCGAAAAACTTTCCGTACCCACCGGCAAAGCTGAAAAAAATGAGGCCTTGGGCATGGGATGAAACCCCTGGGAATAGGCCAGTTTCAATCCGGCACGCCTGAAAGCGCGGTTCAACACCCGTGCCAATTCCAGTTGACTGAGATGCCGGGTGTTTCCCATTTTTGTAAAGGTGAGACGGAACCTGCCGGCGGATTGGACGTCGTGCTGGCCCGGTGAAACTTTTTTCGGTTGAAATGACAGGTCCTTGAAAAGAACGGGGTCAATATTTTTGTGGTCGCATACGCCACATTCATAACAATCTTCCCGGCAATCGGGCGTAAACTGTTCCGCTGCCGCCTTTTTTCGTTCTTTTTTAAGAAAAGCCTTTGTCACACCGGATCGAATATGGTCCCAGGGCAGAATCTCATGGAGTTCCCTTCCCCTGTGATAGAACTCTGGTTTAATGCGGGCGCGCTCAAAGGCTGATTTCCATACCGCCATATTGAAATGCTCGCTCCATGCGTCAAATCTTGCGCCAAGCTTCCAGGCCTCAATAATGACGTTACTCAGTTTTCTGTCTCCCCTGGCCATGACCCCTTCCAACCAGCTTAACTCCGGCTGATTCCATTTAACCCGGACACGACTTTTTCTGAGACCTTGTCGAATCAAGTCTATTCTTCGCCGGCTTTCTTCCAGCGTGATTTGTGGCATCCACATAAAAGGGGTATGGCTCTTGGGTACAAAAGTGGAAACACTGACATTAACGTTTTCACGCCGCCCTTTTTGACCCGATAATTTCGTGATTTGCTCTGCAAGATCAATAATATCTTGGAGATCGTCATCTTCTTCAGAGGGCAGCCCGATCATG
>JABGPV010000536.1 GCA_018644785.1 Deltaproteobacteria bacterium | reverse complement strand
CATGATCGGCACAATTTTTTCCGCCAGGAGATTTTTCTCGTCCCGCTGATATTGCCAGTGGTCATCCACACTTTTCTGTTCAGGACTGTTCAGCAACTGCATCAATCTCCTGTACCGGTAGGAAGGTGAAAAATGGGAAGAGTAGTAATAGGGGTAATCGTGCGGGACGACTTTATGATTGCAGGTTCCGAGCCACCCCTTTTCAGGGTTTGTGCTGTGGGGCATTCGAGATTGCGGAATCCAGCCTTGCCAGTTGTCATTACCGTCCACCACCCTGTAGGGAACCGTACCGTCATTGTTGGAACGAATGGGGATTCTTCCGCTTGCCCGGTATCCGATGTCCCCCGATGAATCGGCAAAAACCCAGTTAAGACAAAGCATGGGAACATTTTTCAGGGCTTCATGCATTTCATGCACCGATTTTGCCGTTAGAAATTGGACAAGTCCAATGTTTTCCCCCATGGTTTCCACAGGCGCCCAGCGCAATGTGATCACCTTTTCGGTTTCGAGGCTTTTGAGGACTTCTGATACAACGGGTCCCCTTTTTGTCAGCCTGATCTTGATGTTTTCTTCGCGATATCCCCCGGGCGACTTTTTGTCTTTTATCTTGAGTTTTTCTTCTATCATTTCAAACGGGTGGGAAGCCGTCCCTTCCAGGTAGTGATCCGGCTGGTTCGGGTCAATGGTTTCCACATACAGATCCTGCATGTCGCCATAATTATTTGTCATCGCTACGGAAATATAAGATGTTCGCCCGATGGCAAATCCCGGCAACCCGGGAATACTGGCGCCAACGGACCGGATTTCAGGGGTTATCATGCCAAGGGGATACCACACTCCAGGCAGGATTCTGGTATCAAGATGGGGATCACCCGCCAGAATCGGTTTCCCACTGGGAGACAGGGCCGGTGAAACCGCCCAGTTATTGCTGCCCACCCGTAGATGCCGATCGTTTGTGAAGGCCAACAGCTTTTCATAATCGGAAAAAGGAAATCCGTATGAAATCCTCGCGGCATGTGGTGCTGGCTGTTTCTTAAAAGGGAGGTCATCGGGATTGATGTTTATGGGCATGATCTCCATGGCCTTGTCAGGACCCACTGCCTCTATGAGCATCTGAGCAACAACCTCTGTCTTGATATTGGCCGAGGTGGAAAAGCCCATATAGTATAAAATGGAAAGTGAATCGGTAACGGTCCAGGGTTCAGGTTCTATGCCTGCAAGCTTAAATTCCAGGTGCACATCCTTCGGACATTGTTTGATAAAACCGTTTACCCCATCCACATACCACTGGAAGTAATCGCGGGTCTGCCGGTTCAGCATTGCTGCTTGTTTTTTCGCGATGCGATGAAGCCCGATGGTGCGCATGCGAATATCAAGTGCTCTCCCCTTTTCTCCGGCCAGTTCAGAGATTCGTCCCTGAGCAAAAAGCCGGGTCAACTGCATCTGAAACAATCGATCCTGTGCGGTAACAAATCCCTGGGCCAAAATGGCGTCATGGAGGTTTTCCGCATAAATATAGGCCATCCCCTTTTCATCCCGTTTGACGGTGACACCCTTTTTTAGGCCCGGCAGGGTAAGCTCCCCTTCCTTCTGGTAATCGTTCAAGTACGGGAGAAGCAGCATGATGGCAAAATAGGCGGTTGCCAGAAATACAAGCAAGAATAACAAGCGTTTGATCCATTTCATGGGGACTTCTCCGTCAGGAAAGCCGGGGGGCGAAGGTTAAAGGAAAGATCGGATATGAAGTTCACTGGTGATTCTTATTGTGAGTCCGATTATAAGTGGGCAATCGCATCGATCTCAACCCGCATCTCAAAGGGCAGGCCGGCGACTTGGATGCAGGTTCTGGCCGGAAGATTCTCTCCGAAATATTTTCTGTAGATGACATTGAATCGGGGAAACTCCTCCATGTCAAGCAGGTAAACGGTGATTTTCAATGTGTTCTGAAGGGACGAACCCGCCTCTTCCAGGATTATTTTCAGGTTCTGTAGTGCCAGTTCCGCTTCCTCTTCAACGGTTCCC
>JABGPV010000535.1 GCA_018644785.1 Deltaproteobacteria bacterium | reverse complement strand
AGTAGATATCGGCCTTCAGGCTTTTCTGCCCGGGTCGCAGGTGGACCTCAGGCCGATCCGGGATATGGACAGCCTGGTGGGTACGGAACATGAGTTCAAGATTGTCAAATATAATAAACGGCGAGGCAATATCGTTTTGTCTCGTCGGGCCATACTTGAAGCGGAACGTGCCACCTTAAAAGAGGAAACGCTCAGGATTATCGCGGAGGGGGTCGTCCTGAAAGGCGTTGTTAAAAATATTACGGATTACGGACTCTTCATTGATCTCGGTGGTATTGACGGCCTGGTTCATATTACGGATATGTCCTGGGGCCGTGTGGGACACCCGTCTGAAATGCATCGAGTTGGGGATGAAATAGAAATTAAAGTATTGAGTTTTGACCCGGAGAAGGAGCGGGTTTCCCTGGGGATTAAACAATTGGCACCGGACCCGTGGAGCCAGGTAGCAGAAAATTATCCCATTGGCGAAAAAATTGCCGGGCGTGTTGTCAGCCTTACGGATTACGGTGCTTTTGTGGAAGTGGAACAGGGTGTTGAAGGGCTGATCCATGTGTCGGAGATGTCATGGACCCGTAAAATTCGCCATCCTTCACAGATTCTAGGTGTGGGGGACACGGTCGGTGCCATTGTCCTGAACATGGATGTTTCGAGAAAACGTATTTCGCTGGGCATGAAACAGGTGGAGCCCAACCCCTGGGATGTCATCGAAGAAAAGTATCCGGTGGGCACCACTATCGAGGGTAAAATCAAGAACATCACGGATTTTGGAACCTTTATCGGCATTGATGAAGGGATAGACGGCCTCGTTCATATTTCTGACATGAGCTGGATCAAACGCATTAAACATCCTTCGGAGATGTATAAGAAGGGACAGGAAGTGCAGGCGGTGGTCCTCAACATCGACAAAGAAAATGAGCGTTTTTCCCTGGGCATCAAACAATTGACGTCCGATCCCTGGGATGAAATTCCCGTAAAATATAAACCCGGAACACGCGTCACGGGAACCGTGACCAATATCACCGATTTCGGGTTGTTTATCGAACTGGAAGAAGGCATCGAGGGCCTGGTCCATGTTTCTGAAATTTCGGGTGATAAACGGGGGAACCCTCTGTCCCGATTCCAGTTGGACGACGTGATCCAGACCAAGGTCATCAATGTTTCGCGCCGTGAAAAGAAAATCGGCCTTTCCATTCGTAAGCTGGAACAGACCAGTGAAAAAGAGATTTTCAAAAGTTATGTCAACAACCGCAAAGAAGCCACGTCAAACCTGGGTGATCTGTTGCGGGAAGAAATGATAAACCTCGAACGTCAATCCGTACCGAATGATTTGGGTCCGGAAAAAACGCAAGAGGTTGAAGAAATTTCAGACGAAGGCGGCAATATAAAATCATCTTCTGAAAAAGACTGATTTTAAACGTTAACAGACCCGGTAGCCATGGCAAAAAAAAGCCGCCCACTATTGATCGTATTAACCATCCTTCTGGTTGTGGCGATTGTGTTGGGGGGCGCCCTGCTTCTGGTACTTCATTTTTTCAACCCATCCTCAACAGGCCTCTTTGAAGAGAAGATCGGTGTTGTTTCCATAAACGGGACGATTTCTTCCGCCAAAAAAATTTCATCAGAGCTGGTAACGTTTGCCAAAGATGATGGCATCAGCGCCATCATCCTGCGGATCAACTCCCCGGGCGGCGGGGTGGGGGCAACCCAGGAAATCTATCGCGAAGTGCAGAAGATTGCTCCTCAAAAGCCGGTCGTCGCATCCATGGGTTCTGTCGCCGCCTCGGGCGGGTATTATGTGGCGGCGCCCGCAACCAAAATCGTGTCCAATCCGGGGACCATTATCGGTAGTATCGGTGTCTTTATTCAGTTTGTTCGTCTTGAGGAACTCATGAATAAAATTGGTGTTGACCTTGAAATCGTCAAGAGTGGTGAGTTCAAAGATATGGGATCACCGGATCGAAAGCTGACCCAAAGAGATCGTGAGATACTGAATGCATTGATAACGGATCTGCAGGGGCAGTTTG
>JABGPV010000534.1 GCA_018644785.1 Deltaproteobacteria bacterium | reverse complement strand
GGAATTCATGAATGGAAATCTGGCCTTCGGACTTGTAGCCGATATCCACCAGCACATACTCTTTATCCACCTGAACGATTTCACCGGGGACCACCTCCCCTTCCTGAATGCTCTTCAAGCTTTCTTCATACATTTGCATGAAGTTGTCAGCATCCATCTCCTCCGCGGTGTCATCATTTTGCGGCATCATGTCCTGATCATCATCGGTGCCTTGTCCATCCTCATGGATTACCTGATCATCGTCCCGGGTTTCAGTTTCATCTTTGGCGTTTAATATTTCGTTTTGAGTTGAGAAGTCAGTTGCCTTTTCCATTAACCTGATGACCCCCTCTGGTCTGTTTACCTTAGCGAAATAATCCAGATCATTAACTACCAAACCTAAAACAGGATTTCAACTTATTTCCTCAAATAGAGGCCATATGGTTCATCATGCATTGCACCACCTCTTCGACTCCCATCCCCGTGGAATCGAGGATGAATGCGTCGGGGGCGGGCTTCAAAGGAGCCAGTGCTCGATTTTCATCCTGATTATCCCGTTTTTTGAGGCTATCCATAACATCGGTTTTCTGCATTGTTTTTCCACGGGCCAGCAATTCCAGATGTCGTCTTGAAGCCCTTTCCTCAAGGGAAGCGGTCAACAGAAATTTGAACCTTGCATCAGGGAAAACCACTGTGCCCATATCCCTGCCCTCAGCAACGAGCCCCTTTTTGACATGGCAGGATATTTTTCGTTGAAGGATGCACATGGCCTCCCGAACCTCTTTGACTGTGGATACGGTGGATGAAAGCATGTCCATCTCTGGATTTCGAATCTCCTCCGAAATATCCTCATTTTCCATGAACAACCTGGGAGGGTTCTGGTCTGCCACAAAATGCAGGTCCAAAGTTTCACACAAATGCTTTAATGCCATATGGTTATCCAGCGAAATCCCCCTCCGTTTTGCCGCAAGGGCAATGGCACGGTACATGGCGCCGGTGTCCAGGTAAGCATAGCCAATCCTAGCGGCAAGCAATCGGCTGATGGTGCTCTTGCCGGAGCCCGCGGGGCCATCGATTGTGATCACATTGATAACGCTCATAAGATTTACCCTTTTTTCGGTATGTCTTCTCCCGGTTTCCAATCCTTCGGGCCAGGTTTTCCGCCACTCTGATTTTTTAAAAAACAGAGTTGATTTATGATTCGGTTTTGCTATATGATTCACCCTAGAATTCTTGGGGTTTATATCTCAATACAGAGAAAAAGTAAACGGCAAGCGCCATTCTTTGACAGTTTCGATGGTGGAAGGTGTAGGATCAGGAATATTTTTAATCGATTTTTCCTTGACTTACAAAGACTGATCCTCTATTTTTCCATTCGGTTGCAACAGCGGGGCTGCTGTTTCTTTGTGTTTCGGTTTCAGGTGGTAATTTAGTGACCCAAAGGCTACATAGAACCCCTAAGCGGTCTTTTGTTTTGGGACAGGTGGCCGAACAAGATACTGTCTACGCGTAACCCGGGAGGAATGATGAACAAGTCAGAATTGATTGAAGCCTTGGCCAAAGAAAAAGATTTACCCTTAAGGAAGGCTGAGGAAGTGGTTAACACGGTCTTTGGAGAGATGGAAAACGCCCTCATTAACGGCGAGAGGGTGGAAATCCGCGGCTTGGGCAGTTTCAAGGTAAAGGATTATGACGGTTACAAGGGCCGAAACCCCAAAACAGGAGAAATTATCAATGTTGGCCGGAAGAAACTCCCTTTTTTCAAGGTCGGAAAGGAATTGAAAGAAAGAGTCGACATCATATAAAAATCAAGTACCATTCAGTGAAAGCCCTTGGTCGCGCTAGACGGGGAGTTAGCGGTGCCCCTTTACCCGAAATCCGCTTATGCGGGGTTGAAAATCCTTCTGGAGATCCCTGATTCGAGATGCGTTTTCAACACTTTGGGGTTGATATGGACCTCACGTAACAGGCACTTATAAACCCCGTCAGATCCGGAAGGAAGCAGCGGTAAGTAAGAAAGTCTGTGTCGTCGAGCGAATCTATATGGTTTCCCCGGGTGGCGGGGCCATGTTGTTCAGGTTTCA
>JABGPV010000533.1 GCA_018644785.1 Deltaproteobacteria bacterium | reverse complement strand
TTTCAGGTCTCAACTGGCAACAATTCCAATACAAGATAACATAAATAGTGCCCGAACGAAAACTGTCTTTTTCGCCAATCTCTGCGTCAGATAAAAATTTTAATCCTCGTTTTGTTTGCGGGATTTTTGTCCTTTATCACTACCCGGGCGTCGAGCACACTCCGTTTTGGGGGAACCCGGAGCGGTTCAATGCCGAGACGCGTTCCTTCGTCATATCTATGTGATACGAAAGGGAGAATGAATCCATGAATGTCGGTCAATTTCTGACAAAGACGGCACGGACTTTTCCAGACAACCTTGCAGTAGTGCATGGCCAAAAGAAACTGACCTACGCTCAATTCAATATGCGTGTCAACAAACTGGCCAATGCTTTTAATAGACTCGGCATTCAAAAGGAAGATCGGGTAGCGCTACTGCAATACAATTACCCTGAGACCCTGGAGTCCATTTTCGCTTGTTTCAAAACGGGCTGTGGCGCAGTACCCATTAACTTCAGGCTCCACCCCAACGAATATGCCTTCATCATCGATCACTCCGAAGCGAAGGCCGTGATTCTATCCCCTGAATTTAATCAAGTCATTATGGGGATCAGGGATCGCATTCCCCATGTCCAACACCTCATTTCCCTATCAGATGTTCAAGGTGAGTTGTTGGATTATGAGGAACTCTTGTCTGCGGAGGCGGATCAGTTTGAAGATACAGATGTTCAGCCCGACGATCTGGCATGGCTTTTTTACACCTCGGGAACAACCGGAATGCCCAAGGGTGCCATGTTGACCCATCGCAATCTCGTTGCGGCCTCCATGAATTTTTATGCCGACATAGCCCCCGGCTTCGGACCCGATGATGTGGTGCTGCACGCTGCCCCCCTTTCCCATGGCAGCGGCATATACGCGTTGCCCAATATCGGAAAAGGCGCCACCAGCGTTATCCTGGCATCAAAATCGTTCGACCCTGAGTTGATTTTTCAGACCATTGAAGAATACCGGGTCACCAATATGTTTGCTGCCCCCACCATGGTAAAATTGATGGCGGAAAGCCCTGCCGTGGACAGATATGATCATACTTCGCTCAGTGCCCTCAATTACGGTGGTGGCCCCATGCTGGCAGAAGACTTGAAACAGGCCATGGAAAACCTGGGCCCTTGCCTGGTCCAGTTGTTCGGGCAGGCGGAGTCGCCCATGACCATCACCTATCTCCCCCATGGGGATCATCTGACGGAAGGGAGCACGCATCAGATGAACAGGCTTTCCTCGGCAGGATTTCCGCGAACCGACGTGGAAGTAAGGATTTTTGACGGAGATGGCAAGGAACTCCCCCAGGGGGAGACGGGAGAGATCGTTACCCGTTCGGACCTCGTCATGAAGGGGTACTGGCGCAATCCGGAGGCTACAAACAGGGCACTCAAAAACGGATGGCTTCATACCGGTGATATGGGTTACATGGATGAAAAGGGATATCTGTTCATTATGGATCGGTCCAAAGATATGATTATCAGTGGCGGTGAGAACATCTATCCCCGGGAAATCGAAGAGGTCCTGATACGGCACGATGCCGTAAGGGAAGTGGCGGTCATCGGGATTCCGGATGACAAATGGGGCGAGGCCATAAAGGCGGTTGTGGCGCTCCTACCGGGGATGTCTATTACTGAAGAGGAATTAATCTCTTTTTGTCGGCATCATATTGCAAGCTATAAGAAGCCTAAATCAGTCGATTTTGTGGACGCGTTACCAAAGAACAATTACGGAAAAATACTGAAGCGGGAGCTGAGGGCCGGATACTGGAAAGACAAAGTGCGAAAGGTTTAATAGCGGCCGCTTACTCCTGGCTGATCCTTACAACGTTTGTAGCAATTTATTTCGCATTATTCCCTCCAATGTTCAGGTTTATTTAATGCGTCTGCGCAAATTACCTTTCCGCTGACAGTACCCATCACTCCCGACTGAAGCGCTTGAACCATCCATGCGCCCGCATGTTCATTCGGTATGGGATACGGTGCCTCAAACCCGAGATTCCCTGCTGGTTTGAATCCATAGCGGGGATAGTATTCTGGATGCCCGAGCACGAATACCAGATCAACTCCCGATTTGGACAGAAGCGCTAATCCTTGTTCGATGAGCCTACCA
>JABGPV010000532.1 GCA_018644785.1 Deltaproteobacteria bacterium | reverse complement strand
CCAAAAACACCGCAAGGGTACTGCTTCAGATCATGAAGGAGCTGGTGAGAGCCCATGGCAATGAGCAGCGCCAGCTCGAACTGGCCCATGATTTCAGGGCATGCGTGTCCGGGAACCCCCGTATTATTCGAAAACAACTTCGACAGTATCATCTTCTGGAAATGCCGGAGGAGTGGAACCAGCTCTCTTTTGACGACCATGTCCATGACGCCAACACCAAGGGCCGAAAAACCTCCAGCCACCTGATCATGGATGCCTGGATCAAAGGCATCCGCCGGTTGCGGGTGGTCTATTATAACTACCTGGAGGCCAGGTTTGCGGTTGAGATCCTGGAGGCAGCCCAGATCATGGGGATCGACATCCGGATCGGAATTGAGTTTTACACCAGATTCCGCAACCGTTACGTCCAACTCATGTGGGTGCCGAGGGGATTTTCCGACGCACAGGACTTTTTGTGTTTCCTCGAAGAACCCCCCGTTAAAGAGCTCATGGCGGAAGGAAAAAACGTCTGCAGCTACCAGACAGATCACGTCTTGAAAGTATTGCAAGCGTTCAACACGATACATGCGCCGAATCTTCAAAAAACGCTGGGCCTCGAAGTGCCGATTCTGGATACTTCGGAATTTCTGTCCTTTGTGGGAACGGGGCAGCCCTCCCTTGTTCATCTGGCGGAATTCGCCTATGCCAAAATGCTCCCCCCCATGGCGGCCAGGGTGGGAGTCCTTCGGGACCGCTATCCGAAAGCCCGGCACGAGGAACGCCTTAAGATTGCGCGGCTGGTTCAAATCATGAATCAGATGGATTCCGATACCATTCTGGAACAGTTCCTGCGGCCTGAAAAAAACCCTCAAATCCGTGATCCTTATACCCCTCAACAGGGACCCGGAGTTCCCGGCATGCTGAGGCTTTCGCCGAAGGAAGTTATTTGCCGGTTGTCAAAACTTCATCAGGGTTACCGCATCACTTTGAATCTCAGCGATCTTCAAGTGGAAGATGTGCTGGAGCTGCTCTATGATTGTGAAGGGATGATCAATCGCCTTGAAATTTTCAATCTCAAGGATTATGCGGCTGGAAAAACGGATCCGGTGGCCGGGATCAGCCGGCTTCAGCAGGCCATCAACCGCGGCAACGTGATCCAGTTGAAAAGGCTGACGCGCGACATTATTGCCGGGCTGAAATCATCCGAAGATGATCAACAAAAGGGCCGAATCGAAAAATTTCACAACATCCTTCACGATATTGCCACCCTGCGAGATTTCTACAGGGGGTCTCCCTTAAAAGCAAGAATAGGGAGCGACTCCACCGGTCGAAGCCCCCGGGTGCATGGTATGGGGCTGGCCATTTTAAACACATTGCCCCGCCGAGCCCAAAATTCCGCTGGCCGTACCGACTCCCCGCGTGACCGAATTCCCATTGCCATTGGGGTTCTGAAACGCAGGACCATTCACCCGAAGACCGGCCCCACGCCTTTTACAAAAACTTTTTACCGGTGGATTCGCCGCATCCCCGCCATGGAATTCATGGGGAGCCGAAAGACCCATGACTGGGTCATTGAACAGGACTCCACCCGTTTTACAGACAAGGGCAACGTGATCACCCTGGGCGGCGTTCAAAAACATGCCGACAACGGTTTTTCGCTCACATCCAACGGAAGCCGGAAAAAAGCCCGCCGACTCTCCTGGCGCTATCTCAATACGGGGCTTAAAAATATCCTGAAAATCTTTATCGGTTTCGTACCGGCCTTCGCCACCTTTGCTCTGACCAAAGACTGGTGGTTTCTGGCCTACTTCGGAGCGTTTATCTGGTTCGGCATTACGGGTCTGAGGAACATTCTTCAATCGGTGCTGGGGGGTGGCGGCATAAAGCGGTCCCCCCTGCTCAGGTGGAATGATTATGTAAAATGGGAGCGTTTGGCGGATTCACTGCTCTTTACGGGGTTTTCCGTTCCGCTTCTGGATTATGTGGCCAAAACCCTGATTCTAAGCACGGGGTTCGGCATTACAGCCGCCTCCAACCCCGTGGCGCTCTACGGCTTCATGGCCCTCACCAATGGGTTGTATCTGTGCAGCCACAATATTTTCAGGGGACTGCCAAAAGGAGCGGTCTACGGGAACCTGTTCAGAAGCATTTTAAGCATCCCGGTGGCCCTGTTTTTCAATTGGGCCACTGCCGGTATTCTGGTTGCTTTCCAGGTTCCGTGCGTTG
>JABGPV010000531.1 GCA_018644785.1 Deltaproteobacteria bacterium | reverse complement strand
GGTCCGCGTTTCTCAGCTTTACCGCAAGGTCAGCCGAGTTCCTTCCCCCGACACCAATGGCGGAGACGCCCCCGGTAAGGGGACCGATGAAGGCTACCTCCACGGTGTCCTTTGCCATAACCGGCCCTGCTGCCAACATCAGAAACAACCCCAGGATAAAACTTATGGATCTGTTCAATTTCATGATGATCTCCTCCTTTGTTTAAAATATTGTATTGATAATAAATGCTTCACTTGTCTAATATCTAATCAGAAAAAATAGGGCACACCATAAGCATATCTTGAGCATATTGTCAATCATTTCAAAATTTATATTTTTCGTAAAAAAAGATATAATTAATGATCAATCTGTCAGAAAGCATCCTGGTTTTTCACCACGCTTTTCATGATCTTGCCGGATGTGAAAGCGCCCCAGCGAAAAATCCCATCCCCTCCTGATTCTTCCCGTCCTGGTGGATGTGCAGCAGTTGGCCGTTCGTTGAAGCTGGGACATGGATCAGATGCACCACGGATGCGTGTTGTGCATGATCCGGGAGTGTGGCGGGGAGCTGGTTGGCGGCTTCCAGTAGAAATCTTTCATCAATATAGGTGCCCTTCTGATCCGGATAAATGGCGATGGGGACAATGTCCGCTTCCACGAGGTCGTTGAAAAAGTGTGTGCCATAAGAGACTTCCGGTGTGGAATCGCCCGATTCAAAGGCAATCTCGCCTAAGGTAAGCGTGTTGTTGATATCTTCATATCCCACCCTGACACCCAGGTTGATGTCGTTACTACCCCATCGCCCCGGACCGAAAAGGGCGTAGCGTTTTCCCTCCAGCCGTCTGTTGATGTTACCCACAACGTGGCCGATCTCCACTTTTTCCTCGTAGCGGGTGATCTGGTTGTAGGCCCGGGGATCCACATAAACCACATATTCGATGTCTTTGATAAGACCGTTGGTGATACCGTGGTTGTTGGTGAAAAGAATTCGGCCACGGGAAATATCTTCCGGCAGGGTTGCCGGTTCCATCTTTTTCCTCAGGGAAAGGGTCCGACACTGAAGAAGGTAAAGTTTGTCATTGTCAATGGCAAATTCCACATCCACCGGTCGACCGTAGGCTTTTTCCAGTTTTTCAAGGATCTTTTTCATGGCGCCCGGAAAAGGGGTTTGGGTCAGAAAATTGTGAAATGTGAGGCAGCTTCGGTTCCGGTCAATGGTCTGGCCTTTAAACATGGGGGCGGCCAGATTCCCTTCCTGATTCACCGATACGGCGTAAAACAGATCCGGGTGATCAATCTCCCGCATCAGATCCAGGAAAGCAACCGGTTCCAGACGCCCTGTTTTCATATTGAACACATCCACCGTTTTCTGGGAGTATTTCTGAATCTGCCTTGGCGCCACCTCTGGCCTCAGCAGGGGATGGCTCACCGGAATCATTCTGGGATAATCATCTCCCACCCGGTCCACGGCCCGTGTTCCCATTCCGAAGACGAGTCGAATGAGTCCGTCATCCTGATTAATGCGTGAAGTCCAGGCGTAAGCATTGAAAGAGAAGGCCACGCCGGCTGCAAAAGGAAAAAAATAGTTGCCGAAACGGCGCCCCACCACTTTTTGGGCCAGGACACTCATCCTTTCGTCGAAATCGAGCAGTTCGCGCTTTCTGCGATAAAGGATGGGGGCGGGTCCAAAAGTGCTCATGAGCACTGATTTCAACCCCCGAATGAATTCCTCAAGCCGTTCCTCCGGCTCCCCATGGTTGGCAATAAAAACAGAATCGTATTTCCCCGAAAAAGCATGCCCCACATTGTCTTCCAGCAGGCTGGATGAACGGAGAATAAGCGGGTGCTCTCCCACTTCTTCGAGGAATTTTCGAAATGTGTCCACCATATCGGGCGGGAAGGCGGCTTTTTCCATGATGGCCGGAATTCTTTGATAGGTTTCCTCGATATCGTCCCGGCTCTTGTATTTGTGGGTATGAAGTTCATGGAGGTCGTTATAATCCACAAAATCCGAAAAAATGCCCGAGTTGAAATAATATGATTCAGGGATGGCAAGATAGCGGTCCAGCTCAGGATCCCTCTCCGTGAGCCGCGGCAGGACGATTCGGTAGGCCAGAAGCAATCCCGCCGCTTTGCCGCCGATCCTTCCCGGGTAACGGGGGCTCCAGCAGGAGTGTTTCACCATTTCATCGATATCGCGAATCGTGATGTGGTGCTTGGCGATGCC
>JABGPV010000530.1 GCA_018644785.1 Deltaproteobacteria bacterium | reverse complement strand
ATAAAGGTGGGCAGCTGAATCACCGCCAGAATCAGGACCAGCAATGCCCAGAGACCCGCCCCGGGTACACCCGCCACGAGACAACCCAGCCCCGCCAGTATGGCCTGTATGAGCGCTACCCCCAGAATGCCCCGAGACACGCTTCGCACGGTCGCCTCCGAGAGTTTCACAAAGTCTGTCCCCCGGTCACCGGCGAGGCGAACAGCAATGGCCTGAGCTACTTGAACGCCGCGCTCTCCATTTGCGAGCAGAACACCGGCAATGAGGATAGCAATCACGAAACTCACCATTGCGAATCCGGCGCCGGCAGCCGTGTTCAGCAGCCACAGACCCAATGCTTTAAGATGGGGGGCGATCTGGCTCACGGCAGCGGTAAGATTCTCTGAGGAAAGGCGCCAGAAATTATGGAGCGTTTGACCGATGACCGGCCAGGATTTGATCTTTTCCGGTGGCATGGGGATACGAAGAGACCCTTCAGAAAAACCAGCGGATAGCTTCTGGGTCGTTTCCACAAGAGAAGCGGCAAACATCAGGAAGGGAACGACGATGATGACCAGAAGAAGCAGCGTAACCAGCGCTGCGGCCAGCTTTTTACGTTCACCCAGGACGGAATTCAGCCAACGATACCATGGGAAGATGGCAATGGCAATGATGATGCCCCAGATAAAAATCTGGATGAACGGCTGGGCAATCCGGAAACACCAGAACAGAAGCAGCATGACAAGGCCCACATGGATGGTTATCTCCAGCGTTCTGGCCATAAGCGTTTTATCGTTCAAAAGAGGGTCCGAAGAATTCATGATGGGGCCTCCAACCTATGGTAAGGGTTTTCTCAAATCTGAAGCCCTATTTCTTTTCCATCTTCAAGTGGCAACCCCCGCATTTACGGTAAGCGCCGGTCTTCATCTTTTTTTTCGCCAGATCTTTGTGACATCCTTTGCACTGGTAGTGAAAAGCCTTTTGAAGCATGATTTTGTTATGTTCTTTACTCTTCGGGTCATGGCACTGATTGCACCGTTTTGTCTCTCCCCACGGCACCCAGACATTCTGACCATCTTTGTAATCATGATGACAATCCCAACAGAAAAGTCTGTATTGGTACACATGCTTTTTATGGGTAAATTCCACCGGTCCTTTTCGTTTCTTTTTGTACCCCTGGTTATTGAGCAGGATCAGGTTGAGATTTCCCGGATCTGCTTTTGGGCCAGAATCACCGGATGAGATTCCAGATGCCTGAGTCGGATCCGCTTCAACCGTCGCCATTTGCCATCCGGTAAAGACCAGAGCGATCAGTACTGACAAAAATAATACCTTCCAAAACGCCTTCCAATCCATAGCTACCCCCTCTTAAATTATTATAAAATTGAAAAACTTATCACCGACTGGTGAATGCTTTACCTATAAACCTCGTCATGGGTGCCGATATAGACGGGGATAATGGTTTTACTGCGAATAAGAATTTCAATGGTAATTCGGTAACTGATATTGACGGAAACGGAATGTAAACCCGTGAGTTTTCCCTTCAGAGAATGAAGCTCCAACGAAGGATGTTTCGGGTTCAATCGCAGCAGTTTGAGGGTTTTTTCATATTGACCCGTTAAATCCGGATGCTTCTTGATAAATCGCGCGGCGCGTTTTGTATAACTTTTTGTGAAAATAATATTATAGCTCATGGATGATGCGCCGGATATGTTCATCGATGGTATCTTTATACACGTCTCCCTCAGCCAGTTCTTTTCTGGTTTCGAGGATTGCGGCTTCCAATTCACACTCTCGCAGGTGATTGTATGTCTCAAAATCCATGACGACATATCGTTTCTTGCCCCTGACGGTGATCATAGCGGCCTTATCATCCTCAATGATCGTCGCCAGGGCTGATACACCTTTTGTTTTCAGTTGATTGGCGGTAATCGTTGCCATGACATGATCCCTCAAAAAGGTTTGTTAATCGTGCGCTTAAGAATACTCTTAACCGCTTTTAAATGCAACCTTTTCTTCAAGAACCTAACACTCAAGTTTTTCGGGTTGAATAAGAAAGCATTTCAGGAAGGGGAACCAGGGTCTTTTTCCGTTTCCTGATCCTGAAATAGTGCGTATATCCCGCATCCCGGGCCAGCTGAAGAGCAGCGGGAAAGTCCTTGCCCACGTCTTGTGGATTGTGCGCATCGGACCCGAAACAGATGGGGATATCCCTTTCCCGGGCCAGTGAAATGATCAAAGCCGATGG
>JABGPV010000053.1 GCA_018644785.1 Deltaproteobacteria bacterium | reverse complement strand
CTGGAACCGCTATGGCTGTCGTGTAACGATGGTGGAAGCCATGGGAAACGCCCTCCCCTTTGAAGATGTTGAGATCAGCATCGAGGCGGAAAAGCAGTTTAAAAGAAATGGCATCACCATAAGGACCGAGACCCTTGTGGAAAGGGTGGCATCAGCAGAAGAGGGTATGGCGGTAACACTGAAATCGGATGATAACACCGAGTCCATCACAGTGGATATGGTGCTGGTGGCCATTGGTTTTACCCCCAACTGCGCGTCGCTGGACCTGAACAAGGCTGGCGTGATGGTTTCCCGGGGCGCCATTGATGTGAACGAGAAGATGCGCACCAATACACCCCATATTTATGCCATTGGCGATGTGAACGGCAAAATGGGACTGGCACACGTGGCCTCGGCCCAGGGCATCATCGCCGCTGAAACCATCGCGGGCAACACCACCCTACCACTCAACTATAATGATATTCCGCGATGTACATACGCTCATCCGGAAGTGGCTTCCGTCGGGCTTACCGAAGCCCGGGCCCGTGAACAGGGTCATGATGTCATCACCGCCAGATGCCCCTTTGCGGCAAACGGCAAGGCGGTGGCCATGGACGACAACAGCGGTTTTGTCAAGATCGTGGCCGAGAGAGAAAGCAAAAAGATTCTGGGGGTACACCTGGTGGGCGGGCACGTCACCGAACTGGTGGCGGGCGCCACGGGTATGATTGCCCTGGAAGCCACCGCCGGGCAGCTGGGAAGCACAGTGCATCCCCACCCAACACTCAGCGAATCACTCATGGAAGCGGCCCAGGCACTATGTGGCCATGCCATTCATATTTAACACCCAAATGGGTACGATGAAAAATTCAGGATCGTGTCCTCGGGATTTGGTGTTTACGATTTGGAGGAGCAAATAAATGCGCGTTTTCATTTGTGATGACATATTTCCGGCCATGATGGAGATCCTCCAGGGTTTCCTTTCCCAGGATGAGGTGCGCTCCTGCCGCCAGGCGGCGGTGGAGAAAGAGGCCCCATGGGCCGAGGTCCTGATTCCGTCCATGACCCGGGTCACCTCCCGGATCATCGCGTCGGCCCCGGATCTGAAGCTGATCCAGCAGTTCGGTGTGGGCCTGGAGGGTGTGGACATCCGTGCGGCAGCGGCCAGGGGTATCCCGGTGGCCAATGTTCCCGGAAACCAGGCGCCGGTTCACGCCGAATGTACGGCCGAAGGCGGGGTGTTTCTGATGATGGCCTGCGCCCGACTGTTCAAGAGGACCCAGGAAACCCTGACCAGGGGGGAATGGGGGCGCCCCAGGGGCGTGGCCCTCATCGATCGGACCGCCCTCATCATCGGCCTTGGCGCCGTAGGCAAGGCCCTGGCAAAACGTCTTACGGCCTTGGGAATGAGGGTCATGGCCACCGACATGTCTTCCCCCAAAGGCCTGGCCCAGGAGCTGGGACTTGCTCTGGTGGCGGGTCCGGAGAAGCTTGATTCCCTCCTGCCCCGGGCCGATTTTGTAATCTCCGCCGTTACCCTCACACCCGAGACCCGGGGGAGCCTCAACCGTTCTGTTTTCGAACGCATGAAAACGAGCGCCTATCTCATCAACATCAGCCGCGGGCCCATCGTGGACGAGGAAGATCTGCTGGCCGCCGTAAACGGGGGCCTCATCGCCGGCGCCGGGCTGGATGTGCTGAACAGCGAGCCACCCTCTCCGACGCACCCGCTCCTCAACCATGAGCGTATCGTGATTACACCTCACACTGCCGGCGTCACCGAACAGTCTTTTGATGCCCTGGGTCGCGGGGTGGCTGACAACATCTCCCGATTGAAAGAAGGGCGTTCCCTCAGGAATACCGTGACGTCATCACCAACGTAAGGGCCTCGGTATTTGAATTATTGACTATTTTCAAAGGATTTGAGAAAATTCTTTCATGAAAGGACCCGCGTCTCCGATTTTCTGATTCCATTTTGCACCAAATCTACAAGAAACAGATTAGCAGACATGTGTATTTTTTCGATTCCTGATTGTTCCATTAAGGTGACTGAGGAGAGGGAAAAAATGACAACCACATGGCCCCAATCGACATCTCTTAGAATTCATAGACGAATTATTCTGACTTTTATCCTGACGACCCTGTTTTCCATCTTACTGGTGGGCACCACATTAAGATATGTTGTTGAAAAAACAACCATGGATAATTGGAAGAAAAGGCAGGAATTCGTAACCCTTGAATTTGCCCCGCAGTGCGACCATGAAATTCAAGAGGCGCAAAGGGATCTTGAATTCGTATCAAAAATGGCTGTGTTTTCAAAGCTATTTCATATTGATCAGATTGATCCTTCTTTAGGAGGCGTCCCCGAAAACATCGAAGTTGAAAAACGCCAAATTTTCCGGGACCTCATGGCGCTGGGTGAAAAATTCTCATCGCTTATTATCCTGAGGCCAAATGGAGACCTTTACCTTGTCCATCCATTCAAGACCCAACGCAAAGTAAAGAGACGTAATTTCAGAGACAGGGCCTACTTTAGAGAAGCCGTTCGAACGAAAAGGCCGGTTGTCAGCGATAGTTTTATGAGCGCCGCCGGGAATCCGGTGCTGGTTATAGCTGTCCCTGTTCTGGACAAAGCCGGAGATATCACAGCGGTTATTGGCGGTGGCTTTTATCTCACCAACCTTTCAAAGCTCGTTGACAAGAAGGAGATCGGCACCTTTGATCTTGGCTTTATCGTGGATAAGAAAGGGCGTCTAATCGCCCATACCGACACTAAACTGCTTCAAAAAGAAATCCGCAACAGTTATATTGAGCACGCACTCGTTTCGAAATTTCTCCATAAAAGCCCACATGATGGTTCAAAAGTGATGATTGAAGATTGTGTAGATCCCGTGGATGGGAAGCACTATCTGACCAGCTTTGTTCAGTTGCAGTCGGGATGGGGCCTGGGATTGGCCCTTAGCAGGGAGACGGTTCTCTCAGAGATTCGCCCGGCGGTATGGAGAATTACAATCCTTGTGTCGTTTATCATCTTGGTCGTTGGTACCATCGGTGCTCTGTTTACCCAATGGGTCGGGAGGCGCTGGGTATCAACCGAAAAGGCCCTGGTGAAACAGACCTATGACCTCGACGAACGGGTCAAGGAACTGAACTGCCTTTATTACGTCTCCAAACTTGTTGAAAACCCAGGATTTTCGTTAAATGAAATCTTTCAGGAAGTTGTTGAGATAATTCCGCCTGCCTGGCAGTATCCGGAAATAACATGCGCTCAAATTGTTGTGGCAGATAAAGAATACCAAACAGAAAACTTCAAAGAAACAAGCTGGAAACAATCAAGTGGCATCTTTGTACATAAAGAACAAATAGGGACTTTGGAGGTCATTTATCTGGAGGAAAAACCTGAGATTTATGAAGGGCCTTTTTCTAAAGAGGAACGGCGCCTGATCGATGAAATTGCCGATCGACTCAGAATGATCATTGAGCACAGACAGGCGGAGACGGCACTGAAAGAAGAAAGAGACCGGGCCCAGACATATCTGGATCTTTCCCCCGTTATGTTCATTGCCATCAACACCGGCGGAGAAGTGATTCTTGTCAATGAAAAGGGTTGTGAACTTTTAGGGTATGATGAAGAGGAGATTCTTGGAAAGAACTGGTTCGAGAACTTTCTGCCAGAGCGTTTACGGGAGGAAATGATACCGGTTTCTAAAAAACTCCTTTCCGGTGAAATCGACGGTGCCGAATACTATGAAAACCCGGTTTTGACCCGCCAAGGAGAGGAAAGGCTGATGGCATGGCACAATACCGTGTTAAAGGACGATCAGGGAAAGATCGTCGGCCATTTGAGTTCCGGAGAGGACATAACCAAGAGAAAGCGGGCCGAGGAAGCACTGAAGCAGCACCATGAGCAACTGGAAGAGAGAGTCCATGATCGCACTGCCGAGTTGCGAAGTATTGTCAACGCCATGTCCGGTCGTGAGATTCGCATGGCCGAGCTGAAAAAGGCGATCAAGAAGTTGCGCGCGCAATTGGAAGGGGCGGGTATGACGCCCGTGGCGGATGATCCCATTGGTGAGGCGTGAAACGCGAGGAGAAAATGATGGAGGGAAAAAAGATCAGGCTCCTCCTTGTTGAGGATGACAAAATCGACCAGATGGCCTTTGAGCGGTTTGCCAAAAGCGAGGATCTGCCTTACGACTATATGGTGGCCAGCTCAATATCCGAGGCGAAAGAAGCTCTAAGATCACAGGTGTACGATGTTGTGGTCTCAGATTACATGTTAGGTGATGGGACGGCATTTGATATCTTTGATCAGACACAAGGCGCGCCGCTTATTATGGTCACCGGAACAGGGAACGAAAAGGTTGCGGTAAAAGCCATGAAGTCCGGGGCCTACGATTATCTCATCAAAGATCCTGATGGTAATTACCTCAAAACCCTTCCGGCCACCGTGGAACTTGCACTTGAACGCAAACAAACCGAAAAGGAATTGCGAAACTACCAGGAACATCTTGAATCCATGGTAAAGGAACGAACAGCGGAATTAGAAAAGAATCGTGAGAGTCTGGAAGAAACGGTCAAGGAGCGTACTGCTCAATTGCAGAAGACCGTTAATCTCATGTCGGATCGGGAGATTCGCATGGTGGGGCTGAAGAAGGCGATCAAGAAGTTGCGTGCGCAATTGGAAGAGGCGGGCATGATGCCGGTGGCGGATGATCCGATTCGTGAAGGTTAGGTAGTGGGTACTATTGCCGTGTCCTGAAAGTTCTTTCTGCAAAATGGAAATTTAGGTTGCCTGTATAATGATCGAATGACGAAGGAAAAGAAGGAATTTAACCTTGAGGATCGTCTCATTGAAACAAAATAAAAGTAAAACTTCGTAATTCGGGACTCGGTTATTCGATATTCGATTGTTCATCTTTCAATTGAGCGTTGGCGTCTACCCATGCTCACGCATCACGCATCACGTTTTACTACGGAGGCGAAAATGAATAGGGTTTACAAGCTGTTATTGGTTTTGTTTTTCTTTATGGCCTGCCCGGTGCAGGCACAGGATGGCGTGTATCATTTTGGTATTCTGTCTGTCTATGATGAGAAAACAATAAATGAAGGCTTCGGTCCTTTTGTGGACTATTTATCGGAGTATCTGGGAAAACCGGTCAAATTAACGATCCCTGATTCTTACGATGACATGATGGATAAATTAGTAAACAATGAGGTACAATTTGCGTTAATAGGCCCTGCCATGTATGTTCATCTCAAAAAAAGATATCCGGAATTAAAATATCTTGCCACCGCTCAGGTGACCCAATTTGGAGAAAAGCGGTCTTATTATTATTCGCGTATCATTGTTCATAAAGACTCGGGAATTTCAAAACTATCCGAGATGGAGCATAGATCATTTGCATTTACCAACGAACAGTCAACATCAGGTTATCGGTTTCCAATGGTCTTTTTTGCGAAAAGAGGAATCGATCCGGTGAAATATTTCAGCAGTGTCATATTTGCAGGAAATCATGAAGATGTAACGGATTTGATTTCTGCAAAAAGAATTGATGCGGGCGCTACCTTTGATACTGGCTTGCGGAGTGCCGAAATGAAACATGGAAAGATTTTCAATACCATCGCAAAGATTGGCCCAATCGTTAATTTGCCACTGGTGGCAAATCATCATGTGGGCAAGAAAATTTCTCTCGCTATCACGGATGCCTTTGTAAACATTCCAAAAGCGCTGTTGACAGCGCATTTTCCATATACCGGTTTTGAGACCCTCTCTGACGTCAGTTATGATCCTATCAGAGAAGTTGTTTTCAATAAATCTCAAATAAACATTCCAAAAAGTATTCTTGCAAGAGCAATGGAAACAAATGATTTAAATACGCTCTACAAAGCATTTGATCAATTGAATTACGATAAGAGAAAAATTCACGATTTTATCAACAAAAACCTTATGGATAAAAGGTTGACCGTTACGGGAAGGGTCTTGAGCAAACCCGTTCAAAATGTTTATTACGGTGATGGATGGCACCTGTTAGGCGATGCATTTGTTCTTGATATGGGGAATAATCGGAAAGCCAGTATCAAAGCTGACAAAACGGTCTATAAGATCAATGAAGTTGTTACGTTAAAGACAAAAATACTGGGCACAAAAGATACGGATGGGGTAGCTTTGGAGGTTGTGGGTGACATGAAGGAATGATGGAGTAATGGGGTACTGGGCATTGGGTACTTTTGCTGTGTTCTGAAAGTTCTTTCTGAAAAATGGCATTTAAGGGTCTCGGCAAGAAATAAATGCGCAGGATGGCGCCGTATTTTGGTTCGTATACAAGGCGTATCCGCCTGTGCATATTTGTGGATATGTGCCGGTGGATACAACGCAGTAGACGGGCCAAAGGACAAGACCAGATTGTGTATTTATTTTTTTCCGAGGCCCTAAGTTGCCAGTGTAATAATAATCGAATGACGATCAAGGAGTGACGAGTGACGAAGGAAAAGAAAGAATTTAACCTTGAGGATCGTCTCATTGATTTTGCCGTCAGAATTATTTATGTGGCAGAATCACTCCCCAAAACAAAAGCAGGAAATCACATCGCCGGACAACTTATAAGATGTGGTACTGCTCCGGCTCCCAATTATGGCGAAGCCCAGGACGCGGAATCTCGTGCCGATTTTATTCATAAAATGAAAATATCGTTGAAAGAACTCCGTGAAACAAAGATATGGCTGCTTATTGCAGGAAAGGCTAATCTGATAAAACCGGCATCAAAACTTGAGCCATTGATTGATGAAAGTAATCAATTAATTTCAATTTTTGTGGCAAGTGTGAAAACCGCGAAACAAAACAAAGGTAAAAATTCGTAATTCGGGACTCGGTTGTTCGATATTCGATTGTTCATCTTTCAATGAACTGTTGGAGTCTGCCCATGCTCACGATTCACGATTCACGCATCACCTTCGGAGGCGAAAATGAAGATAAATAGGTTTTACAAGCTCTTATTGCTTTTCTTTTTCTTTATGGTCAACCCTGCACAGGGTGCGGGACCCACCGATTCGCCCGGAGCGACACCGAAAGCCACACCCTCGGATGTCTTTTTTGCGGTTCAGCGGATGAACAGAGACCTGGAGAACCTGAGGCTGCACATGGGGGCACCGAAGGCAACACCGCTGAATATCCAAATCCACAAAGCCGCACCACATGACGTTTATTATCAGGCAAAAACACTGTTTCAGAAGGCCAACCGGCTCTCTTTTGAAATCGCTCGACAGCAGGAACAGGCGCCTCCTTTGCCCGGGCGGTTGATTCTTCCGGCCAATGTCCTGATCCTTGTAAATGGGGCACACCGGTCCATGCACAAAGTGCTTGCTGAACTGAAAACGCCTGAAAGTGCTCATATGAAACCGGCATCTGACACCCCCAAGACGCCTTCCCATGTGTTCAGGGCCGTCCTTGCCATAAACCGGCAGATCAACGAACTCCTGGAACGGCGCTTCTCCCCGAGTGACGTATACATGGAATTGACCCTGGCCATCGGCTATGCCTCACGCCAGCTCGCGCAATATCCCGGCGCAATACGCATTCCGGAAGCCCCCGCCTTCGAAAAAGAAAAGAGCCCGTTCCATGTCTATTTCCGGCTTCTGGACTGTTTAGAGATTATCTCCCGCATATACAAGATGGCGGGTCTTGAGATGCTTGTTATTGATTCAACCCGGATTGATGAAAAAAGCATAACATCCAGCGATGTTTTTGATATGGCCACTTTGATTGTGGCACGCCTTGATTTTCTTCACAAGGAATTGGGTCTTGCTAAAATGCCAAGGGAGGTCTTCTATCTCGGCCGGAAATATCCGTCAGACGTGTATCAACAGGCCGGGATTCTCGAAAAACAGTTGAAGCAACTTGCACGTTTTATGAAAGCAACCGCGCTCAGTGGCAGATGAAATTTGAAACGGGACGGGGCATGAAAAGAATCGATTCCAACGAGGAGATGAGGGGGGGGCGCAAGGGATTTGCCTTTAAACTTCTTAAATCCCATCTCCTGTTGGCCTCAATCGGCCTTGTCATGCTTTTGATAGCATTGGCTTTCACCCTCTACCTCCGCTCAAAGATCGTTGTCCTGGTTGAGGAGGTGAAGCCCGTAGCCCAAGCCTCATCGGAAGTATTAACCGGGGTTCAGCATTCCCTTGCCGGCCTTCGTGGCTGGGTCAGTTTGAATAACGAAGGGTTCCTGGGGGAATGGAAAAGCGCCTGGAAGAACGAAATCAAACCGGCCGTGAAGTCTTTGACAGGCCGCCGGGACGCTCTCAAGCGGTATGGAATAGAGGATGTGTTAAATCAACTCCTGCCACAGCTCACTGAATTGGAAGAATCTCAGTGGTGGGTAAAGAGTGTTGCGCAAACACCGGGAAATGAACCGGCGAGAGTTGCTTATCTGTTTGAGGCTGAACCTGTAGCGGTCGCCCTTGATGCGATCTTAGCCTCAACAGTTCAAGAAGCAAAGATGGAGGAAGAATTACTCCAAGAAGAGGAACTTATCAGACTTCTGGATGCACAGCGACATTTTTCGGTGGCCCGCCTGGTGTTAGAAAAAATCATTGGTGAAGGCAGTTTCCATCAGGAAAATCAGTTCCGGGACAATTTACGATTGGCGCGCAACGCCGTTGCTGACGCAAACATACAGGGCACCTACCATTCACCCCAACAAAATAATTTGTTTAGACTGTTTGAACGGGAATCCCTAATCTTCAAAGAGCTGGCAGACAAGGTAATCCATCAAAGGAAGTCTGACAAATGGAACATGGCGCAGTACCTCATGGCAACGGAAACAGTGCCCATTTCTGACATGGTCATCCATATCACAACGGCGCTCTCCTCTCGTTGCGTCGAAATCATGCACAAGGAATCCGCAGCGGCAGCAAGGGCGGGTCAGATCGCAATAGTGATCATGATCAGCCTTATCGCTGTTATGCTTTTCACCGCTTTTTTCATATCCCGGGCGCGCGCCAGGGGGCTGACAGAGCCGGTTTCCGCACTCTCCACGGCGGCACAAGAATTTGCAGAAGGGAGGCTGGACCACGACATTCCGGTAATGACCGATGATGAGTTGGGTGACCTCACACGCACATTTAATGCAATGCGGGGGTCTCTGGCCCACACCCGTGAGAAGCTTCGAGACGCCAATCTCCATTTAGAGCAACGGGTGGTAAAAAGAACTGAGGAACTTAACGCGTCAAGAGATATGACCGAGAGGTATCTCTCAGTTTCGGAGGCCATGATTGTGGGGTTTGATGCGTCGGGAAAGACCGTATTGATCAACAGACGCGGATGTGATGTTATGGGTTATGGAGAAACGGAAATCATTGGAAAGAACTGGTTTGACAATTTCCTGCCATCAGAACAGAAAGAAGAAGCCCTTGCTGTTCATAGCAAATTGATTTCCGGAGAGACTGACCAGGTTGAGTACTTTCAAAATGAAATCATCACCAAGAGAGGTAATCGGAGGCTTATCTTCTGGCACAACACCTTTTTAAAGGATGAAGATGGCACCGTCACCGGCACCCTCAGTTCAGGGCAGGATGTCACCGAACAGAGGGAGGCGGAAGAAAAGATCCGCAGGCTGAATATAGAACTTGAGCGCCGGGTCACTGAACGTACGGCCGAACTGGAAAAACGCGTTTCAGAAGTGGAAAAACTCAACGCCGCCGTTGTGAATATCTTAGAGGATCTTCAGGTCAGTAACCATACGCTCAAGATCACGACCAGCCGGTTAAAATATGCCAACAAAGAGCTGGAAAGTTTCAGCTACTCTGTTTCGCATGACCTTCGGGCACCGCTGCGGGCCATTGACGGTTTTGCCCGGATGGTGGTGGAAGATTACTGGGACAAGCTGGACGATGGCGGAAAACATCAGTTAAAGGTCATTCAGGATAGTGCGCGGGAAATGGGACAGCTCATTGACGATCTTCTTGCCTTTTCCCGCTTAGGCCGTAAGGCCATGACCATGTCGGATATGGACATGTCCCAACTGGCGGAAGACGTATTCGAAAAGCTCACGGTCGCGGACACCGAACAGACTGCCCGGTTGAACATCCACAAGCTTCCGCATGCTTACGGGGATCCGGGTCTGATCCGGGAAGTTTTCTTGAACCTGCTGTCAAACGCCATCAAATTCACAAAACCCGGAGAAACCGCTGTCATTGAACTTGGCGGTAAGACCGAAGGAGAAGAGATCATCTACTCGATTAAGGACCGTGGGGTTGGCTTTGACATGGCGTACTCGGACAAGCTGTTTCGCGTGTTTCAGCGGCTGCACAGTGCAGCGGAATTTGAAGGTACCGGCATCGGACTTGCACTTGTCCAGCGGATTATTCATCGTCATGACGGGCGGGTCTGGGCTGAGGCAAAAGAGGGTGAAGGGGCGACGTTTTTCTTTACATTACCAATTGTTTGAAGTTTAAGGTTTCAAGTTTCAGGTTTAAAGTTGTGTTAAGGGGGACAGATGGGTACATTCAAGGCTTTTGAAGAGATCGAGGCTTGGAAAAAAGCCCGTGAGCTTACACGGCAGATTTACGATGTTTCAAACCTGAGGCCCTTTTCCAAAGACTTTGGGCTTCGAGACCAAATCAGAAGAGCTGCTGTTTCGATCATGTCAAACATCGCTGAAGGTTTTGAACGTGGTGGAACAAAAGAATTTTCGCAATTTCTTTCAGTGGCAAAGGGCTCATGTGGTGAAGTTCGATGCCAACTATATGTGGCACGGGACCAGGGCTATCTCCAAGACGAAGCATTTGAACATCTATTTAGCTTGACCACTGAAACCAGTCGAATGCTTGCCGGATTGATGAATTACCTCCGAAAATCCAAAATAAAGGGAACGAAATACAAATAAACCCCAAACTTCAAACTTTAAACTTTAAACTTTAAACTTTAAACTGGAGCCCAAGAAAATGCCCAACGGAAAAGTAATGGAGATCATCCTGATAGAAGACAACCCGCGCGATGTGGAGCTTGCGCTGCGGGCGCTAAAAAAGCAAAACCTTGCCAACAATGTACAGGTACTTGAGGATGGGGCTGAGGCATTGGACTACATGTTCTGTACCGGCGATTACGCTGTGCGCGATATGAATGATCATCCAAAAGTCATACTCCTTGACCTGAAACTTCCCAAGGTGGATGGTTTGGAGGTGTTGCGCAGGATCAAATCGGATCAAAGGACCGCAACGATCCCGGTGGTGGTGCTCACTTCATCGCGGGAAGAAAAGGATGTGGTTGAAAGTTACAAGCTGGGCGTTAACAGCTACATCGTCAAACCTGTGGATTTTGATGAGTTCACTGATGCGATCAGCGAGTTGGGACTTTACTGGGTTTTGCTGAATGAAACCCTTTGATTTCAGATTCTTGATTGATGGGATTGAAAACAGAATTGATCTGGAATTGTTAAGGAGTGTCCGTCCACAAATGAGAAAGTTTGTTCGAGTTCAAGGAAGGCGCAAATTGTAACCGCAAGAATACATTGTAGTATTTTGAGGATTACAATTTGAGCTTGACACCGAAATCGGGCAAATTGGCCATTTGTGGATGGGCACTAAGGAGGAATTCATGGATAAAGAGCTGCGCATTTTGATTCTGGAAGATGTTCCCAGAGATGCCGAACTGGTAGAACGGGAACTGCAGAAGGCCGGAATTGTGTATACATCAAGACGGGTTGACCAGAAAGACGCCTTTTTGAAGGAACTTGAAGATTTTTCACCGGACATTGTCCTCTCTGACTACATGATGCCCCGCTTCAACGGCATGGAAGCCCTCCAATTGGTAAAAGAGCATTTCCCGTCCATCCCGCTCATCATCGTCACAGGGTCAATGAACGAAGAGACAGCCGTGGCGTGTATGAAAGCGGGCGCGGCCGACTACGTGATCAAAGAACATCTGGGGCATCTGGGTGCATCCGTGAAGGGGGCGCTGGAAAATAAGAGAATCAGAGAAGAAAATGAAGCCCTTCAATCCCAGCTCCAGCAGGCCCAGAAAATGGAGGCCATCGGCACCCTGGCAGGTGGCATTGCCCATGACTTCAACAATATCCTTGGCGGCATTTTGGGCTATGCGGAACTGGCAAGGATGAAATTGCCTGAAAACAGTGACATCATTTCTGATCTGGACCAGGTGATAAAATCAAGCAGTCGGGCAGCAGATCTGGTTAAGCAGATCCTGACCGTAAGCCACCAGCACAAAAAAGAACAGCGGCCCATACAGATCAGAGATATTGTCAATGAGGTTCTGAGACTACTAAAGGCCACGCTGCCCTCAACCATTGAAATCCGGGAAAACCTGCTCAAGGAAACCGGTATTGTTAACGCGGACCCCACCCAGATGCATCAGGTGATCATGAATCTCTGTACCAATGCCGGGCATGCCATGCAGAAAGATGGGGGTGTTTTAACGGTTGAACTTGCCAATGTGAAATTAGAAGAAATTCAGGGAGCGAGGCATTTGGATATGGGTGCAGGGTCTTATCTTAGACTGACGGTCAGTGACACGGGACACGGCATGAATCCTGATGTAAGGGAGCGGATCTTTGACCCCTACTTCACCACCAAAGATACGGGTGAGGGGACAGGATTGGGGTTGTCCGTAGCCATGGGCATTATCAAAGTTCATGGGGGCACAATCACTGTTTCCAGCCAGCCGGACCCAGGAACCACCTTTCATGTGTATCTACCCCACATCCAAGAGAAGGAAAGGGAGGAAAAGGAGGCTGAAGGCCCTCTCCCCACCGGAAGCGAGCGTATTCTATTCGTTGATGATGAGCAGATCCTCATAGAACTTGGGCGTCAGATGCTAGGGCGGTTAGGATACGAAGTGGTTACCCGGCAAAGCAGCATCGAAGCCTTAGCGCTGTTCCGGGCGGAACCGGATAGATTTGACCTGGTGATTACCGACATGACCATGCCCCACATGACGGGAGACAAGCTGGTCCGGGAACTTCTGAAAATCAGGCCTGATATGCCGATTATCCTGTGCACCGGGCACAGCAAAACGGTCTCAAAAGAGAAGGCGAAGGAGATGGGCGTCAAGGCATTTGTCATGAAGCCTATCCTCAGACGAACTATCGCAGAGACGGTTCGGGAGGCTTTGGATTGATGTTTCAGCCGTCGTAGCTTACGCCACGTTGGCGAAGTCGGCTTGACGGTTGATCCCGCGATGCGCGGGATTGACTATTGTGAAAGTAAAAATGAATACTCAGGGAAAAATAATTTAGGGGAAAAAGGTCTTCATTCAAAAAATTTTTCTCTTCCTCTGTGCTTGGTGCCTCATTTAACTGGAGACAGTCCTATGGGTTTAATAATGACTCATACACAACGAAAAAAATTCGAACGTGTATGAGTCTTTTTTTTGGTTCATTTGGAGGTTTTATGGCCGAAAAACGGACAAAAAAATCAGAAGACTCGTCCTTAGATGTGAAACGCCCCATTGCGCGGGCCGTGTCCCAGCGTCTGGCTGTCCTCATCGTCATCGTCACGATCCTTGTGAGTGTTGCCAACTACTTCTATTCAATGGCTTCGACCGAAGCGCTTGTCCGCGAACAACTCATGAAATACAGCCGTGAACGCGGGTTGAGGGAAAGCGCCCTGTTCCTCGAGTCTGATGCTTACCAGCTTCGTTTCCAGAAGGAGTACGAAGAGCGCTACAAACGGATGGGCGACAAAGACCCCGGTGAGTGGTTCGAGGAACATATGGTAAAACGCCCTGAAGATGGCACCTACCGATCGAAACCTGAGCTCCATTATGGAAAAGACATGCCGTTGGGCCGCCGGGATGTCTGGGCCACCATGATGATCGGTGCCAGGACCGAAGCCACACCGGAAGTCATAAAAGCGCTTGCCATCGGCTATGACATGGTCAATCAATATGGACCCGCCTGGCGAAAACCCTTTGATGATCTCTATTTCTCCAGCCTCGAGAAAACAAGTGTGTCCCGCTGGCCCGGAACACCCTGGGGGCTCATGATGGATGACCAGGTCGAGTGGACTGAGGAAGAATGGGTGGTGATCACGACAAAGGAGAAAAATCCACAACGCGGACCCATCTGGTCCGGTGTTTTATTCGATGAACGAAATGGGAACTGGATGGTTTCCAATGTAACCCCCCTTGACATCGACGGGAAACAGGTCGGTCTGGTCGGCACGGATCTCTTGCTCGATGATCTAGTGGAGCGAACCATCAACGAGACCCTGTCCGGCACTTACAACATACTGCTGCAAACCGACGGCAGGATCATTGCGCACCCCCACATGAAGAAAGAGATCATCGCCGGAAAGGGCAAACTCACCGCACAGAGCGCGGCCGACGAGCACCTTCTGCGTATCTATGAACGGGCCCGGGCCGCGAAGATCTTTCCCGCCGTCATCGATAACCATAAGGACAATGAATTCCTGGCCGTCACCCGGATCGAGGGCCCCGATTGGTATTTCATTACAATCTATCCCAAGTCGCTCCTGCGGGATAAGGCGTTACGGAACGCGGGGTTCACCCTTCTGTCGGGTCTTGGCTCTCTGGTGGTCATGCTCTTTGTCATTTTGTTCGTCCTCAAGCGTAACCTGGTTTACCCGCTCGGCCATCTCACCCAGACCATAAGAGATTTTGAAATTGGCCGCGGTCAATGGTTGGATCGAGCGGATGCCTTTGTCAAAAAGGCGGGTGAACTGGGCGCGAGCCCGGATGAAACCGGCCTCCTGGCTCGCTCCTTCGTGGATATGGGAGACCGCCTTCGAACCACTTACTCTGAACTGGAGGAGAGCAAAAAGGACCTGGAACTCAAGGTTACAGCCAGGACAGAGGCACTGGCAAATGCCAAAGATGCCGCCGAAGCCGCCAATCGCGCCAAAAGCATTTTCCTGGCCAACATGAGCCATGAACTTCGAACGCCGCTCAATGCCATCCTCGGTTTTACCCAGATTATACGTAAAAATCCAGAAGACACTTCCTCGCACCGGGAAGACCTGGATATCATCATACGCAGCGCTGAACATTTATTAACCCTGATTGATGACGTGATTGATATCGCAAGAATCGAAGCCGGTTACATCTCCCTTGAATGGGAAACCTTTGATCTGGGCGAGCTTGTCCGAAGCGCCATCCATATGATGCGCAACCGCGCCGAAGTGAAAAACCTCCGGTTGACCCTGGATCAATCTTCCGATTTTCCCCGTTACATTCATGCCGATTCCGCCAAGGTGCGCCAGATACTGATTAATCTTATCAGCAATGCAATCCAGTATACGGAGACGGGCGGTATCACAATCCGGCTGGATGCAAAGCCGGAAGTCAAGAAAGACCATGTCCGTCTGATCTGTGAAGTGAAAGACACCGGCATCGGTATCTCCAAAGAGGACCAGGACAGGATTTTCAATCCCTTTGAGCAGGCGCTACAACGTGTTGACGTTAAGGGAACCGGATTGGGTCTGGCCATTACCCGCCAGTATGCCGAGTTGATGGGCGGGGGGATTTCCGTGGAAAGTGAACCCGGAAAAGGGTCATTGTTTCGTATCGAGATCCTGGCGAAAACCGTATCGGTTGAAAAGATGGAGAATGAAAAACCCTCCCACGGTCCCGTTATGGGGCTGGCGCCGGGTCAGCCGGATTATCGCATTCTCATCGTTGAAGATCAGCTGGAAAACAGGCTGTTGCTCAAGAAACTCCTTGAACCGGTTGGCTTTGATGTGCGTGAAGCTTTGAACGGGGAGGAAGCGATCACCGTATTCAAGGAATGGAAACCGCATTATATCTGGATGGACCGGCGCATGCCTGTCATGGACGGACTTACGGCCACCCGAAGCATAAAGAACATGGAAGGGGGAAAGGAGACCGTTATCGTGGCACTGACCGCCAGTGTATTCAAAGAGCAGCGTAACGAGGTAATGGAAGCCGGTTCCGATGACTTCATCCGAAAGCCTTTCAGGGAAGCGGAGATTTTCGAGGCCATGGCCCAACATCTCGGGGTACGCTATCGATATGCCGAAAGCGCCGAAGAAATTGAACCGACCCCGGCCGCAGGGTTCGTATTAACATCCGCAGATATGGTAGGGCTTCCCCACAACCTGCTTACCGGGCTGCAACAGGCAGCCATGGGGGGCCAGCAAGAATTGTGCATGGAATTTGTCGACCGGATTGTCCCGGAAAACGCCCGGCTGGCGGAGGCCTTGAAGACACTGGTGAGGGAATATCATTACGACAAACTTGTGAAACTGGCCTCCCAGGCACTTGAGAGCAAACAACATGAGCAGGGGCAAGGATAATGGATATAAGAAAAACGAGTGGTTCCAAAGGTAACATTCTCGTGGTTGATGATAACCTGGAGAACATTAAAACGCTGGAGACCATGTTGACTAAAGAAGGCTATTCAGTCCGAGCCGCGCCAAATGGTCAGACGGCATTAATGATCGTTGACACACTCCCCCCGGAGCTAATTCTCCTTGATGTGAAAATGCCCGGCATGGACGGCTATGAGGTTTGCCGGAAGTTGAAGGCGGATGAGCACACCCGTGATATTGCCGTTATTTATATCAGTGCCCTGAACGATTTAACAGACATCGTAAAGGGGTTTGAAGCAGGCGGTGTGGACTACATCACCAAACCGTTCCGATATAAAGAAGTTCTGGTACGTGTTGCCACGCATCTTACGATTCAGGGGTATCAACAACATTTGGCAGAAGAGTTTAGAAACCAGACAACCGAACTCGAAAGAGCTAATAAGCAATTAAAAAATGAAATCAATGAGCGAAAGCAGGGTGAGCAGACGCTGAGGAAAAGTGAACAAAAGTACCGATCGCTTTTCGAAAACATGATGCAGGGAGCCTTCTATCAACAGGCCGACGGTGTGCTGGTTGACAGCAATCCAGCTGCCCTTGAGATGTTCGGGTTGACGCGTGACCAGTTCATGGGCAGAACCTCAATGGATCCGAAATGGAAGATAGTTCGCGAAGATGGCTCAGATTTCCCAGGTGACCAACATCCTTCGATGGAAGCCTTGCGGACCGGGAAGCCTGTACACGACGTGATCGCAGGAGTCTTCAACCCCCTCAAAAAAGACTACACGTGGTTGAGCATCAATGCCATTCCTCAATTCAAGGCGGGAGAGAACAAGCCCTATCAGGTGTTTGTCACTTTGCATAACATCACCAAACTCAAGCAGGCGGAAGCAGAATTAGAAAAGCATCAAAAGCACCTGGAGGAACGGGTCAAAGAGCGAACAACCGAACTGGAAGAGAAAAACGCCGAACTGGAACGTATGAATGACCTTTTTGTGGGGCGGGAGTTCAGGATCAAGGAGCTCAGAGACAGGATTAAGGAGTTGGAATTGAAGATTCAACCGTCGTAGCTTGCGCCACTTTGGCGAAGTCGGCTTGACCATTGACTATTTCAAGGAGGAAATCATGAAATTTTTTAAACCTTAAGGTGATTGTTTTCAGCGGTTATCAAGATCAACAACCTTCCCTTAAAGTGCAGGCCATAAGGCAACTCGCTTTGGCAGCAAACATTAACTTCTGATCCGAATCCATCCGGATACAGAATCTTTGCAGGAAGTCGGCCATGGGTACAGTCATCCAATTGATAGAAGCCTTTTTCTCCGAGATTCCACTTCCCCTCCTTGAGATATGGGGGAGGTTTGGTTACATCCTCGGTTTCATTCTCATGATCTGCGCATTCGGCAGGATTACATTCAGACCGGGAGGGCGCTGGGGGGTGGGTCTGGAACGGCAGACCTGGGATTCAAAAGCAATACAAAGTATGCTTTTAACATTTCTTCTGATCATCGGCACCGGCTATATGGGGTCATTTATTGTCCTGGTTCCTGGTGCACAGACTTTTGAATCATTGAAGGATGTATCTGTTTTTCTCTGTGTCCTTCTGTTTGGCTATCCCGCCCTTATTATCGTTCCCTTCGCATACGGGATTGCGGACCTCATTGAAGGGGTACCGCCGGCGTACCTGTGGGACTGGATCTTTGGCTATTTTATCAACCCCTCCTGCTTTTGGGTGGCCTACCAGTTCATCGGCAGGGATCCCGATTTCAGAAAAGCCAGAACCTGGGGCTGGTACCTCTTTTTCGTTGTAATATTCATGAGCATCGAACCCCAATTGTGGGGATATATCTGTTCTCCCCAGTTTACATCGGCTATTTCGTTCGGGAATATAACCCCGGCCTTATTTTTCACCACCTCCGTTACCTGGCTCCTGGCACCATTTGCCATGCTGGTGGCCCTTCCCCTGGCCCGCAGGTTTGGCCTGTTCTGGGCTGAGATCCCCAACCATGTTAAGGAACGTGTATTGGGAAAAAAAGAGTGGGTCTGGGAAAGCGGCAAAGATGAGACCGATGCGGATTCAAGTGAGGTGGTTCGTGGCATACCCATTCGTATGCTCATTGTCTTTCCATTCGTTTTTCTGGTGCTGCTGATGATCGGTTCCACAGCCTTTTTTGTCTTGCGCAACGCCGAAACTGATGCGAACAAGCTCGCCGGTCGTCTCCTTCAGGAAATCGCGGAGAACATCAATCTGCAGTTGGACGACCATATGCAGATAACGCCGAAGACCGTCAATCCGGAGAACTTGAAAATAATAAACGAATTATTCAAACAACTCCCTATGGCAAAACAGGGCCGGGCCTTTCTGATGGATCATTCAGGCCGCCTTGTTGCCACTTCCCTGGAAGGTACACACCCCACCGATCGGATTCAAACACATCCTGCCACCGACAGTAAAGATCCGGTCGTGCAAAACGCGGTCAGGACGCTCTACCAAATACTGGGCGGACCCAAATCGCTTAACGAGGCGGTTCAATTCCGCTTTGATGTCCTTACCGCCAAACCTTTATCAAAGGTGAGTTGGCTGGCGCAGGCATCCCATTACCAGAACAAAACCGGGGGTCATTCGGATTGGATTCTGGTGACCGCTCTCCCCGAAGGATACTTCCTGGGAGGGGTGGCGAAGGGCAGCAGTCAAACCGCAATGGTTATGGCCTTGGCCCTGGTCATTTCCCTCGGTGTTGCCGGCATTCTGGCAGCCATGGTGATAACGCCCATCAAACGCCTTTCCCGCGCTTCTGAGGAATTTTCGAAAGGGAATCTGACGCAGCGGGTTCCCACCAGCTCTCTTGAAGAGCTGGGAACGCTTTCTCTCACATTCAACAATATGGCGGAGCAGATCTCCGAATCCCGGGAGAGGATTCGGCTCGCGACCCGTACCATGAACCTCGGCATATGGGATTGGAACATTGTTTCTGACGAGCTGATCTGGGATGAGCAGATGTGCCGCCTGTACGGGATCCGGGAGGAGGAGTTTGGCGGTGCCTATGATGCCTGGACAAAGAGGGTCTTCCCCGAAGACCTGGAACGGGCCAATGCCGAGATTCAGGAGGCCCTGCGCGGTGAGAGGGAATATGCCTGCAATTATCGCATCGTGTGGCCGGACGGATCGATTCATTTCATTGAAGCGGCTTCTCAAACTTTCCGAGACCCCGATGGGAAACCCTTCCGCATGGTGGGTGTCAATTACGACATCACCGAGCGGAAGCAGGTAGATGAAGCGCTGAGGGCGAGCCGAGACTATCTTGAAAAATTAACCAACTCCATGTGGGATACAGTTTTGTCAGTAAAAATGCCGGAGAGGGTGATTGAGTGGGTTAATGATTCCATTAGACTCATCGGCTACGAACCCAGTGAGTGTGTTGGCAAAGATACGGCTTTTCTCTACTCGAACAAGGATGATTTTTTGGACCTTGGCAATAAACTAGAAAACGCCATGGCAGCGGGAAAGGACGTATTACACACAGAGCAATTATTTAGAAGAAAAACCGGCGAGACCTTTCCAGTGGAAATTACCGCTACTTTTCATAAGAAAAATGATGAGGTTGTTCGTGTCACCAGCATTGTTAGAGATGTGACCGAGCGTAAAGAATCTCAAGCAGAATTAGAAATGTACCAAAGGCACCTTGAAACCCTTGTCAAAGAGCAGACAACGGAACTGGAAGAGAAAGTAATGGAGCTTGAACGGATGAATGACGTTTTTGTGGGACGGGAGTTCAGGATCAAAGAACTCAGGGTCAAGGTTAAAGCGTTGGAACAGAAGATTGACAATTGATCATTGTCAATTCCACTGGTCAGTAATCAATAATTACCATGAGTGGGGGCATCAATGGATGGGCCTATAAATTATACAAGATTTAGAAAAACATTCTATTTTATATTTCTTTTGATTGCATGGGCATTGTCCAACTCAATTCTTATATTTGCTGATGAAACAATCAAATTTGAAAATGTTGATATCGGTTTCAACCGTGCCATTGGCGCGGGCTTTATTCAAGACCGGGAAGGATTTTTCTGGATTGCCTCTCAAACGAGCCTGATCAAATGGAATGGATCGGATATAACCATTTATAACCGATCCAACGCCGGGCTTTCCGACAACACGGTTACAGCCGTCATTGAGGACCGAAAAGGAAATATCTGGATCGGGACAATGGACGGCTTGAACAAGTATGATAAAGAAACAAACACATTTTCACAATACAAGCACGACCCTTCTGATGCCAACAGCTTGAGCCATGAGTCCATCGGCACGGTCAATCAATTCCAATCTCTTATTGAGGATGGCGAGGGATATTTGTGGATCGCCACACAGAACGGACTCAACCGGTTTAATCCCCGCAAAGGTGAATTTAAACACTTCATGCATGATCCCAAGATGGCCGACAGCCTGTCCAGCGATATTGTCAACACCCTGTATGAAGACGCTTCCGGAACCCTGTGGGTCGGGACCAAAAATGGATTGAACCGATTCAACAAAAAAACAGGGACCTTCTTTCGGTATGAACATGATCCTGAAAATTCCGCCAGCCTCAGCCACAATGATGTTCTAGCCATTATGGAAGATGATGACGGCAATATCTGGGTCGGGACAGAGAAAGGGCTTAACAAACTTGAAAGAGGTTCAGACACCTTTATCCTGTATTACCATGACCCAAACAATCACAGCATTATTGCAGACGATAAAATAACTTCCATCAGCAAGGATAAAAAAGGGCGACTCTGGTTATGCCATTACACCAAAGGGAGCATGACCCTCTTTGATCCGGAAACCGGTCAATCCGAATTCCATATCCATGATCCCAAAAATCCGGACACATTACCCACAAATGATGCCAAATATGTTTATGAAGACCCGAAAGGTGTGATCTGGGTCATTTCCACTACCGGCGGCAAGCTCTTTAAATATGATGCAGACGCCCATAAATTTGTCACATTTAAGGAAGATCTTAAAAATCCCCACAGCCTCAAAGGCAACTCTGTACTCCCGATCTATGAAGACAGAAATGGAGTGGTATGGATTGGGACTGATAAAAGCAAATTAAATAAATATGATAAGACAACCGGTAAATTCACTCATATTCCCATCGAGGGCTACCATCCCTATGCGTTTTTGGAAGACAGCAACGGCACCTTCTGGGTTGGGGAAACAACCGGAAGGCTCAGTATTTTTGACAGATCATCCGAAACCTACACCAAATCATATGACAATGTGTCATCCTCCTTCATCACCCATATTGCCCAGGATTTAATAGATCCCTCAATTTTGTGGCTCACAACCCACAAGGACGGGCTTGTGAAGTTCAATACCCGGACAGAAGAAGTGAAATCTTTCAGACATCAGGACAAGGACAAAAACAGTTTAAGCAGCAATTCCGCTTGGGGATTCGAGCAGGAAGACGACATTTTATGGCTGGGAACCTGGGGGGGCGGGCTTAACAAATTCCATAAGGAAAAAGAGGATTTTACGGTTTATAAGCACGATCCCAAAGACCCCGAAAGTATCAGCAGCA
>JABGPV010000529.1 GCA_018644785.1 Deltaproteobacteria bacterium | reverse complement strand
AGGTGCTTCAAAATGCACATCTGAAGATTAAGGATGTGGAGCTGATCGAAGTGAGCAACACTTCAAAGTTGAACAAAGCCTTTAGAAACAACGTGGTTTCCGCCATTGTCAGCTATGATCCGGAGGCCTCAAAGGTCGTGGGCGATGGTACGGGGCAACTTATGTTTACCTCTGCGGATTTCCCCGGCGTCATACCTGAAGGCATCGTTGTGCAAAACCGCATTTTGAAGGATGATCCGACCGATGTTGAAAAATTCCTGCGCGGCTGGCTGCGGGCCGTAAAGTGGCAGTCCGATCCTGCGAACAGGGAGGAATATTTCGCTATTTTGAAACGGACCATGTTTAAAGGGTCTTCCTATTCGGCGCCGGATTTCAAGAAATTTTCCGCCGGAGGGAAAATTCATCATAATCTTGAGGATATCACGAAAAGGAATGAACAGGAGATCAACGAATTTGTAAAGGAATTGTTGGCCCACCTAAAACAAACCGGGAATAATATTAGGTCTTACGATCCACATGATTATATCTCGACCGATCTTGCGATTAAGGAAGCAAAAAAGATATTTTAATGTGGGCGCCGCTCCCGGCTGCACAACGTAAAAAGGAATTGAAATGGTCTCGAACAGTAATCAAACCGACGGCAGTAAGAAACGCGGGAATTTCAAACTGCTTCTAAGCGGCCTAACGGGAAAACTCCTGCTCTGGTTTCTCCTGATTTCGCTGGTTCCCGTGACGACCGTCAGCTTGATCAGTTATCTGAACAGCAAAAGCAGTTTGATCCGGGCGGCCAATGATCTACTGGTCACCACCGCACGGTTTGAAGCGGAAAAAGTATTGTCTCTTAGCGAAAGATGGATGATTGACGCCGGGATGCAGGCGCGAAACAAAGAAAATATCCGACTGCTGAAGGAACTCAAAAAGGCTTATGATGCGAGCGGACAATCGCCGGAGAAGTTTGTTGAAAGCTTTTCTTGGCTCGAAATTGATGATGAGCGGGGTGGAGATCTGAGAAATTTTCAGACCGCGTACGGGTATTCCGATATTTTTCTCATTGACTCTGAAGGAAACGTTCTTTTTTCCTCTTTTGGCAATGACGATCTGGGAACCAATCTTTTTTCAGGGAAGTATTCGGATACCCTGTTTTCCCGGACTGCCGAAAAAGTGCTCAAGACGGGAATATCCGCTTTTTCAGATTTTGAAATCTACGGACCTTTAAACAACCAAGCCACCGGTTTTGTGGTTAAGGACATGCTTGACGACGAAGGAAACAAGATAGGTCTTTTGGCCATTGGGATTCACGCAAGGCAGATCGCTTCCGTCATGAACGAACTCTCCCATTCGGGCAAAAAGAGTGCTGAGGTTTATCTTGTCGGCACCGACTTGAAGATGAGATCCAATTCAATCCATGCTAAAGAAAAAACCATATTGAAAAAGCGGATCGATACAGTGCAAACCAGGGCGTGGCGTAAATATGAAAAAGATAAAGTGGCGGTCGATCACCAGAAAAAGGCTTTGGTCTACATGGGTCCCAACGGTAAAAAAGTCCTCGGTGTTCATTACCCCATTCACATTGGAGAAGTGCCGTTTGGCATTATTGCCGAGATTGAGGAGCAAGAAGCATTTGCGCCGGCCATCGAATTGCGCGCCATCGTGATCGTCCTTCTGCTTGCAACCGGTGTTGTGGTCCTCTTCTTTGCCGTTTTTCTCTCAAGGCGCATTGCCCGGCCGATCCTTGATCTTTCAAAAAGCGCCGACCGTGTTGCCGGCGGACGGTTCGATCAGGAAATTCAAATCAAATCCAGGGACGAAATCGGGAAATTGGGAAAAAGTTTCAACAATATGGTAAACAACCTGCGCCACATGACAGAGGAAGGCCAAAGACAAAACTGGCTGAAATCCGGGGCTATGCAACTCAACGACGTGATGAGCGGCGAAAAAAGACCCGCAGCCCTCAGTCAGGGTGTCATCTCCTTTCTGGCGGGTTATCTGGGTGCGCAGGTCGGTGCAATTTACCTGATGGGTAACAATAGCCGACTCAGGATGGAAGGAAGTTACGCCTTCAAAAAGAGCAAACAGTCCGCCCCTGTTTTTGAAGCCGGGGAAGGGTTGATTGGACAGGCCGCAGTTGACGAAAAGCCTTTGCTGGTTACCGACGTGCCGAAAGATTATTTTACCGTCAACTCCGGCCTCGGAGACGCGCCTCCCCGCAACATCCTTTTGGTCCCGTTTTTACACGAAGGAGAGG
>JABGPV010000528.1 GCA_018644785.1 Deltaproteobacteria bacterium | reverse complement strand
ATCCGCTGTGTCTCCGTGGTTAAGAATCAAGGAGGTGAAAAATGAGAAGTTCAAAACCGATCCTGCTAATTGAAGACGACCAAGTGGATGCCATGACGGTGAAACGGGCCTTGAAAGAAATCAAAGTCACCAATCGCCTGGATATTATGCAAAATGGCGAGGAAGCGTTGTCATTTCTGCGGAACCCGGAGAATGAAAAACCTGGCATCATTCTCCTGGATCTGAACATGCCCAAAATGAATGGTATTGAATTCCTGAAAATTGCCAAAAGGGATGAAACGCTTAAGCGAATACCGGTGGTGGTCCTGACCACATCCAAAGCGGAACAGGACAAGGTGGATAGTTTTGATCTCGGCGTTGTCGGGTATATGCTCAAGCCGGTTGATTATATAAAGTTTGTGGAAGTGGTTAGAACAATCGACCTGTATTGGACGTTGAGTGAGCTGCCGGATTAAGCCACAGTAGGAGAAAATCATGGAAGAGAAAAGAATTCGACTCCTCCTTGTTGAGGATGACAAGATCGACCAGATGGCCTTTGAGAGGTTTGCAAGGAAGGAAAACCTGCCCTACGATTACACCATTGCGGGGTCCATTGCTGAAGCCAAAAAGATTTTGAAATCAGTAAGCTTCCATGTCATTATTTCAGATTATATGCTTGGAGACGGGACATCCTTTGAACTGTTTGATCAGTTCAAAGACCTTCCCGTTATTGTTACAACCGGTACCGGTAATGAGGAAGTTGCTGTAGAAGCTATGAAATTAGGCGCCTACGATTATATCATAAAAGATCCTGAAGGCCATCACCTCAAAACCCTTCCGGCCACCGTGGCACTGGCACTTAAACGCAAACAAACCGAAAAGGAATTGCGAAACTACCGGGAACGTCTTGAATCCATGGTCAAAGAACGAACAGCGCAATTAGAGGCTGAAATCATTGAACGCAAGCATGCTGAAGAGGCGCTGAAGAAGAGCCATGATAGATACCGTCAGATATTTGAAAATATACAGGATGTTTATTATGAAGCAAGCATTGAAGGAGAGATTACAGAAGTCAGTCCTTCAATCAAAAATGTGTCTCAATATACCCGGAAAGAGTTAATAGGGAAATCTCTTTATGACATCTATCCCAATTCTGAAGAAAGGAACAGATTTGTTCAGACCATTATTAGGAAACATTCACTCAATGATTATGAAATCACACTTAAAGATAAGAATGGCTCTCTGCGTACCTGTTCCGTTGCGGCCACACTGGTAAAAGATGATCAGGGTAACCCCATAAAAATCGTTGGTTCCATGCGTGACATTACCGATCGAAAGCAGGCAGAAGCCGAGCTCCAGCGGGCCGAAAAGATGGAGGCCATCGGCACCCTGGCAGGCGGCATTGCCCATGATTTCAACAACATCCTTTTTTCCATCATCGGCTTTACAGAAATGACGATGGATGACGTAGAAAAGGGCTCTCCGGCGGAGAGCAACTTGAAGCAGGTGCATAAAGCCGGAAAGCGGGCCAGAGACCTGGTCGAACAGATTTTGGCCTTCAGCCGGGAAGATGGGCAGGAACAGAAGCCGTTTCAGGCCAAATATGTCGTCAAAGAGGCCCTTGAATTTCTCCGAGCCTCCCTCCCGTCAACCATTGAAATTGCCCAGAACATCCAGAGCGATTCGCTGCTAATGGGGGATTCAACGCAATTCCACCAGGTATTGATGAACCTGTGTACCAATGCAGGCCATGCCATGGAAGAAAAGGGGGGCGTACTTGATGTGGCCCTCATGGACACGGAAGTGGATTCCGGCTTCACGGCCACACATCCGGATCTGAAGCCGGGACCTTTTTTAAAGATCACCGTTGCCGATACGGGTTGTGGCATAAAACCCCATGTGCTGGAACGGATTTTCGAACCCTTTTTTACAACCAGGCCGCCGGGGAAAGGGACCGGATTGGGCCTTTCGGTGGTTCATGGTATTGTAAAAAGTCATGGCGGCGGTATCTACGCATACAGTGAACCGGGAAAGGGATCCACCTTCCATATATATTTACCTGCCGTTAAAAGAGAGTGGGCGCAGGAAAGGGAGACGGAAGGACCTGTTCCGGGCGGAACCGAACGGATACTTTTTGTTGATGATGAACCCATGCTTGCAGATTTAGGCGAACAGCTACTCAAATCTCTGGGATATGAGGTGACAGTCACGACCAGCAGTACGGATGCGCTGGCGTTATTCCGAAAACAGCCCGATCAATTTGATCTGGTGATTACCGAC
>JABGPV010000527.1 GCA_018644785.1 Deltaproteobacteria bacterium | reverse complement strand
GATTTCAGGGATCTGTTCAACCTGACGGTATATCTCGGCAGTACCGATCCGCACGCCCCCGGGGTTCAGGGTGGCATCGGATCGCCCGTAAATGACCACGCCCCCCCGGTCATTGATTTCGATGTAATCCCCGTGTCGCCAGATATTGGGATACACATCAAAGTAGGCGGAATGATATCGCTCGCCCTTGGGGTCGTCCCAGAAATAGATGGGCATGCAGGGGGCGGGCGCCGTACACACCAGTTCCCCCTGTTCATTGATGACCGGTTTCCCGTAAGGGTCAAATGCTTCCACCTTCATGGCCAGCTGCCGGCACTGGAGTTCACCGGCATAGACCGGACCCATGGGGTTACCGCCGGCAAAACAGCCATTGATATCCGACCCCCCTGATATGGAGGCCAGTTGCAGATCGCTCTTGACCTCATCGTAGATGAATTCGAACCCTTCCTCGGAAAGGGGCGAGCCCGTTGACATAATGGCCTTCAGGGGAGAAAGATCGTATTCCTTACCCGGTTTTACCCCTGCGTTCTGCAGCGCCGCTATATATCCCGCACTGGTGCCGAAAATGGTGATTTTTTCGTCCTGCGCCATCTTCCACAAAGCGCCCGGATCGGGATAAAATGGATTCCCGTCAAAGAGCACCAGGGTCGCGCCCACACTCAGTGAGGTCGTGAGCCAGTTCCACATCATCCATCCGCAGGTGGTGAAATAAAAAATATTGTCTTCACGCTTCAGGTCCGAATGGAGCATCAGTTCTTTCATGTGATGGATCAGGATGCCCCCTGTGCTCTGGACCATGCATTTGGGGAGGCCGGTTGTGCCCGAGGTAAACATGATGTAGAGGGGATGATCGGCGGGAAGTTGTTCAAACTGGATTTCCGTCGGTTTATGGTTGGACCTGATTTCATTGTAGCCGGCGGCATTGGGGATATGGCTGATGTCGGGGTCCTCATTAACATAGGGAACCACGATGACTTTTTCAATGGAGGGGAGATCTTTCAATATATCCGCCACCCGGCTCAGGGAATCCAACTCTTTCCCTTTGAAGAGATATCCGTCGGCGGTAAACAGCACTTTGGGTTTGATCTGGCCGAAGCGATCCAGTACCCCTTTGATGCCGAAATCCGGCGAGCAGGAGGACCAGGCGGCTCCGAGGCTGGTGGCCGCCAGCATGGCGATGATGGTCTGGGGCATGTTGGGCATGAAGCCCGCTACGCGATCGTTGGGACCCACACCCAGCTCTTTGAGGTACTGCGCCAGTTGCGAGACTTCATTATAGAGTTCCGCATACGTTATTTGAATGGTATCGCGACTTTCGCCTTTAAAAATGAAGGCCACATGGTCGTCCCGGTAGCGGAGAAGGTTTTCTGCGAAATTAAGTTTCGCACCCTGGAACCATTTGGCGCCGGGCATTTTGGTGAGGTCGTCCACCACCTGTTCATAAGGTTTGGAGGCCTTAATCCGGGCAAAATCCCACATGGATGCCCAGAAATCAGGGATATTTTCAATGGACCATTGGTAGAGCTGGTTGTAATCCTCAAAATCTTTGTTGAATTTTTCGTTGATGACCCCCATAAACCGGTAAATATTGGAATTTTTGATCCTCTCTTCCGATGGTTGCCATAACAATTTGCCCATTTTTTACTCCTTCCAAAGCCTAATGTTTACTGATTGTAAACGACTGTTTTTCTATATCACTAACTGAACCGGTTTTCAAAAGAAACTGCATCTCTATTTGGAATGTAGTGATGCGCCGCCGTTTAGCGATGCCAACGCAAGAAAAAGAGCGTGGGTGCCTGAACGGCCGTGCCCCTGCGCTTTAACCGCCAGATAGAGCTGTTGCACCAGGGCAAGGCCCGGCAAGGACAGCCCGATCTCTTCAGCTTCTTTGAGTGCGATCCCCATGTCTTTGATAAAGTGCTCAACGAAAAATCCGGGATCAAAATTGCCTTTGACGATTCGGGGTCCCAGGTTGCTGACGGACCATGAACCGGCGGCGCCTGTCTCGACAATATCGATGACCTGCTGCATGTCCAGTCCCTGTCGGTGCGCATAAAGAAGGGCTTCGCAGACACCGATCATGGTCCCTGCCACCAGGATCTGATTGGCCATTTTGGTGTGCTGTCCACTGCCCGCATTCCCCATGTATGAGATATTTTTTCCCATAATTTCAAACAACGGCAGTACGGTTTCATAAGCATCTTTTTTCCCGCCGACCATGATCGCCAGTTTTGCCTCTCTGGCCCCCACATCGCCCCCT
>JABGPV010000526.1 GCA_018644785.1 Deltaproteobacteria bacterium | reverse complement strand
ATCGGTAATTAAAGGGTTGCAGGAGTAGGCACAACATATGGAATTCCAGTCTGAATTGACACCAGGCCACACCTCGAATATACTCCACCCTACTATAATCTATAAACCAATCTAAATTTTAAAAATTGACCTACACTTGAATTTGGAGGGCATCGATGTGAAGTGCCTGAGACAACAGTGCAATAAGCCGATTGCCCTATGCTCTCTCAGCCAAGGGCCCTGGCCACTCAATCAACTAACTCGTGCCCATCCACAAATGGCCAATTTGCCCGATTCCTGCGTCAGGCTCAAATTGTAATCCTCGAAATACTCAAATGTATTCCTGTGGTTACAATCATCGCCTTCCTTGAACTCGAACAAATTTTCTCATTTGTGGACGGGCACTAGTAAATCTGTCTAATTTTTTTGTTGGCTTCGCGGTTCAATTCACTTAATATCATAATTCGTCCCCCAAGGATGGCGTTTGTCGAATTGCCGGGAAAATATCTGTTTTTAAATTAGCCCATGAATTGAAATGAGAGGTTGACGGTTGTGGTCAAATTACCAAAGGAGCTTGAAATGGTTACATCAAAAAGGAAATTTTTTGCAAATATTGTTTTAATATCCGCCTTTGTTTTGGGCTTCCTCTTCCTTAATGGGGATGGTGAAAAGGTAGAAGCCGATACAAAAGACGTGTATAAGAATATAGAGATTCTAACTGAAGTCCTCAGACAGGTGGAAAAGAATTACGTTGAGCCCCAGAAAGCAAAGGACCTTATATATGGGGCGATTAAAGGAATGGTAAGAAGCCTCGATCCCCACTCTTCCTTCATGACCAAAGAGGAATTTCGCGAATTGATGTCGGAAACCAAGGGAAGCTTTTCAGGGATTGGTATCGAAATTACGGTTAAAGACAAGGTGTTGACGGTTGTGTCCCCCATCGAGGGAACACCCGCCTATCTCGCCGGCATGAAGGCAGGCGATAAAATCATCAAGGTGGAAGGGGAGTCCACCCTGGATATGAGCTTGATGGAGGCGGTTAAGAAAATAAGGGGGCCGGAGGGAACAAAGGTTAATTTGACGGTGTTTCGTGAGGGCGAGAAAAAACCACTGGAATTTGCTATTACCAGGGGGGTGATACCCCTCAAAAGTGTGAGGTATTTTTTGCTGACCCCAAACATCGGCTATGTGCGGGTTTCCAATTTTCAAGGTAATACCGCGGAAGACCTGTCAAACGCCCTTGAAGAGTTGGAAAAGGATGGAAAGATGAAGGGGCTGGTCCTGGACATGCGCAACAATCCGGGCGGTTTGCTTTCCCAGGCCATAGATGTCTCTGAGATGTTTCTTGATGCGGGGATTATTGTCAGTACAAAAGGGAGAACCGGGTCCCATGACATCGAAGCCAGAGCACATAAGAACAGCCATCCCAGGGCTTATCCGATGATTGTGCTGGTCAATGGTGGAAGCGCCAGTGCCGCGGAAATTGTGGCAGGTGCACTTCAAGACAATAAAAGGGCCATGATATTGGGGTCGAGAACCTTTGGGAAAGGCTCAGTCCAGACCATCCTGCCGCTTTCAGATGGCTCGGGCCTTCGTTTGACAACGGCCCGGTACTACACGCCAAGTGGAAAATCAATTCAGTCCAGCGGCATTACACCCGATATCGAAATCAAATTTATTGCACCGGAAAAAGATGCCAAGAAGAAGACACCGAGATTCATAAGGGAGGAAGACCTCAAAGGTCATATGATCGGTGAAAGCATTACTGAGGAAAAAAAGAGCGAAAAGAAGTCTGAAACAGATAAAGAAAAGAAAGCCAGGGAACTTCTCGAAAAGGATAACCAGGTGCGCCGGGCCCTTGAGCTCCTGAAAGGCTGGGCGGTTTTTTCAAAGATAAATGAGGATCCCTCAGGGAATATGATTAAACAATAAAGACCGTTTTGAAAACGACCAAAAATACCTGAGCGAAATAATTTCTTTGTCGTTTTTTCTCTAAAAGTTGTTGACATATCCTGAGGTGAAGTATATAAACGTTGTTTCTTTGGTGTACGGAAAAGGGTTAAACGCTTCGACAATAAAGCTTGACATTCTAAACTGAACGCCTTAAAATAAATGGCTTGTTAGTAATTGGCTTGTTCTTTGAAAACTAAATAGTGATGTAGCGTAGGTCTCTGTAGTAACAATTTGTAATTGTTGAGAAAAGATAGGGTCATAAACCCTGCTTAATAGTATAAGTGGAGAGTTTGATCCTGGCTCAGAACAAACGCTGGCGGCGTGCCTAACA
>JABGPV010000525.1 GCA_018644785.1 Deltaproteobacteria bacterium | reverse complement strand
GAAGAAGTGGAACGCGGACAGGTGGTTGCAAAACCGGGATCCATCACGCCCCATACGCAGTTCAAAGCGGAAGCCTATATTTTGACGAAGGAAGAGGGCGGGCGGCATACGCCGTTTTTCAATGGATACCGTCCGCAGTTCTATTTCAGGACAACGGATGTGACGGGTGTTACAACGCTTCCTGAAGGAGTGGAAATGGTGATGCCGGGGGATAATGTGGCCATGGAGGTTGTTCTGATCACTCCCATCGCCATGGAGAAGGAGTTGCGGTTTGCCATTCGCGAAGGTGGCAGGACCGTCGGGGCCGGCGTCATCAGCGAAATTATTGAATAGGGGAGTGGGGCATGCTAACCAACCAAAAAATCCGGATCCGCTTAAAGGCATATGATTATAAATTGCTGGATCGCGCTGCTCTGGAAATCGTCGATACCGCTAAGGAGACGGGCGCAAGGGTGGCCGGGCCGATTCCATTGCCCACGGTGATCAACAAATTTTGCGTGCTCAGGTCACCTCATGTGAACAAAAAGAGCCGGGAACAATTTGAGATAAGAACCCACAAGCGGGTAATGGATATATTGGAACCGACACAGCAGACCGTTGATTCCCTTATGAAGCTTGACTTGGCGGCTGGCGTGGATGTGGAGATCAAGTTGTAGTTCATGAGTACGTTTTGAGAAGGGCCTAAAACGCCTTTTTATAATGGTTCAGAGTTGAACGCTGCGGAAGCGGTGGACGGTGATATTGGAGTTGAATTCTTATGGTCAATAAGCTTTTTGGTAAGAAAATAGGTATGACAAGGTACTTCCTCGAAGGGGGAAAAAGCGAACCGGTCACCGTAGTGAAAATTGGGCCCTGTGTCGTGACACAGAAAAAGACCCTTGAAAAAGAAGGATACAATGCTATTCAGATCGGTTTTGGGCCTAAAGATGAGAAAAAAACCAACAAACCCCTGAAAGGGCATTTTGAGACGTCCGGTGGTAAATGCTTCTCCCACTTAAATGAGGTGCGAGTGGATGATGTGGACGCATTTGAACTGGGGCAGGAAATCAAATCCGATATCTTTTCCATTGGTGATACGATTCACGTTCGGGGCAGAAGCAAAGGCAGGGGATTTGCAGGCGTCGTGAAGCGATGGGGATTTGGCGGGGGAAAGAAAACCCATGGATCCCGCTCCCATCGGATTCCGGGTTCCATCGGCTGCAGCGCCGATCCTGCCAAGGTGATCAAGGGCAGGAAAATGCCCGGTAGGATGGGCTATACCCATGTAACGACCAAGAATTTGAAAGTGGTCGACATAAGACCCGATATGGACGTTTTACTGATTAGGGGACCTGTTCCCGGCGCGCCGGGAAACCTTTTGGAAATTTTTAAGGCTTCATAGATTCAAGACTCTGAATGAGCGGGTTGTTTTGATCCGCTCATTGTGTATTAAGCGGTTAATTTCTAGTTTCTTAAACCTAAATCATGCAGGCAGGGGCGTCGAATGACTGTCTTGGACGTATATAATTTGCAGAAAGAAAAAGTCTCGGAGGTGGAATTGAAAGAAGACGTATTTTCAGTTCCAATCAAGAAGCATGTCCTTCATCAGGTTGTCATTGCGCAGTTGGCGGGGCGCAGATCGGGTACCGCGGCAGTAAAGAATAGGGCCGCTGTAAAAGCTTCCACTGCGAAGCTTTGGCGACAGAAAGGCACCGGAAGGGCGAGAGTCGGCAGGTCTTCATCTCCCACGAGAAAGGGCGGTGGTGTGGCTTTTGGTCCATCTCCGCGCAATTACGATCAAAAGGTCCCAAAAAAAGTTAAGAAATCCGCGTTGCGCATGGCCCTTTCCGACAAGGTTCAGTGTGACCAGCTGTTTGTAATAGATGATTTTGCCCTTCCCGAGATCAAGACCAAGCGTTTTGTTGAGGCCATAGATCAATTTGATGTCCGTAAGGCGCTGATTGTGACAAACGTCAAATCGGAGAACCTGGAAAAATCGTCCAAGAACGTGCCTAGGGCAAAGGTGATGCGATATGAGGGATTGAATGTTTATGACATCCTGAAATACGACACCCTTTTTCTTGAGCGGATGGCTGTTGATAAGATACAGGAGGCATTGGGTTCGTAGTGGATATCTATCAAGTGATCAAGGAGCCGCACATTACGGAAAAAGCCAACCTGCAAAAGGGGGAAGTGAATCAGGTTTCCTTTAAGGTGCACAGGCAGGCCAATAAGATTGAGATCCGACGGGCTGTTGAAGCCCTCTTCAAGACCAAAGTATTGGATG
>JABGPV010000524.1 GCA_018644785.1 Deltaproteobacteria bacterium | reverse complement strand
TCCGCATATGACCGCTTGCAGCGGCATCCATCACCATGGATTTGCTCACAAAACCGCTGAAAAGTGGAAAAGCGGAAATGGAGGCGGCCCCCACCATGCAGAATATGCAGGTCAGCGGCATAGTCCGGTACAATCCGCCCAGGTCCGTCCCGTTGATTTTTCCCGTTCGGTACATGACCGCACCCATGCTCATGAACAGAAGCCCTTTGAACAGGATGTCATTAAAGGCGTGGCATACGGCGCCGTTGATGGCCAGGGCCGTCCCGATGCCGATACCGCACACCATGAACCCCACCTGGTTCACCAGGCTGTAAGCCAGGACCCGTCTCAAATCATTTTCAATGACGGCATAAAAGATGGGAAATCCCGTCATAACCGCCCCGATCCAGATGAGGGCCTCGGTACCGGGGAAACCTCGCGCCAGGGCATAGACCGCCACCTTGGTGGTAAAAGCACTCAGAAAAATGGTGCCGGTGATGGTAGCCTCGGGGTAACTGTCCGTGAGCCACGGATGAAACAGGGGCCAGGCACAATTGAGTCCGAATCCCAGAAAGATGAGGTAACTGCCCAATCCATTCAGTCCCAGATAATCAAATTGTATGGAACCGGTCTGATTGACATGGATCACGATGCCCGCCAACAAACACAAACCGCCTGCCGCATGAACCAGCAGGTATCGGTATCCCGCACCCAGTGCGGCTTCTGTGCGACGGGCCCAGATCAGAAAAATGGAGCATACGGTCAACATTTCCCAGAAAATGAAAAAGCTGAAGAGATCACCGGCAAAAATCGCCCCCAGAGCGCTTCCCGCGTAAAGGAGCCCTGCCACCACCTGAAGATTGTCTTTCACATGGAGGGCGTAAAGGATGGCGATAAAACTGATGAGGTGAAAAACATAAGCGAACAGCAGGCTGAGTTTGTCCACCCGTCCCAGAACCAGGTGGTAGTCCAGGAAATCAATCCTGAAATGGGTGCCCTCCCCCAGATACATCAGATTCAGGAAGCCGATCACGGGGATTAAAAGCAGCCAGGCACTTTTGAGGCGTCCCGGAATGAAGGGGACCAGCAGTGCGCCCACAACGAAAATAATTACCGGAGGAACCGCATCAGTCATAGTAGTCCTCGTCTCTTTTGACCAGAGGCCGCAGAAAGTATTTCGCCACAATCACCAGCACCACACAGGCCACAAACCCATAGACCGCAAAAAACTCGGGCCAGGCTTCCCAACCGAAATGAGGATGCTTGTTGAGCAGGAACTCGATCAGCAACAGCACCACGAGGGAAACGTAAAAACAGCCCAGCAGAATTTTGACGTTTCTGGGGTTGTCAAATAGGTATTTTTTTTCCGGGTTCCCCTGATCACTTGATTCAGGTTCGGGCTCTTTCATTGGTTTTTCTCCAGTTTGTGCCTGCCCGTTGAATGGGCAGGCACAAGACCTGCCCCTACACAAGCAATCGGGTTCATTTCCCCACACTCTAAAACAGCGTATTCAAAAGTATCAGCGCCAGATACAGAGAACCCACCGCAATGGAAATAAAAAAGGCCATTCTGTATCCCGGCACCGGTTCATGGCTGAGTTCCATTATCTCTTTATTGTCTTCAGTCATTTAAATACTCCTAATTTCCCCCGATAAACTTGACCGCCATACTCGCCAACCTGAAAAAAGGCTCGGGATAAAAGAACAGGATCACCGAGATAAAGGCGGTAATCACCGGGGGCGACATACAGAATATGGGGGCTTCCTGAACTCTGTTTTCAAACATGGCCGTACCCGGCGGCGGGAAAAAAGCCCGGTAAACCACCGGCATGAAATAAGCGGCATTGAGCAGGGAACTTCCGAGAAGCACGAACAGAAACGTCATCTGGTTGGCTTCCAATGTCCCCAGCACCAGGTACCACTTGCTGATGAAGCCGCCGGTGGGCGGGAGCCCGATAATGCTCAGGGAACCCACAAAAAAGGCCCCCATGGTCCAGGGCATTCGCCTGCCGATACCCACCATCTCGCTGATGTTTCTCTTTCCCGTGGCCACGAATATGGCGCCGGCACAGAAAAACAGGGTGATCTTTCCAAAGGCGTGCATGGCAATATGGAGCATGCCCCCGGTTATTCCTTTGGGGGATAAAAGACCCACCCCCAGAATAATATACGACAATTGACCGATGGTGGAAAAGGCCAGCATCCGCTTTAGGTTATCCTGGCTGAGGGCAATGAGTGAGGCCACGATGATCGTAACCGATGCAATGGCACAAATGACGACGCCAAGG
>JABGPV010000523.1 GCA_018644785.1 Deltaproteobacteria bacterium | reverse complement strand
CCTTCAGCCAAAATATTGAGTTGCGCATCGGTTACTACAGTCGCTATCTCTATGATAAAATCTATATCTGGGTCCAGCCCCGTCATTTCCAGATCGATCCAGATGAGATGCTTTTCCAATTCTGCCTCCTGATTTGGTTGTTTTTTAATACTACAGGTTCTTGGTGCTGGGTGCCAGAAATATTTTAGAAACGGGAAAGGAAGAAAATTCCATGAGCGAATTGAACCGGAAAGTCGAAGGATTTAAGAAAGTCACCCTGCTCCTGGAGGCGGGAATCCAGGAAAAGATAATGGATTTGACGCCTGAGCCGGTCTCTTTTGAGCTCGTGGTTGGGGTTGGGCCCGAAGGATATACGACTTTTGAATATGAGCTGTTGGACAAAAAAGTGGGTGATATCCTGCATTTTGAAATTCAGGGCTGGCGGTTTGATGAGATGTTCGGGCGTCTGGCGGTTCCCCTGCCTGAAAAGGTCAGGCGCATGGATGTCTTTTTTATGAAAGTCACGGTCTATAGTATTGAAGATGCCGATCAAACCGAGATCGTTCGGGCCATGGCGGGCCGCGTGGGGGATTGCGGTGGCGGCGGCGGTTGCTGTGGCAACCATTAAAGATCCGGTGAGTTATGACCCTTTGGGGGGATTGTGAAAAACCTGAAATCTGTCGTATTTTGTGTGCTCTTCGCCTGCTTTTTTTGCATGGGGCCCGCCTGTGCTCCGACGGTCATCGATTATAAAGGCCACAAGGTGTTTAACCCTGATTATCTGTTTTATCTGGAGTCATCCTGGCGAGATACATGGCAGGAACCTGATAAAGTCATCAAAACGTTACATCTTTCCCCAAGGGATGTTGTTGCCGATATTGGTGCGGGGGGAGGTTATTTCACAGAGCGGTTCTCAAAAACGGTAGGCCCCTTCGGGTTGGTCTATGCCACTGATGTTCAGGATGTGATGCTTGCAACTCTCAAGAAAAGGGTTAGCGCCAAAAGTCTTCATAACGTGAAAGTGGTTCGGGGTGCATTTGATGATCCTATGTTGCCGGAAAATTCCTGTGACCTCGTATTTTTCTCAAGTGTGTATAAAGAGATCGATAACCGCGTGGATTACATGAGAAAAGTGAGAAGGGTTTTGAAGCCCGGTGGCCGGGTGGCCATTATTGAATACCGACCCGGGGCCACGGCGGTGGGTCCTCCCCTTGGAATGCGCCTTTCATCAGAACAGGTCAAGGGGGAACTTGCCGCTTCAGGATTTATTCTGGGGAAAGAGTACGATTTCCTGCCACGGGAGTATTTTCTGATTTTTGTTAACGCAGATGCCTATTGATGGGACGAGGGAGACATTTGCTGCTCGTCGTGCACGGAAAGTTAAAAGTTGAGAACATCCCCTGCGTGTTCCGCAATCATTGACAATGGGGCATCGATAGTGCTATCGTAATACGTAAACGCTATCGATAGGGAGGGCATTATGCATACCGTTACCGTTTCACCAAAATTTCAAGTTGTTATCCCAAAATTAATAAGGGATGCATTGCGCCTTCGCCCCGGCCAAAAAATGAAGGTTATGGTGTATGACGGGCGAATAGAGCTAATCCCTGATCGAGACATATCTGAGCTAAAAGGATTTCTTAAAGGAATTAATACGGAATTTGTTCGTGAGGATGACAGATTATGAATATTGTTGACTCCTCAGGATGGCTTGAATATTTTTCAGGGGGATCGAATTCGGAAAAATTTTCGCCCCCTCTTCAAGAGCCATCATCTTTAATTGTGCCTGTGATCACCATATATGAAGTATTCAAAGTGGCATTGCGTGAATCCGGCGAAAATGAAGCCCTTCAAGCCGTGGCTGCGATGCAAAAAGGTACGATTATTGATCTTACAACAAGTATTGCAATCAATGCTTCTAAACTGAGCTTGCGGTATCGCCTTCCCATGGCCGACAGTATTATTTTATCTACGGCTCAAGCGTATGAATGTTTAATCTGGACACAAGATTCAGACTTTGAGAATTTACCAGGCGTTAAGTTCTTTCGCAAAACAAAGGTTGGGCCAACGAATACATGAAGGGGGAAATGATCCGAACGCTGGTGGTCTGATTGGGAAAGAGATATGACTTCTACACCATTGACAAACCATGAATTGAAGCTTGCCGGGGACTTTGTTCAATACACCGGCAGTCACATTTTTTTAACGGGAAAAGCAGGCACCGGTAAGACCACCTTTCTGCATAATCTGAAAGACCCTCTTTTAAACACCGGGGCGGTAATGATCATCCG
>JABGPV010000522.1 GCA_018644785.1 Deltaproteobacteria bacterium | reverse complement strand
GCCCCGATTCTTTAAATATTCGAAAACAAACCCGTAAACGTCCGTTTCCCCTGGCTTGAGATCCAACAGCATCAGTGCCTGTCCGTAGGCGGCAGCGGCGATATTTTCCTTTTGGTAGATATCAAAAAGGATTTCCTGGACCGTGGTATCTTCAGGATGATTTTTGACATAACCCTCAAAATAGGGTAACGCACGCTTCAGGTTTCCATCTTCGTATTCCAGAACGCCCAGATTGTAACCCACAGCTTCATTATCAGGGTCCAATAAAAGGATTTTCTCATAGACTTTTCTGAGCGCCCCGTTATCTCCCTGTCGCTCCAGAATATTGGCCATGAGAGCCAGGCCCTGCTTTGAATCGGGATTTCTCCCCAGGAATTGGGACAGGGACTTCCGGGCCTTCTCAAGGTTTCCCTTGTCTGTCAATCTCTGGGCTAACTTCAGCCGCCCCTCAAGATCATCGGTATTTAAGGTGACTGCATTATCCAGATAAAAATCAGCCTCCTTTTGCCGACCCAACCTTTCATAAAGCGCAGACAAATTATAGTGAAGGTTGGGATCTTTCTGATCGAGATTGGCCGCTGAGAGATAGGCTGAAACAGCCTTTTCCGGCTGCTCGGCTTTCGTATAGAGGAACCCCAGATTTTTGTACAGTGGGAGGCGCTCAGTGGGAGGCGTATGTTCAATCATTATTTCATACTGTTGTGCAGCTTTATCCCATTCGCCCCTGCCCTCCAGTACTTCAGCAAGCCGCGCACGGGCCACAAGATCATCCGGTTGTTTCTTGAGCAGCTGGCTCAGGACCCGGATGATACCGTTTGGGTCCTTCAAAGCACTATAGCAGATCAGAAGTTTGTTGAGTGTTTCAACGTCAGCCTTTTTCGCCGCCTTTTTCCGGAGCATGGGAACCGCTTTTTTCCATTTTTCCTGCGCCATGTACTCATCCAGAAGACGATCATGGATTCGACCGTCATCGGGAAGGAGACCGTTGCCCCTTTCGAGAATGGCAAGCCTCATTTGATCATCAATTATCCGGCTGGCTTTTTCCAGCCAGTCTTCCGCATAGGGCTGGATAATCCACGAAATGGTTCCGATTTCTTGATTCAGGTATTTGATGTTTATCCGAAATTCGTAACGCTGAAAAGCATCCTTTTGGGGCAGCAATTCGGTAAGCGTGAGGGTGTCGTATTGCAGGGCATTGACGTCGAGCCCTTTGCAGACCAGACGAATATTCACGTTAAAGGGGATGGTGGTTGAAATATCGGTAATTTTCAGGTTGTCTCTGGGGCGTAGGGAAAGGGTTTCCCCTGACAGAAGCTTACGCGGTTCCCCATTGACAGCTATCAAAATGTAATTCAGACGAGGGGTATGGGATTTTTTCTGCTGCCACAGCCACCAGCCTGCGGCTGAGGCGCTCAGCACCAAAAGTGTGAACAGCCAGAAGAGCAGCCTGCGGCGGACCCTTTTTTTTCTGCGATTTGCCAGCAATGGACAACCTCAAAGCACCGATCTATTCGGCCAATGGGCCTTCTCGGAAGCGACCCGAAATCACAATTTTGGCATAACCTGAGGCTGTTAATGGTTCATTGGCCGCTATCCGCCTACGTTTTTTTCTGCGCCCTTTTACCGAACTTTCCTTCCCAGATCAGAAGGATGGGGCTGGCCACAAAAATGGAGGAGTAGGTCCCCACTATCACCCCCACCAACAACGCAAAGGCAAAGTCATGGATGACGCTTCCGCCCAAAATAAAAAGGGCAGTGATGACAATCAGTGTGGTGCCCGATGTCAGGATGGTTCGGCTGAGGGTTTGATTGATGCTCTGATTCATGGTTTCTTCAAAGGGCCTTCGCCTGAAGCGTCTCAGATTTTCCCGTATTCGGTCAAAAACAATAATCGTATCATTGAGAGAATACCCGACAATGGTCAAGAATGCCGCAATAATGGAAAGAGAGAGCTCCCTTTCCGTCAAAGCAAAAAAGCCAAGGGTAATGACCACATCGTGTATAATGGCAATGATGGCGCCTAGAGCGTATTTGAGGTTCAAAAACAAACACAGTCCGAGTGTTACAATAAGGGCAATCAGAATAAGCCAGGTGACGCTGATGCCAAGTTCCGAGGCCACATAAACCATAAAAGCCAGACTAATGGCCATGATGATGCTCATAAGCCATTTCAGCTCAAACCGTCCCGAGATATAGATGGCGATGAAAAGGATTGAATAGAAAATGGCAAAGAGGGCCTTTTGACGCAAATCTTTGCCCACTTTGGGCCCGACCATTTCGACCCGCCTGATGT
>JABGPV010000521.1 GCA_018644785.1 Deltaproteobacteria bacterium | reverse complement strand
AACCTCATAGCGTTGCTGATTTTCTTGGCCATAAATGCCCACTACTGGTTTTTGCTGGCCCTGGTCGAAAGTTTCCGGTTGGTGCCCCCCTTTGAATTCCAATTCACCAACTCCCTGATGGACCAGTTGGTGTCTCTTGCAGGCAATATATTTGTTATCGCCGTCAAGGTGGGGGCGCCCCTCATCGTGGTGCTGTTTTTAATGAGTGTAGCATTTGGGCTGGCGGCACGGACCGTTCCGCAAATGAATATCTTTTTTGTGGCAATGCCCCTGAAAATCCTTGTGGGGCTGATATTTTTTGTTTTCGCCCTCCCGTATATGACGGCGTTTTTTGAGTCAATATTCAACGGGTTGGGGAATGATATTCTAAAGCTTCTAAATGCCATGTGATGGCTATAGGGTCATTATAGAGGATTGTCGTGGCTGAAAAGGGTGACCAGGAGAGGACCGAAAAACCGACGGGCAAAAAGCTCTCCAAGGCAAGGGAGGAGGGGCAGGTCGCAAAGAGTCAGGAGATCTCCACCACCTTCATACTATTTGGGGCTTTAGGTGTATTTCTCTTTGCGGGGCCATGGATGTTCTGGGCGCTTTCAGACTTTATGCACGGCATTTTTCAAAATCTCGGGACCTTACATCTCGAGGGGATTTCGGCCAGGGCGTTTTTGTTCGAGGTTTTGCAGCAGGTAGGCCTCATCATCATGCCTCTACTTTTGGTTCTGTTGATTTTGGGAATTGCCGCCAACCTCCTTCAGGTGGGTTTTTTGTTTACCCTAAAACCATTTAAACCAAAATTATCGAAATTTAACCCCATTACGGGGATGAAAAAATTCGTTTCCCTGAAATCCCTGGTCGAGCTTCTCAAATCGCTTTTCAAGATTCTTTTCATTGGCGGTATCTCATGGCTGGTCCTGCGAGGGGAACTGGATGCGATTCCGTCGCTTATGGAGATGAGCGTGGGGCAGATCCTCACCTATCTCGGCACAGTCTCCTTAAAGTTGATTTTTTATGTCGGTCTGGGAATGCTCGTCCTGGCTGCCATAGATTTTACTTACCAGCGCTGGCAACATACAAAAGACCTGATGATGAGCAAACAGGAAGTGAAAGATGAGGCCAAGCAAGCAGAGGGCGATCCGCAGATCAAGGGAAAGATCAGACAGGCTCAAAGGGAAATGGCCATGAGAAGAATGATGGAATCCGTGCCTGATGCGGATGTTGTCATCACCAATCCTACCACTTTGGCCGTTGCCGTAAAATATGATGCCGAACAGATGTTTGCCCCCCAGGTTGTAGCGAAAGGGGCCAAGTTGATGGCGGAAAGGATTAAGGATATCGCCGGGGAGAACCATGTGCCCATTGTAGAGAATAAACCCCTGGCCCAGGTCCTTTTCAAGTCCATGGAGATTGGTGACCTTGTCCCCCCTGATCTCTATAAGGCTGTGGCTGAAGTCCTGGCATATGTTTATAAGCTGAAGGGAAAGGGGAACAGCACATAGTTCAGTTTTTGACACCCATCGTCAAATTGTAGAGACCTTACCTGATTTCAAATTTCCAATTTCAAATTCCAACACCTGTCCCCGCCCGTAAATATCCAATGCATTCAAGGGTCTGGTGACTAAAATTCGGAGTTCCACCCGCGAATTATTCTGCGGGCATGGAAAATGCATACGTTCACATCATAGAATAAACGGATCACCACAACGAGACGGGACAAATATGGAACTGGCAGACCAAACCGATAATTCAATAGGAATCCCCTTTCTCACCGAGAACAGCGAGATTGTGGCAGCTCTGGGTGTTGTAGGCATCCTGGTCCTGATGGTAATGCCTTTGCCGCCCTTTCTTTTGGATCTGCTCTTGTCGTTCAATATCACATTCGCCCTGACGATTCTCCTGGTGGGTACCTATCTTATGAAGCCGTTGGACTTTTCGTCATTCCCATCCGTACTCTTGATTGCCACCCTATTCAGGTTGTCTCTTAATATTGCTTCAACACGGATCATCCTGTTGCATGGGAGCGAGGGCCCTGCGGCTGCGGGAAGTGTGATCAAGGCCTTTGGGAGCTTTGTTGTGGGAGGGAATTATGTGGTTGGGGCCATTGTTTTTATCGTCCTTGTTATGATCAATCTTTTGGTTATCACAAAAGGGTCCGGAAGAATCGGCGAAGTGGCTGCCCGTTTCACTTTAGACGCAATGCCCGGAAAGCAGATGAGCATCGATGCTGACCTCAACGCGGGACTCATAGGAGAAGAAGAGGCAAAGGCGAGGCGGAAAGAGATTTCTCGTGAAGCTGATTTTTATGGGGCCAT
>JABGPV010000520.1 GCA_018644785.1 Deltaproteobacteria bacterium | reverse complement strand
GTAATCCTTATGTTCTCCACCAGCCAGCTGGCATCCTTGAAATCGGCGTGCGGGAGGGCCTGTTTCATCAGGTTCAACTGAGAAACGGTCATGAAGGACTCTTCCACGCCCACGGTATCCGATTCCGCCACGCATTCCCTGACAAGCTCGGCCAGGATATCATAGGGCTTCTCATGATCCTTGTATTTTCTCGGGTTTGGGGCCAACTGGGTATCGGCAGTAGCGCTTTCAATGACGCGCGTCAGGAAGCGCATCTCACCCTTTAAAGGGATGACCAGCGCCAGGAGCGGGAGGGTCCAGTTCATGACCGCTGCCCGATATCCCCCCACCCAGTAGATGTTCTGAGCCCGGGTAAGGATGATGGCGTCTAATCCCTCCTCCGACATCCGCTCTCTGACTTTCTTAAGTCTTTCCCCATATTCCTCTGAGGAAAACGGCAAAGAATACATAAACCGACCTCCGTTTTGTTATTGGCCGAAAAGGAACAATCCATACCGGCAGGTTGCATCTTTAAGATTGGGTCATCAGCTTACGACCGGGAGACATGATCCTCAATGTACCCAACGATTTTTCCTGGAGACGTGCCAGGCAAAAACACTTTTTTCACGCCGATTTTTAGAAGGTCCGGGATGTGGCGCTTTAATATTATGCCGCCGGCCAGAATCGTAACGTCCCCTTTCCCCTGTTCTTTAAGCCGCTGAACCACTTTCGGAAGCAAGATCAGATGGTCCCCGGAAAGGAAACTCAGGCCCACCACATCCACATCTTCCTGAACCGCTGCGCTAACCACCTGATCCACGGATTGCCTCAGGCCAGTATATATCACTTCCATGCCCGCATCTTTCAATGCACGGGCTACAATTTTGGCCCCGCGGTCATGGCCGTCAAGTCCGGCCTTCGCAATTAATATTCGTATTTTTCGTTTTTGCATTGCATTTTTCCAAATTTTCAAATTCTTTTAAATATAGGTGGTGGGCTTGAACTCTCCCCACTTGTCCCGCATCACCTGACAGATCTCACCAAGGGTAACGTAACGTTTCACCGCCTTAATAATGGAAGGCATGAGGTTTTCTTCCCGGTCGATTGCCTTTTCCAGCTCGCTCAGGGCCGATTTAACATCTTCTCCGTTTCTCTCAGCCATAACCTTTGCCAATTTCTCTTTCTGCAGTTTTTCAACCCTTGAGTCTGTTTCAAATATATCCTGTTCCTCAAAGTCTTCTTCTTCTGGAATGGTAAATTTATTCAGACCCACAATAACCTTTTCACCGCTATCCACTTCCTTCTGAAATTGAACACTGGATTCTTGAATTTCCTGGAACACAAATCCATTTTCTATGGCTTTGAGCATCCCCCCCATGCGGTCTATTTTCTCAAGATACTCGGATGCCCTCTTCTCAATCTCATCGGTCAGAGATTCCACATAGTATGAACCCGCCAACGGATCGATGGTATTGGTAAGACCGCTTTCATGGGCCAGGATCTGCTGGGTCCTGAGAGCGATCATGGCCGAATCTTCGGTTGGGATGGCATACCCCTCGTCCCAGCAGGCGGTATGAATCGCCTGATGCCCGCCGAGGATCCCCATAAGCGCGTGCATGGTCACCCGAGCGATGTTATTTAACGGTTGTTGGGTAATCAGGGTAGACCCGCACGATCCGCTGTAGGTCCTGAAGAGAAAACTCTTGGGATTCTTTGCCTTAAAACGCTTCTTTATGATCTTCGCAAACAATCTTCTGGCCGCACGATATTTCGCCACTTCCTCAAAAAGGTCTCTATGACATCCAAGGCTGTATGACAAGCGGGGCGCAAATTCGTCCACATCGAGCCCCCGCTCCTGGGCCTTTTCTATGTAAGTGATGGCATTTGCAAGGGTAAATGCCAGTTCTTGTATGGCATTGGCGCCAGCTTCTCTAATATGATAGCCTGTTATACTGAGCGTATTCCATCTGGGAACATGTTTGTAGCAATATTCGATAATGTCCAGGCAGAGCCTTATGCTCGGCTCGGGGGGAAAGATGTAGGTGCCCCGGGCAATGAAATCTTTCAGGATATCATTTTGAGTTGTGCCCGTTAGTTTTTCTCGAGGGATGCCCTGCTTCTCTCCCACCGCGATATACATGGCGAGGAGGACCGTGGCCGGCGCATTGATTGTCATGGAGGTGGAAACCTTATCCAAAGGAATGTCTTTGAAAATTATTTCCATGTCAGCCAATGTGTCTACCGCAACTCCGACCCTTCCGACAGAACCCTCAGCCATGGGATCATCTGAGTCATATCCAAGCTGGGTGGGGAGATCAAATGCCACCGACAACC
>JABGPV010000052.1 GCA_018644785.1 Deltaproteobacteria bacterium | reverse complement strand
TGGCCCAAAAACTCCGTATCGAGCTCGAAATCAGCTGCTTTCGGCCCGGGGCTGACGCTGACAACCTTTTTCACATTACCCTCCCCTGTTCGCAGTGCGAATCGTTAACGACCACTCAGTTCTTTCAGAATCTCAGCCAGATCGCGGGTTTCTCTTTCCGGTACCGCCGGTCGATGGGTGCTGCAATACTCTGAATTCGGCATCGCCCGTTTTTTGCACTGGTTTCCGCTTCGGGTCAGTGCCCGGCACCGGCCGGGATCCGCATCCAGATCCACATGAACCGTAGGGGATGACCCTTCCAAAGAAGGTTCATCCGTTTGTGCCCTCAGCCCATGAATGCTGCAATATTCAGACCCGGGGGCCGCACGTTTTTTGCACTGCTCACCTCCTCGGGTCAGCGCTTTACAACGCATATCCTGATAGGTATCGTGCAAAACCAGCGGCTCCTCCTCGATATCGCCTGATTCCACCAGCCGCACCAGATGGGCCAGTTCTCCTTCAAACCCCTCAAGGAGCGCTTCGCCGTCGGGCATCAGTCCCTCATCGGCGGCAATACCCACACTCACCTTTCCATTATAGCTCAAAATGCTGACCCCAGGCCCACGTCCCCTGCCCTGGGCACCCAGAACATGATGTTTTTGATTTCGCTTCCCGCAAAATAGAGGGGCTCCCGGGGTCCCGGAACATTGGTCAGAATCCCGGATGCCTTATTGCTGAAATAATGGGCCAGGCTTTTGGCGATCCCCGGTGGCATGAAACCCACCGTACTGAGTAGGCCGAAATTCACCATGGCATCGGGCGCCTTCTTGAGATCATCCATGCGGCGCTTGACTTCCTTTAATCGAAGCACCGGGTCCTCAATATAAACGGGCAAGGTCAGAAAAATCAGGCTGAACTTGTTTCCCAGTTCCACTTCCGTGCCCGGCTTGCGGATGTTGACGGGCACCAGCACGTTCAGATCAAGGGTGTTGACCGGGTAGTTTCGGCTTTTCAAATAGCGACGCATGGATCCGGTGACCGAGGAAATCAATACATCATTGATGGTGGCACCACGAATGGAACGACCCACCGTTTTCACCGAATCCAGGGGAATGGGATCGGTCCAGACTGCATTTTTCCGTGTTCCCAGTTTTCCCTTGAATGCGGTTGAAGGGTCCGGTGGCATGAGGGCCAGTTTCGCCAAAACCCCGCCCACATCGGCTGAGACATGGGAACTTTTCCTGGCTTTGTCCATCAGGCCATCCAGATCGAAAACCGTATCCCTGAATTCTTCGACGAGCTTCTGCCCCAGTTTCCGGGTGGTATCTTTGACCTTCTGGGCCCCTCGGATCACCCCGGCAATGGGCCACTGGAAATCAAAGGATGACATCTTTTTCTGCTTGCGTGGCAGCTCCTCGGGCCAGGAGGCATCCGCTTCACTGTCAGCTGCCGCCAGTAGTACGTAAATGAGGGCAATGCCGTCGGCAATACAGTGGTGAATCCGAAACAGAACCACGCTCCCTTCACCAAAATTCTCGATGAGATGGACCTGCCAGAGGGGTTTATGGGGGTCCAAGGGAGCAGCCATCATATCGCTTACCATTTCCTGAAGTTCCGCCTTTCCTCCGGGTGATGGAAGGGCCACCCGGTGAATATGGGACCGAATATCAAAATGTCGGTCCATCTCCCAGGTAGGCATTCCCATTCCGGACACGGGCCTCACCACTTTTTTCCTGAAACGCGGAAAAGTTGCCACACGGGATTCAATGGTCGCCCGCAGGCGTTTGAAATCAATAAGATCCTCAAACTCCATAAATGCGGTGATCATCATCAGGTTGGTGGGATCATCCATACAGAGCCAGAAGTTGTCGGCATTCGTCATGGATTGACTCATTATTCGCCCCTTTTCAAATACTTGACGCTATGGACAACTATCTATTTTCCCAGCAAACGTTCCACCAGATCAATATAGGACTGCATGGCCCCATCCCTGCCGGTTCCCTTTAGTTTTGCCCACGCGTCATATTTGGCCCGACCCACCATATTGGTGAAACCGGGACGTTTGCCCGATACATCTCCGTCCTTCGCCTGTTTGTGATAAGCGTACAATGCCAGAAGCGTTTTATTATCAGGTTTCTTTGACAATTTCTGTACATCCTGTGCAGCAGTCTCAAATTTGGAAGCTAAATCAGCCATTGTGGTATTCCTCCCTGATAGCAAATCATTAAAAGCGGGCAAATCATCAACCAGAAGGTTGATTGCCTTACCGAATATTTGATTTCCCTAGCATCAAACCCTGATCATGTCAACCTGTTACCCACTGCTTCAACCATTCTCACCCAGGGAAAAACGCCACTGGCAGAACGGCACTGAAATGATCATCATCCTGGGTTTGGCCCAGAAGGAATACGCCAAAAAGGTTGCGCACATCTCGCCCCGCATCCTCTCAGAGTTTGAAAACGGCGTCGGCAATCCCACCCTAGCAACACTGCAGAAAATCGCATCTCCCTTAGCGAAGCTACCCTGTAACCGCATGGATGATAGCCTTAGGAAAATCTTTACGAATCTGTTTACACAGAGCCACACCGTTCAAGCCTGGGAGGTTCAAATCCAGGAACATGACCTGAATTTTATCATCTTTCAAGACCTCAAGGGCCTCTTCTGCGCTCTTAGCTAAACGAACTGAATATCCGGCTATTGTAAATGCCTGTTCAAAGATATCCCGAATCATTTCTTCATCATCTACAACAAGAATCTTTTTCTCGCTCACACCTGTATTCCTCTTAAGCAAGTCCTCTTTAAATTATGCAGCTCTAATCGGCAGCCTTATCTATATCTACAATTTTGCCTTTGAGATAACCCTTTGTTTCATATTTCGTGATATTCATTAGTTTTCCTGTTATTTCCCCCATCCTATCAGTCTGTTCTATAATTTTCTGGAGATTTGAATATAGAGGATTATCCTCAGGGACCTCCACTAATAAGAGCTCTGATAAACCTGAAATAACCTGCAGGGGCTGATTCATTTCATGACAAACAGATCCAGCCATTTCTACTATTCCTTGAAGTTTTTTACTACGAAGCCTCTCTTCTTCTGCCCGCTTTCGGTGATTTGCGGCTAAAACCAGACCCAAAGATACGAAAGTCAGAAAAAGGACAACCAACCCATATAGCGGCAACCAATGAAGTAAGATTGTGGTTTGACGTTCACTCAGTATTTTGTTGGGAATCAAAGAAACAATTTTCCAGCTATAATTCTTGCCAGAAAGGACAGCGTCACTTGCTTTGAAAGCCTCCCCGGAACCAGTACTACTCAACATGCCACGCCCCAAAGGCCATACAGTAGCAAAGGTGTAAATACCATGATCAGTACTGAATTGATCCGCATCCCGTGATGAAATCCTCTTCCATGCCTTGATATCACGTTTAGCCAAAGTCCGATCTTTACGATTATTGTACATAAAATTCCATTCGTCTTCTGGGCTGAGACCTTTGAGCCAAAAGCCTTCAGAATTCAGCAACATAAATGAACCAGTAGCATCTGAAGACGACTGATTCAAATTTTCGATCAGTTTTGCTCCAAAGTAATTGAGCAATACGATGCCACGCTTGTGTCCCTTTTTGGATCAACCACCGGGACGCCAAAACGGATCATCGGTTTGAGTGGATGTTCGATCTGACCCCGTTCAATGTTCAAGTCAAAAGGTGACATGAATACACGGCCCGGTTCCAATCCGAAGGCATCCGAAAAGTAATACCGATTGGCCTTATTTTGGAGTTTGTCATCAGTTACAATATTGGGACGGCCTTGGCCGAAGTTTATCCTTACTCGCTCCATTCCGGTTTCATTCAGAAAACGGACCTGGTCATAAAGTTTTGAATTTTTGCTAAAATCCAGAAAGACCTTGCCTAGCTTCCGCCGAGTGGTTTGTTGACCGGACTCTATCATCTGATGCAATACAGGATTGACGGATAAGTAAAACAGATCAGATATAACGGCTTTGACATCGTCCTTAGCCACTCTTCGCAATACCTCTACCTGCCGTTGCTCGTCAGCCTTCAGAATCTTTTTCTGTAACTTTAACTCATAGAACAAAAAACCAGCTGCGATGGCCGTAGCAAGAGCAAAAAGGGGCAAGAAAATAAGGAAAAAAGGTTTAACTGCATTCGGCCCCTTAGAAAGGTTTTCCATATTTTTCATCTCCTGACGTTTAAATCTATTCAATCATCCTAGCCGTTTAAGTTTCAGAGGTAAGGCAGCATTTTATCTCAACGATAACAAGATATGTGGATTTACCGTATCATTTTTCGTCCAATACCTTCCGAACGGTTTCCGGAAAATTCCGCATTACGAGAGGCTTCGTGCATGATCATTGCGTATCATAATAGCCAGAATTTCTCAAGACTGCCAGATCAATTCTTCACCTTTTGCCTGGGAATATCTTGACAGTATGTCAACCGATCTGTGTCGAAAAAGCGTTGTGATACAAATCACATATCACCTTTTTTTCACCGGATGAGCTTATTTATACGGCTGAGGCTTTCTGCTTTGACAGGTTCCTGGAACGTGGCGGGTTTCCCGAGCGATCGCTGGCGGATGCAGTACGTGGACGGATTGATACGAACCGGCATCCTCGATTTTGAAAAAATACATGATTTCAAAACCATGCAGATGGTTTTGGATGTTTTGCGCCGCAGGGTCGGTTCTCCTGTTTCCTACACCTCTATCGCCGAAGACATGCAGGTTGCCCCTGGCACCGTCAAAAGATACATTCAGATTCTTGAATCTCTCTATATCATCTTCCGGGTAGTGCCGTTTTCCAGGAATATTGCACGATCCATTCTCAAGGAAGCTAAAATCTATTTTTTTGGTACCGGTCTGGTGCAAGGGGACGAAGGCATGAAGTTTGAAAATATGGTTGCCCTTTGTCTATTGAAACACGCTTACGGCCAGGTGGATCTTATGGGTCAACCATTTGCGTTGCATTTCAAAAAAGAAAAAAAGGACCGAGGCCCTTAATCAAACAACCGTAGGAAGGCCTTGGTGGCCGGATTCAGATCCACGTCTTTCGGGAAAATCACATCGGTCTGGACCATAATGGATCCCTCCGCCAGGGTCAGTGGTTTGAGTAGACCCAATTGCGCTTCCAGGCGGATCTCGGGTTTGTACAGAAAACTGATGCCTCGCCCCTGAATGATATACTCCTTGATAAACTCAACACTTTCCGCCTCCAGAAGAACAGACGGTTTGATACCGTGTGAGTTCAGCATGGAAAGTATGGCATATCTCGAACCGGACCCGTCTTCGCGAATGATAATGGGTTCATGGGCCAAATCGCTGAAGCCTACCGTTTTTTGGGTGGCAAATCGATGGCTTGTTGGCACCACCAGACAGAACTCCTCCCGGGAATAGGGCACCACGCTCAGTTTGCTGCGAAAGGGGATTCGACCGATGACGCCCAGGTGGTAGTCATAGGCCATGACACGGTCGGCGATTTTTGTGGAACTTCCCACTTTCAGATACACTTTCACGCCGGGGTACTGTTCCTGAAACTTTGAAAGCAACCTGGGCATAAGGTGCCGGGCAAAACTTCGGGTGGTGCCGATCACAAGTGAGCCGTGGGAAAGATCACCGTGGCCTTTCAATACATATTCCATCTCTTCTACAATTTCGAATATACGCTCGGCATATCCAAACAGAACCCTGCCCGCGTCCGTGAGATCAAACCCTTTTCCATGCCGCGTGAACAGCTTCAGGTCCAGATCCGATTCCAGCGATTTGATCTGCATGGTCACTGCCGGCTGGGTGACAAAAAGTGACTGGGCGGCTTTTGTAACACTTGTGTCACGTGCCGCAAAGAAAAAGGATCTCAACTGGTTCAGATTCATTCTCATGGTACTCTCCATAAGCATATCTTTTGCGATATAAGAAAATCTTATGGAAGAATAAAAACAATTGCTTTGACAAGTCAACCAAAAAACGAACAATGTTGATAACATTTCTTCGAACAGATTTCCTGAAAAGGGAGACACCCATGACACCCCATCGCGTCATGTTCTGGCAGATCGATCATATCTGGATCTTTTACGTGCTGGCGGCGCTTTCCACGGTACTTTTCCTGGGGGGTATGGCGGTTTGTGTCCTGGTGTGGAAAAAAAGCGCCGGGTCCCGGAGCGTATCCTTTTCAGCGGAAGCTCTCAAAAAAATGCTGCTGGACGTTTTTCTGGGACGTCGCCTGATTGAAGGCCATGTGGCGGCGGGCTTGATGCACCTTCTCATTTTCTGGGGATTTCTAATTCTTTTCGTCGGCACCAGCGTTCTGGCGATCCATCATTATGTGACATCCTTTCTTGCGGGCACGCCCCATCTGGTTTTTTCCTTATTAATGGAACTGGCAGGTCTTATGCTCCTTTCCGGGGTCATCTGGGCGCTCATTCGTCGTTATCTTCAGCGTGTTCCACGCCTTGAAAGACGTCTCGAGGATGCCCTGGTCCCGTTGTGGCTCCTGCTGATGGTGCTTTCCGGATTCATCCTGGAAGGCTTAAGGTTGTCTTCCCAAGCACCCGCATGGGCTGCCTGGTCATTTGTGGGTTGCTGGCTGGGTGGTCTCTTCTCACCGGACTCCGCTGAAGCCTTCTACCCTGCCTGTTGGTGGATACACACCCTTCTTTGTCTGAGTTTTATTGCATTGATCCCCTACACCAAATTGTTTCATATCCTGGGTGCGCCCGCGAGCATTTATTTCCAGAGTGCTGCCGAGCCGGTTCTCCTGGGCATTGAGGACGGCGCCGGGGAATTTGATCTGGGAGATGCCATCTTTTTTGACGGCTGCATGCGGTGCGGCCGGTGCGTTGCGTCGTGTCCTTCCGCCGGGGCCGGCGAGCCCTTTGCGCCCCGGGATTTTGTTCAGGCCATGCGCCGCACGCTTTGGCAGGAGCATTCGCCTGTGGGGGACATCCGGTTCATGAACCGCGATGAAGAAACACAGGTGGATGAAAATTTCTGGTACTGCACCACCTGTCGTGCCTGTCTTGAGGTCTGCCCGGTTTACGGTGCCACCTTTGAAGTGGTGACGAAGAAAAGGATGCTGGCGGTGGAAGAGGGGACCCAGGTGCCCAAGCTGCTGAACCAGACCCTGGAGAAGCTTTTCAAATACAATAACCCCTGGGAATCCTCCAAAAAGAAGCGGGGCGCCTGGGCGGATGATCTGGATATTGTGAATCTCACCAAAAGGGGAGCGGAAGCGGATCTCTGCTACTTCGTGGGATGTACCACCTCTTTTGACGACACAGCACAGCGAATCGCCCAATCCTTTTCAGCGGTGCTGAAAGCTGCCGGTGTTAATTTTGGTATCCTGGGGAAGAAAGAGCCGTGCTGTGGGGACATTGGCCGCAGGGTAGGGGAACTGGGGCTGTTTGAAGAACAAAAAGAGGGTTGTGAGAAACTGTTTGAAAAATATAACATCACGGAAATCGTGACCTCATCGCCCCATTGTTTTCACACGTTTAAAAACGAATACCCGGATGCCGAATTCCGGACAAGACATTACACCCAGATGCTCCAAAAGCTGATGGCGGATGGAAAGCTCAAATTCAAAGACGGCATTGAAGCCAAAGTGACCTACCATGATCCCTGTTACCTGGGCCGGCACAACCGGATTTTTGATGAACCCAGGGAGGTTATTGGCGCCATACCCGGGATCAACCTGGTTGAGATGCCGCACCATGGGGAAGACAGCCTCTGTTGCGGCGGGGGCGGGGGCAGAATGTGGCAGGACCTGCAAGGGGATGTCAAGATGAGTGAGGTGCGGATTCGGGAAGCAGAAGCCACAGGAGCGGAGATTGTTATCACCGCATGCCCCTTATGTCTTATCATGCTGGAGGATGCACGCAAAGCCGCAGGCTTCAAGGAACCTTTCAGGGTGATGGATCTAAATGAACTGGTGTTGCAGGCATTGCAAGAGAAGGAGGTTCGGGATGAGTGAAGTATTGATACTGGGTGAAGTAAAAGCGGGTTCGCTGGAGACGAGAACCCTTGAATTGTTGGAAGCTGGAAAGAAGCTCGCCGATGAAATGGGCGGAGAATTTTCTCTCCTGTTAATGGGGGAGGGAATTTCCGGTGTGGCTGACCAGGCGCTTTCGTACGGCCCGGCCAAGGTCTATAAAATGGAACACCCCCTCCTTGAGGGCTTCAAACCTGATCTGTGGGTTTCTGCTCTGGAACAAGCCTGCCGGAAGATCGGTCCGAAAGTTTTCCTCATGGGCCACTCTTTTGTGGGCATGGAAGTGGGACCGAGGCTTTCCGCACGGCTGAACAGCCGATTAACCACCGATTGCATTGACCTTGCAATCGACCCGGAAGACGGCCTGTTGCTGCGGACCAAGCCGGTTTCCGGCGGTAACGCCATATCCGTTTTTAAATTTCAAGGGGAACCGCAACTGGCGACGGTGCGCGCAAAGGTTTTTCAAGCTGCCGAACCGGGTGATGCCCCAGGGGAGATCCAGGAAATCACTCCGGAAATTGACGAATCCATGATCATGGTCCAATCCCTTGAAATCGTCGAAGAGGCGTCTGTTGCGCTGGATAAAGCCAGCGTGGTGGTTTCCGGTGGCGCGGGCCTGGGCGAAGAGGACGGGTTTGAACTCCTTGAAGAGCTGGCCGAAGCTTTGGGTGAATCATTTGACAATGTAATGATCGGGTGCAGCCGAGTGGCCGTTGACAAAGGATGGATATCTTCGGACCACCAGGTGGGGCTCACCGGTACCATGATCTCTCCCGATATCTATGTGGCCGTGGGCATATCGGGGGCCATCCAACATTTGGTGGGCATGGTTCACGCCAAAAAGATCATCGCCATCAATACGGACAAGAGTTGCAACATGTTCAAGGTGGCGGACTACGGCATTGTTGAAGATTATGAAGATGTGATTCCCGCGCTCATGGAGAAACTGGAGGAGTTGTCATGACCGATATGAAAATCATTGTCTGCGCCAAACAGATCCCGGATCCGGAAGCGCCCCTTTCCGACGTGAGCGTGGATGCGGAAAAAATGGAAGTGATTGTGGATGCCCCCCAGGTCATCAGCCCTTTCGACGAAAATGCGTTGGAGGCGGCAGTTCAGCTGAAGGAAGAGGTGGGTGGTAAAATTACCGTCCTGAGTCTGGGGAAGAAGGTATCGGATACGGTGCTTAGAAAAACCATTGCAGCGGGTGCCGATGAATTAATCCTTCTACAGGACGATCAGTTTGAAAAACTGGACAGTTATTCCACGGCAACGGCGCTTTCAGATGCCATCCGAAAAATCGGCGATTACGATCTGGTGCTGACCGGTAGACAGGCCGGGGATTGGGATTCCGGACAGGTGGGGCTTATCTTGGGAGAAATGCTGGGGCTGCCGTGCATCAGCCTGGCCCGGGCCATCAACGTGGAAGACGGCAGCGTGGTGGTGGAAAAGAGCATCCCCGAAGGATACGAACGGGTGAAAGCACAAATGCCCGCCCTCGTAACGGTGAGCAATGAGGTGGGTGAACTGAGGTACATCTCCCGGACTAAAATGCTCAAGATGATGCGGGGTTCACGTTCAATTCCCACATGGAATGCCGAAGAAATCGGCACAAGCTCCGACGCGCTTCAGAAAATGGGGATTGCGGCACTCTCTTCACCCCCGGATATGGGGAGGGATTGTGAGTTTTTCGAAGGGTCCGTGGATGACCAGGCGGGAAAGCTGGCAGAAGTCTTCATTTCGCTCAAATAGTTTAGGGTTAATCGTAGGGGCGAAAAATTTTTCGCCCTTACACAAAAAAACAGGAGGTATAAACAAAATGGCAGACAAATCTTACGATGCAATAGTGATCGGCGGCGGACATCATGGGACAACCATCGCCCCTTACCTGGCCAAAGCCGGGCTTTCAGTAGGGGTTTTTGAACGGCTGGATCACTTGGGCGGCGGCGCCGTATCCTATGACGATTCACCGGCGCCCGGGTTCCGTGGCAATTTCTGCGCTCATTTTACACGCTATTACGGGCATCCGGCCTACAAGGAATTCAACCTTCGTGACGAAGGTCTGGAATATACATTTCCGGATACCAATGAAGCAGCCGTCTTTGACGATGGGACATCCTATGTGGCTTACGCCGGTTACCCGGTGGTGGATCCCGTGACCGGAAAGACGGAGTACAGCGAGACGAATGTCAAAAAGACCTATGAGCAGATTGAAAGTTTTTCAAAGGCCGATGCGGAAGCCTATATCTACTGGACGGAAAAATACAACGATTATATCAGACCGGCCTTCCATGAATTTCGATATTCGGTGCCGACACCCTACGGTGTGCCCGATGCCCTTGAAAGACTGGTACTTGATCCCAAAACCGGTTTTGACCCCTCCATGCATTTCATGACCGCCAAGGAATGGGCTCACTTTATCTTTGAAAGCCCCGAACTCAGAATCCTGATGATGAGAGGGTTTTTGACCTCCTGCGGCATCTATCCCGACGATGTGCCGGGGATCATGTTTGCCTTCGCCACCCTCCATCTTGTGGTGGGCTGGGAGACGGCCGCCATCGCCAAGGGGGGGACCGGGTCCATCACCGAATCCCTTGTCTCCGCGGGCGAAAAACTGGGGGTTGAGTATCATATCAATTCCGAAGTGGACAGACTCATCATTGATAACAACAAGGCCAAAGGGATTAAACTGCTGGACGGCACCGAGATCGAGGCCAAACAGATGGTGGTCAGCGATAATGCCACGCCGCAGCTGTTTCTCCGCATGATCGGAGAAGAGAATCTCTCCACCCATATGAAACGGAAAGTGGATACCTATTTCTTCGATCGCGCGCAGCTTTTCTGGGGACCCATCGGTGTTCATGAGCTGCCGGACTACACGGCTGCCAAGGACAACCCCGACGTCAATAGGACGCCTCGAACCTACTATCTGCCCAAGGATCTGGGGTACACGGAAGACAAGTACATGCACGAAATCTTCCTGCTGGGGATGCCATCCAAGTTTCACCTTCTGACGGCACCCGACAGCATCTGGGATCCCAGCCGGGTCCCCGAAGGGAAGCACAGCATCCATGTGGAAGAATTCACTGCACCCGCGCGCCTTTTCTCCAGGAAAGAGTGGCGGCAGCTCCATGACGAGTTTGTGGACGACATGATGGAACAGTGGCAGCAGTACGCCCCCAACATGACCAAAGACAATCTCATCGCGGAGCGCGTGGCGACCCCCATCGATATCCAGGATACCCATCTGGACATGCGGGAAGGGGGCTGGTCCGAAGGGAACTGCGGCGGCAGTCAGAGCGGTCGTTTCAGAGGGCTTCCCGGCGGCCTCAAAACCCACATAAACGGCCTCTACATGTGTTCATCGGGTGTGGCCGGCGGTCCCGCCATTGGTCGGGGATCCAGCTACAACTGTTACCAGATCATTGCGGATGATTACGGGCTTCGGAAGCCAGAATATTAATTGAGGCATGAAACGCAGGGGCGCCCAGTTCAAAATTGGGTTTTTCGCCCCTGCCCATAACCAGAGGAGACTGACATGCGTTTGAAGGAGAGGGTTGCCATCGTGACCGGCGGGGCACGGGGCTTGGGCAGAGCGTTTGCGCTCAGGCTCGCCCGTGAGGGCGCACGCATCATGGTCATGAACATCGTGCTTACGGACAAGGATCTGGAAGACATGAAAGAGACCGTTTCGTTGATCGAAAAAGCGGGCGGCGAAGCGCAATTCTTTAAAGGGGATGTCACCAGTGAAGATGACTGCCGGGCAATGGCGGAAAAAACGGCCGATGCCTACGGTAAAATCGATATCCTCATTAACAATGCCGCTATCTATGACGGCCTTGTCAGAAAACCCTTTGATGAAATTTCCCTGGATGAATGGGACCGGGTCATGGGGGTGAATGTCAAAGGATCCTTCATTGCCACACGCGCGGTTTACCCCTTCATGAGAGAGGCGGGCTACGGCAAAATCATAAACCTTTGCTCTGAAACCGCCTTTACCGGGTCCCACGGTTTTGTCCATTATGTCTCCTCCAAAGGAGGGATCTTGGCGTTAACCCGGGCGCTGGCCGTTGAACTGGGGCCCCATAACATCTGCATTAACGCCATTGCCCCCGGATTCACGGACACGGAAGCGAGCCGTTCCCTGGCGGATGTAACCCAATACGATACCTCCAAAACCCCGCTCAAGCGTTTGGGAACCCCCGAGGACGTGACGGGTGCCGCCCTCTACCTGGCGTCTTCGGAAAGTGATTTCATCACCGGGCAAACGATGGTGGTGGATGGCGGGCGGTATATGCATTAGAAGTTGGCAGTTGTCAGTTTTCAGTTGTCAGGCTGGAAGAATGATAAAAGCTTTTTTTGATTAACGGGAGTCAGGTTTGGAAACCGTTGAGCCTTTTGAAGAAGCCGTTGATTTGATCAGGGATGCGGGGGGTGACGCCTTCAAGCTCTGCTTTCAGTGTGGGCTGTGTACTGCCAGCTGTCCCTGGAATACGGTCCGGACCTTCATGCCGCATCGCATGATCTGTGAATCCCGCTACGGGTTGGTGGATTTGGAAGACGAATCCTGGTGGCAATGTACCACCTGCAACCAGTGTGTCGACCGATGCCCCAGAGGCGTGGCCATTACGGATGTTCTGGGATCGGTACGAAAAATCCTGCTCGATTTCGAATACCGAATGGCGCCGGCAAGCCTGCGGAGCGCCATGGGTGGTTTGAGCGGTGAAGGCAATCCCTGGGGCGGGGAACGGAAGGACCGTTCTGATTGGATAAAGGACACAGGAATTGAGATATTGAGCGACGTAGGGGCGAAAGATTTTTCGCCCCTACTCTATTTTTCCTGCTGCACGCCCGCCTATGACACGCGACTGGGGAATGTGGCCCGTGCCACGGGTCGAATTCTTCAAAAAGCAGGGGTCGGGTTCGGAACCCTCGGAAGCAGTGAAAGTTGCTGCGGCGAAAGTGTTCGGAAAGTGGGCAACCAGGATGTGTTTGAGTCGCTGGCCAAAAACAATATCAAAGCGTTTCAGGAAAACGGCGTCAAAGAGATTATCGCCACGTCACCCCACTGTTACACCACCTTCAAGAATGATTACCCGGAACTGGGGGGCATCTTTGAAGTCTCCCATGTGACCCAGGTACTTGACCGTCTCATTTCACAGGGAAAAATTACATTTACCAAAGAAGTCAAAAAGAAAGTGATCTATCACGATCCCTGTTACCTGGGGCGGCACAACGGCATTTATGACGAACCGCGAAATGTGCTCCGGAGCATTCCCGGTCTTCAACTGCTGGACGAATCAAACGCAAGGGAAAACTCCCTTTGCTGCGGTGGCGGCGGTGGGCGTATCTGGATGGAAACCGTGAAAGGGGAACGATTTTCCGATATCCTGGTGGCCCAGGCCGTTGAACAGGGCGCTGGCATTCTGGCCACCGCGTGCCCCTACTGCATCCTCAATTTCAAGGACAGTGTGGCCACGGCCGAAATGGATGGGGATTTGGAAATCATGGATGTGTCAGAACTTGTGGAAATGGCATTGTAGCAGTTTACGGAGATTCAAGTGTCAGAAAATCAAGCAGACTCTGCCAAAGTGGCTACGACGGCCGGGCAGGAAAACGGAATGCCCGATGCCGCGGGGAAACCCGTCGGTGCCGTCATGGTCGTGGGTGCCGGGGTCAGCGGCATACAGGCGGCCCTGGATGCGGCCAATTCCGGGTTCAAGGTCTATCTGGTGGACAAGGCCGCTTCAATCGGCGGAAAAATGAGCCAGCTGGATAAGACCTTTCCCACCAATGATTGTTCCATGTGCATTCTGTCTCCCAAATTTCTGGAATGTGCCACGAACCCCAATATTTCAATCCTGACGGACTCGGATGTGGATGCTGTTCGGGGGGAGGCGGGCAATTTCACGGTTGATGTGGTGCAAGAGCCCCGGTACGTGGATTCGGATAAGTGTACCGGCTGTGGCCTCTGCGCCGAATACTGCCCCGTGGAGATCACCGACGACTATAACGCAGGGCTTGCAACAATCAAGTGCATCCATCTGCCCTTCCCGCAGGCGGTTCCCGCAGTGAGTATGGTGGATCCTGCCCAGTGCCTGTTCCTGCAGCGTACCGAGTGCCAGATCTGCGTGCCCACGTGTAATGTGCGTGCCATCGATTTTCACCAGCAGGCCAAAAAACATGAAATACAGGTGGGAAGTATCATCCTGGCGCCCGGCTATGACGTGTTTGATCCGTCGGAACAGAGCCAGTACGGGTATGACCGGTACAGAAATGTGATCACCAGCCTGGAATATGAGCGTCTCCTGAGTGCTTCCGGACCCAATGGGGGCGTGCTGTGCCGCCCGTCCGACGGCGCAACCCCGCTTAAAATCGCCTGGATACAGTGTGTGGGTTCCAGAGACGTGGCCGCTGGAAATCCCTATTGTTCATCGGTGTGCTGCATGTATGCCATGAAACAGGTGATTCTCTCCAAAGAACATATCCCACCCCTGGAAGTGGTGATTCTTCATAATGACGTACGCGCATTCGGAAAAGGGTTTGAGCGGTATTATGAAAGGACCAAAGCGCTTGACGGGGTGCGGTTCGAGTGGGCGAAACCCTCCGTTGTGGGTGAAGATCCGGAAACCCATGCTGTGACCCTCAGGTACCGTCTGGATGGTGAACGGGTTAAAGAAGAGGCCTTTGACCTGGTGGTGCTGTCTGTGGGAATTTCATCGCCCCCCGGCAACCGTGCATTGGCGGAACGGTTGGGCATAACGCTTAATGAAGAAGGATTCTGCGGCACGTCCGCCCTGCACCCCATGGAAACCAACCGGTCCGGTATTTACGCCTGCGGTGTTTTCTGCGGACCCATGGATATCCCCGATGCCGTCACCATGGCCGGCGGTGCGGCGGCCATGTCCACGGAGCGCCTGGGCCGGGTCCGGGGGTCATTGGTCAGTGAAAAATTCTACCCCGAGGAACGGGATATCCGGGGGGAACCCCCACGGGTCGGTGTGTTTGTGTGCCACTGCGGTACCAATATCATTAAAAGCGTGGCGGCGGCCGATGTGGTGGCATACGCTGAGACCCTGGGGGGGGTTGTTCACGCCCAGGAAGACACCTTCAGCTGCTCCATCGATTCCATCAAGCGGATGGTTGAAACCATCAAAGAAAAAGACCTCAACCGGGTGGTCGTTGCTGCCTGCACCCCCAGAACCCATGAACCGGTTTTCCAGGATGCCCTCAGACAGGCGGGCTTGAACCCCTTTCTTTTTGAAATGACCAACATCCGGGAACACTGTGCCTGGGTCCACATGGGAGATAAAAAGAGAGCCACTCGAAAAGCCGGAGATCTGGTTCGTATGGCCACCGCCAAAGCGGGTATGCTGATGCCGCTTTCCCGAAAACCGTACACGATTCAGCGTTCGGCACTGGTGATCGGTGGCGGCATATCCGGTATGGTCTGTGCCCTCTCTCTGGCCAACCAGGGTATCAAGGTGCATCTGGTTGAAAAAGATAATCTTCTAGGCGGTATGGCGAGAAGGTTAAGGGTTACGGTGGAGGAAGACGACGTTCAAGCCTATCTGAAACGGCTCACTGAACGGGTCTACCACCATCTGTTGGTTCAGGTCCACATGGGAGCGGAAATCAGAGAATTTTCCGGGTATGTGGGGAATTTCCGCACGACCCTTCTAACGGGTGCGCAACAGCTTTCCGTTGAGATTCCCCACGGCGTGACGGTGGTGGCCACCGGTGCCCAGGAATTTAAACCCCATGAATATCTTTATGGGAATAACCATCAAGTGTTGACCCATCTGGAACTGGAAGAAGCAATCTACGGACAAAGGGACCGGATCAAAAAATGCCGTTCCCTGGTGATGATTCAATGTGTGGGATCAAGGGATGATGAGAGACCCTACTGCAGCCGTGTCTGCTGCGGGCAGGCAGTGAAGAATGCCCTCAAGCTAAAAAAGATCAACCCTGAAATGAAAATTTATGTGCTGTACCGGGATATGCGAACCTACGGTCTTATGGAAAATGCCTATGGAGATGCGGCGGACCAGGGTGTGATGTTCATCCGGTACCATGAGGCGGACAAACCGGAGGTTGAGGCCAAAGAAGGTGATAACGGGCTGCAGGTATGGGTGACCGAACCGACACTGGGGAAGAAATTGATGCTGGAGGCGGACCTGGTCTCCCTGGCCGCCGCCACGGTGCCAAATGAACACAACCATTCTCTCTCACAGGCCCTCAAGGTGCCTCTGAACCCGGACGGGTTCTTTATGGAGGCCCATATGAAGCTTCGGCCGGTGGATTTTCCCACCGACGGCATTTTCATGTGCGGCCTGGCCCACAATCCCAAACACATCTCCGAGAGTGTTGCTCAGGGGTATGCCGCTGCCTCCCGGGCCATGACGGTCCTTTCCCAGGAAGAAATGTGGGGAGAAGGCGCCATAGCCCAGGTGAATGAAACGCGTTGTACGGGCTGTTCCGTCTGTGAGGAAGTCTGTCCCTTTCATGCGGTGGAAGTGTCGTCTGAGACGGGCGTGGCAGTGGTGAACAGCGCACTCTGCAAAGGATGCGGCCTCTGTGCGGCATCGTGCCGAAGCGGGGCACTGGATGTCATGGGCAACAATGAAGAGCAGGTTTTTTCATTGCTTTTAGCCGTTGGCGGTTAGCCCTTAGGCAGAATCGAATCGCTAATAGCGAACACCTATTAGCTGGAAAGGAGCCTTATGTTTGGATGGAAAGGCAAAATTCTGAGGATTGATCTTACCACGGGGAACCGTTCCGTTGAAGATTTGTCCCCGGACCTGTGCCGGAATTTTATCGGCGGGCGGGGCGCGGGGCTTAAACTGCTGATGGATGAAGTGGACCCCCGCATTGATCCCCTGGGCCCCGAAAACAAGCTCATTTTTGCCACGGGGCCCTTGACCGGTACGGGCGTTCCCGCCGGGGGGCGCTTCGTTGTGGTGAGCAAATCCCCCTTGAGCAACTGTATTGCCAACCCCTGTTGCGGCGGTTACTTCGGCCCCAATCTGAAATTTGCGGGTTATGATATTCTGATTCTTGAAGGCCAGGCGCCATCCCCCGTGTACCTCTATATCAGGGACGATCAGGTGGAACTTCGTAAAGCAGACCATCTGTGGGGGAAGTGGTCCACCGACACGGAACATGCCCTTAGAAAAGAGCTGGGTGAAGCCGACTCCCTGGACGACTGGCAACTGAGTGATCTCAGTGTCGTTAGTATCGGCCCTGCCGGCGAAAACCTCGTTCGGTTTGCCTGCATCATGGCGGATGGCGGCCGGGCTGCGGGACGCTCGGGCTTAGGTGCGGTCATGGGGAGCAAAAACCTGAAAGGGATTGCGGTCAGCGGCACGGGTCAGGTGGATGTGGCGGATGTCACGGGCTTCAGTCAGGCGGTGATGGATTTCCTGGAAGAGGGCAGGGTCAATCGTACCCTGTACAATCGTCGAACCTACGGCACATGGGCACTGCCGGGGAGAGCCAACAAGAGCGGCACGCAGGCCACCCGCAATTTCCAGGAAGGATATTCCAAAGCCTTTGAATGGTATGAAGATCCCAACAACGTGAGGGACCACATTCGCGTTCGGGATGAGGCTTGTTTCGGGTGTCCCTTCGCCTGCAGTAAAAGAAGCCGCATCAAAGACCCCGAATATCCCTGGACCACCAAAGGTCCCGAGCATGAGAGTATGGCCCTGTTGGGTTCCAACTGTGGGTTTGGGGATCTGGATGACATCTGTCGCGCCAATTACCTGTGCAATGAACTGGGTATGGACACTATCACGGCTGGTGCCACCATATCGTGTGCCATGGAGCTGTTCGAATCGGGATATCTGCCGGAAGAAGATCTGGGATATGCCATGGGCTTCGGTAATACCAAAGCCATGATGGCTTTACTTAAAAAGACGGCCATCCGTGAGGATTTCGGTGAAGTGCTGGCCGAAGGGGGGAAATTTGTTGCGGAAAAATACGGACATCCCGAACTCTTCATGGGTATCAAAGGCATGGGCATGCCCGCCTGGCATCCCCAGGGAGTCCCCATCATCGGTCTTCAGTATGCCACCAACAATGTGGGGGGCAGCCATACCAAGGCCACCCTTCCTTTTTATGACGGCAGGCGTGATCCCGAGGAACATATCGAATGGACCAAGCACGACCAGGACTACGTGGCCCTTGTGGACTCCGCCATATTATGCTGGATTATCTACCATGGGCCTTTGTGGGGAGAGAAGCTTCAGGTCTGGCTCAATCTTACCACCGGATTGGACTACAGTGATGCGGAACTCCGGATGATCGGAGAAAAAATCTGGAACATGGAGCGGTTGTTCAACCTGAAAGCGGGGCTTACCGCAAAAGATGATGCCCTGCCCAGAAGAATGACCCATGAGCCCCGGGTGAAGGATCAGGTGGTGCCCATGGACCGTATGTTGCCCGAATATTATGACCTTCGGGGATGGGATGAACAAGGGATTCCCAAGCCTGAGAAACTGGCGGAACTGGGACTTTCCTAAGGGAGGTTGAACGGCCCATGAGAATCAAGATCGATTATGCCAAATGCACCGGATGCAAACTTTGCCAGGTGGCCTGTTCATTGGCGCACACCGGATCCGTCAATCCGCAGCGGTCTCGCATTCGCGTGTTTGTGGGTGAAGACGTGTGCCTGCCGGTTATTGCAGGCCCCTATACGGAAGCGGCCTGCAATTCCAAGGAAAATATGGTGATCAACGGTCAGGATGTGGACGGCTGTGTGGTGTGCCGGGCATCCTGTCCTGTAAAGTCGGCTTTCAAAGAGCCGGATACGGGGATTCCCCTCAAATGTGATTTCTGCGGGGACCCACCGGATCCCCAGTGCGTAAAGTGGTGTGATCCGGACGCATTGACGCTGGTGGACGGATAAATCAGGAAAAAGAAAGGAGGTTCTGTTTTGTAGTTAAAGGCAATCGCGGTTGTTGCAAAACCGCATATTCCCGGGAAGGTTTACATAAGCCGGTTTTGCGTTCCACAAACATTTTTTCGAGGAGGCGCCAAAATGAAAGTGTATGATGTGGTACCAGGGTTGGAATTTGATGCGGAAAGAGACTTTGAACAATCTCCTGCGTGGTTCCTGGACGGGACCCATTCGGTCCCGCCATGGACCCCCATGTTCGGGTGGTTCTGGGTCAGTTTCTGCCGTCATGGGATGCAGTACGGGGCCGAAAAACTGAGCCTGCCGACCGTCAAGGGCTGGGACTGGCGTTTTCATAACGGTGGCGGCTACCTGACTCTTTTACTGGTCAAAAGCGAGGAGGAAAAGCAACGTCGGGAAAAGAAATTTCAAAAGGCCATTCTGCCTTTCATCCAGGACTATGACGGTTTGTGGAATGGGTATGTGGAGGAAATCCTGGGACGTTATGAGAATCTGAAGAAACTGGATCTGGATACAGCGGACAATCTAGATTTATTGGATAACTTCGAGGAGACCATCAACACCTGCCGCCGCATGTGGGAGATCCACATGTATATGATGTACGGCACTTATACGGCCTATATCCTCTTTGAAAACATGTGCCGGGAACTGGCGGGGATCGACGACACTTCTCCTTTGTTTCACAATCTGGTTTCCGGTTTTGATAACAAGGTTTTTCAGGTTGACAAGCGGTTGTGGGAGTTCTCAAAACGCGCCCGGGAAGAGGGTCTTGAAATGGCGTTTCTGGAAGGCGAGCTGGAAGGCATTAAATCCAGGCTGGAGGGCAGCGACAAGGGCCGCGCCTTCATGAAGGATTTTTCCGAGTTCATGGACGAAGACGGGTGGCGCATGCAGCGCATGAGCGAGATGAATCTGCCCACCTGGGTGGAAGATCCCACCCCGGCTTTGATGAATGTGAAACAGTTTCTGCAAAAGGGGGGCGGTTTTAACCTGGAAGCGGAAAGGGCCAAGGTCTCCGATGCCAGGCTGGTTGCTGAAAAAAAGGTCATGGAAAAGGTGCCCCAGGAACAGCAGGGATGGTTTACGCAACTGATGCGGCTGGCCCAGAAGAGCGGTGTATTCAGTGAAGAACATGACCATTATCTGGACCTCTACACCCATGCCATGATGAGACGAAGCGCTCTGGGCTTGGGCAAACGCTGGGCTCAGGAAGGGGCCATTGATGATGCCGAGGACATATTCTTCCTCCAGCCGGATGAAGTGCGGCGGGCCGGCATCAACCCGGATCAGTTTGATATGCGCTATATTGTGGAACGAAGAAAAGCGGAATGGAAAGGGTGGTGTGAGAATCCCAACCCGCCGGCCATGCTCAAGGAAGGGTTTGACCTGGATCAGGCCATGGCGGTTTTGGTTCAGAGCAACGACCCCATTGCCCTGAAAGTGGTTGTGGGCGCCATGCCCCAGGTAAGACCGGAACTGAAAGCGGATCTCTACGGTACCTGCGGATCGCCGGGAGTGGCCGAGGGTCCGGCACGCGTGATCATGAACGAGGATGAGCTGGGTCTGGTCCAGGAAGGGGATATTCTGGTGGCTGCCAGTACATCACCCAGCTGGACGCCCATTTTCAGCATGATCAAGGGTGTGATCGTGGATCGCGGGGCCAGCCTGTCCCACGCGGCCATCGTGGGCCGGGAGTATGGCATTCCCGTGGTCATGAACGTGTTCGAGGGGACCGCCAAGATCCGATCGGGACAGAAGGTCAAGGTGGATGCCAATATGGGAGCCGTTTACATCCTGGATAAATAATCAGTGGTTTCTTTCAGGCTCTCAGCTCCTGGTTTAAGCATAGCCGCCAAGGGCTGAGGGCCAACAGCTAAAAGCCAATAAGGGGAATTCACGATGGCGCAGAAATGGATTTACAGGCTTGAAGAACTCCGTAGTAAAGACAACGATCGGGTGGGCAAGAAATGCGCAAACCTGGGGGAGATGGTGCACATGGGCATGCGGGTGCCGCCCGGTTTTGCCATCTCCGTGGATGGTTACGAACGTTTTATGGATGAAACGGGCGCCGGCGAAGAAATTAGAAAATACGTGGAGGATGCCGGGGAAAGTATTCATAAGATCGAAAAACAGGTGGAAGCCGGGCGTCTCATTCGCGGCATCATCGAAGGCAAGGATATGCCCGAGGGTATGAAACATGAACTTTATACTTTCTACGATGAGCTTTGCGAAACCGTGGGCATGCCGGATGTGGCGGTGGCCACCCGGTCCAGCGGTGCGGTGAGCATGCCCGGACAGATGGAGACCTATCTGAACGTGAAGGGGAAGCGGGAACTCTTGAAAAAGATCATCAAGGTGTGGGGGAGTGCGTTTACCACGCGGGCCATTGCCTTTCGGCTTGAAAAAGGCATGGAAATGAGCAAGGCGCCCATCGGTGTGGCGGTTCTCAAGATGGTCAATGCCCGGAGTGCCGGTGTAACGCTTACGGTCCAGCCCACCACGGGAGATCTGACCAAGACGGTGGTTGAGGGAAACTGGGGCTTAGGCGAGAGCGTGGTTTCCGGTGAAATTACCCCTGACAGCTTCCTGGTGGACAAAGTCAGTAGATCAATCGTATCATCCACCATCAGCAACAAACCGCGTATGGTGGTCTATAAAAAAGACGGCATCGGCATGGTGAGTGTTCCGGCGGAAAAGCAGGACAGGGCATGTATCGACGAGCGGGAACTTGATGAAATTGTAAGGATTTCCCTTGAGGTAGAGACCTACTTTGATATGCCCCAGGATATGGAATGGGTTTTTGACGAGGACATGCAATTCCCTGAAAACCTGTTCTGGGTTCAAACAAGACCGGCCAAGTTTTCCGAGAAAAAGGAAGACGATTCCGAATATCTGGCCGAGTTGATGACGCGGATTTTCAAAATGTGAATCAGGCCCCTGACGGCCTGTGTCATAAGGCATCCATTGTTCTTGAGGCAAGGAGACAGCGCATGACCATATTATTTACCCAGTACTGGGACGTGAACACCGGCGAATATGACGATTACTCCAAATTTATTTCGGAAGAATTCAACCCCGGTTTCGAAA
>JABGPV010000519.1 GCA_018644785.1 Deltaproteobacteria bacterium | reverse complement strand
TCCCAGGCCTTTTTTGACAGGGGCCACTTTTACATGGACCCTGCTTGTCCGGGCATGACGAAGGACATTGGTCAGGGCTTCCTGGACGATACGATAGCAGGTCGTCTCGATCTCCTGGGGGAGTCGTTTGATGGAGGGATCTCCAATAAATTCAATTTTGATCCCGGAGGTCTGAGACTGCCGGTCTAAATACCATCTGAGAGACGCCATCAAACCGAGATCATCCAACATGGAAGGGCGGAGATCCAGAGAGAGGTTGCGGACCTGCTGAAGAACCCGCTCGACAACCTCGATCCCTTCCTTCAAATAATCCTCTACTGATTGGGTTTCAGATACACCCATGGCGGCCTGAAGATTAATCTTGATGGCGGTCAGGGCCTGGCCGATCTCATCATGGAGCTCGCGGGCGATCCCGCGCCGCTCCGCCTCCTGCACCTCTATCCGTTTCCGTGAAAGAATCTGAAGCCGTCTACGACCGGCCCGGGCCTTGGCAATCAGACGCTCCAGTTCATTGCGGCGTTGGCTCAGATCTCTTTCTTCCTTTTTCCGGTCCGCGATGTCTTTAAACACGGCGATCGCAAAAGCGACCTCGCCCTTTTCATCAAAAATGGGAGAGGCCGATACCTCCAGGGGAATGGTCTGCCCCTGTTGACGGATCTCCATGTCATCTACGGTAGATATCTCACCGGCCAGTGCCTTGGCCAACGGAGATCGTTCCCGGGGGTACAACTGATTGGTCCCCGCCACATGGGCACGGAAGACCTTTAAGAGGTCCCCGATCCCGGCTTCGGGGTCAAGATCCTGAAGTCCCATACCGAGCAGGTTCCGGGCCGAACGATTCATGTAGAGCGGTCTACCGGACACCTCGGCGATCAAAACAGCTACGGGAAGGTGTTCAAGCATCTTGAGGCAATGCTTTTCATCCAACGCCTGTCTTGCTTCATCCCCCATGGCCTGTCTCCCGGTCCCGTAATCAATTCACCAAACACGCAGTTCACACGCCTGACTGCCCATACCGATACCACATAAAGGAATATAAAATCAAAATAATTTCACTCACTCCTTGAAAAAACGAATCATCTCTTCTTGCCATAGAAGAGTTAGAAATGAAATTCAGCATTTCAATTTGCCCGGGTTCCGGTAGTGTCCTAATCCGATTTTCCTGGCGCATTGACGTTTTCCCTATTTATTGAGATAATGCATTTTTTTAGAAATTTCAGCCGAACAGAGGACAAAAAATGTCAAACATCAATGTATTATCTCAACGATATGCCGGCCCTGAAATCAATGGCATCTTTTCTGAAGAGGGAAGAATTCTGGCCGAGAGGGAACTCTGGATTGCCGTGATGAAGGCCCAGAAAAAGCTCGGGATTTCCATTCCCGCCGATGTAATTGAAGGTTATGAAGCCGTCAGGAACGACATTGACCTGGACTTCATCAAACAGCGAGAGATTGAAACCAAACACGACGTCAAAGCCAAAATCGAAGCATTTGTCAAGGCTTCGGGAAAAGATGAGCATATTCACAAGGGCATGACCAGCCGGGACCTCACCGACAATGTGGAGCAAATGCAGTTCAAGAAGGCCTCCCGGATCATCCTGGGGCGCTATGTGTCTGTCCTGAGGCATATGCTGGATTGCGCCTCAAAATATCAGGACATTGTTTTGACGGCCCGAACACACCACCAGGCCGCACAACCCACCCTACTGGGACGACGGTTTTCCATGTGGGCTGAAGAACTGCTCACCCACATGACGGGTTTTGAAAGCTTCTTAAACGCTTATCCCCTTCGCGGCATCAAAGGTCCGGTGGGCACCCAGTTCGACATGCTCACCCTGCTGGGAAGTCCTGAAAAAGTTCATATGCTGGAGACAATGGTGGCCCAAAGTCTGGGTTTTGAGCGCGTTCTGGATTCCACGGGCCAGGTTTATCCCAGGTCCCTCGATTACGCGCTGCTAAGCCAGTTTGCCTTTATGGGGAGCGCCTGCGAGAACTTTGCCAAAGGCATGCGCCTCATGAGCGGCTATGAACTGGTGACCGAAGGTTTCAGGGAGGGTCAGGTGGGGTCCAGTGCCATGCCCCATAAAATGAACACCCGAAGCGCCGAGAGAATCTGCGGGTTTTCCACCCTCATCAAGATGTATACCGACGGCGCGTCCAGGCTGGCGGGAGACCAGTGGGAAGAAGGGGATGTGTCCTGTTCGGTGGTCAGAAGGATCGTCATGCCGGACGCGCTCTATGCCTCGGACGGTTTGTGTGAAACCACCCTGACGGTTCTTTTGAACATGGGCGCCTACCCCGTGATCATCGATAAAGAG
>JABGPV010000518.1 GCA_018644785.1 Deltaproteobacteria bacterium | reverse complement strand
GGCCATGTTGCGACCCCAGGTTTTCGGGCTGCACGACGGCCAGGTTCAGGTGGGGCTCATCTGTTCCGAGAAACAGGCATTGGATGCCACGCTCAAAAGCCTCGCCGATGAAGACCCCAGGGTGGGCACGGTGGCGGATCGGTGCTGGAACGCCCGTGGCGGAAGCTATACGGACGGTGGGGCCTTTATCTTCAATCTGGACAAGACGGGCAACCTGGACAAGACGGGTGTTGGGGCTACTGAGCGGCACATCACCTGCGTGGATAAATTCGGCCATGAGATCAAGGCCCCCGAAGGTGATCAGAAGGCTTATCTTCCCGGTCGAGTCTACTATCTCGATGAAGGGGAAGAGAAAGAACGGTTTAATGTATCCCGGTTTTTCGATCTTCAACGGGATGATCTGCTGTTTGAATATATGCGGGATGAACTGGCGGGCTGGGATTTCTCGGACTTTATGGATTGTCTCAAGGAAGTGAAAACATGGGCGTTGAAGGGCGATGCTCACCTGGAAGTGGCCTTGTCTGCCTTGACCCGACTGCTCGACCGGCGTTACCCCACATACGACAAAAAACGTCGGTCTGTTTTGCAAATGATCAACCAGACCCTGGAAAGCATTTTCCGCCATTTTCCGTCTCTGGGCCGGGAGGATGTAAAATCCGCCTATCGCCTGATTGACTGGGAGACCAGGGCATTCTTCAGAGGCCCTTCCTATGATGAAAAGGTCCTGATTATTGACGCTTCTCTCTTTCCGCCGGAAGGAGACCATTGCGACAGCCGTCTGTTGGCGGAGGCCTTTTTTCGGGGCTGGCGACGGTTCATTGTCTTCGGCCTGAAAGGACAGCGCTTTCACGGATGCGGCCTGGGACCTGATTCAGGGGGTGTTCGCATCGATATTTACGGTTCTTCGGGGGATTATCTGGGCAGTGGAATTGACGGGTTGAGCATTCACGTGCACGGCAATGCCCAGGATCAGTTGGGGCAGATCATGAAAGCCGGCAAAATGGTGATTTACGGTGATACGGGTCAGACGTTCATGTACGGCGCCAAAGGCGGCGAGGTGTATGTCATGGGAAACGCCGCAGGCCGACCACTGATCAATGCGGTGGGCCGTCCCCGGGTGGTCATCAACGGTACCTGTCTGGACTACCTGGGTGAGTCATTCATGGCAGGAGATCCCCACAACGGGGGTGGGTTTGTGGTTTTAAACGGCATGGCTTTTGACGACCATGGTGATCTGGTGCCACAGGAGACGCCCTATCCGGGTTCCAACCTCTTCAGCCTGGCTTCAGGTGGCGCCATCTATGCCCGGGACCCTCACCACATGATAGACGATCAGCAATTGAACGGCGGTGAGGTGGTAGACCTTGAAAACAAGGACTGGGATCTTATCTTACCCTACCTGAAAGAGAACGAGCGCCTGTTCGGTATTTCCATTGAAAAGGATCTCCTGGTGGTGGATGGGGTGCCTAAAAGTCCGCTGGAGATCTATCGAAAAGTCAGACCCATTCAGGCCGTTGATTTGGAAAAAGATGGCCTGGAGGAGCAAGGAGACATCACAATATGAAAAAAATCGAGGCCATTATCAAACCGTTTAAATTGGATGAGGTGAAGGATGCAATCCTCAAGCTGGGGGTGAGCGGTATCACCATGACCGAAGTCAAAGGCTTCGGCCGGCAGAAAGGACACAAGGAAATTTACCGGGGCGCAGAATATGTTGTTGATTTTCTGCCGAAAATAAGACTGGAAGTGGTGGTGCCCGCAGACCTGGTTTCCCAGGTGGTGGAAGCTGTCAAGGAAAAGGCCTATACCGGCGAAATCGGAGACGGAAAAATTTTCATTATCCCCGTTGAAAAAGCCATCCGCATTCGAACGGGCGAAGAGGACCGGGACGCCATTTAGGGCGAACACATTGAACGGATTGCAGGACAGGATCAGCGCATTTCATTCTGAAAGGGATGTTCTGGCCGCAAAAGGGCTTCAGTTTGAAACCGGTCTTCGATTTTCCCATCGATATGCCGATGTGATGGATCGGTTTGTCCGGGATCTTTTTGTAATGGCCGGGTCCCCACAGGGAAGCCTGATCGATGGGAGCGCAATAGCGGTTGCGGCTCTGGGCGGCTATGGGCGGCGAGAACTCTGCCTGTGCTCAGATGTGGACCTGATGGTGATTCATCGGGGCGATCTCCCGCCTGAAATGGAACAGATTATCCGCCATGCCCTATACCCCCTTTGGGATGCCAAACTGGATGTGGGGTACTCCATACTGACTTATCAGGAATGTATCCGTCTGGCCATGGGGGACTTCAGAATGCTCACGTCTCTGGTGGACAGCCGGTT
>JABGPV010000517.1 GCA_018644785.1 Deltaproteobacteria bacterium | reverse complement strand
GGGCACAGCGGACTGGTATCAGAAGAAAAGGCAGAGGAGATAGGGATTAAGGCATTTGTCATGAAGCCTCTCGTGATGCGGAATTTGGCGGAAACCGTTCGGAAGGTTTTGGATGAAAAATGATACGGAAAATTCACATATCTTATTGTTCTTATCGTTGAGCCAAAATGCTACATTGGGCATGGTCGGCACTGATCTCCTGCTCGATGATCTCGTCAAACGGACAATCAACAATAATGCAGATGTACGGAGCCGTTGCTGGGAGCAAAAATGCGATGGATGAGCGCAATTTGACGGAAGATAGATTTGACAAAGAAGATGCGAAACCTCGATGGCAGGGTATCAAATCTAAATGGCAACCGATTATAAAGGCTCAATATCCGTTCTTGTTTGCATCCGTTCTTGCAGTCATTGTTCTGACGGTTATTACTGTTTGGGGCATCCGCAAGGCGGTCTATTCCGATCGGCTCGCTAACTTTATGGCAAACGCGGCCAAGATGACGGATGTAATGGAATTCGGCGTGCTCCAAAACAGATATGCCGCTGTCCCGGAGACCCTCGGAATAGCCAACGTAAATCTGAAGCAGACCATCATGGGAAAGCGTCCACCGGACAATCCGGATCTCGTGAAGCTTCTTTCCGCCATAAAGGCCGTCAATAGGGCCTCAATCGTCTATGCAATGAATGAAGCGGGAACCGTTGTGGGCAGTACACCTTATGCCGACGGAAAATCACTCCTCGGCAACAGCTATGCTTTTCGGCCGTATTTTAAAGAAGCAATGAAGGGCACAAGTTTCCTTTATGCAGCCCTTGGCATTACGACAAAAAAACGCGGACTTTATTATTCCTCACCTGTCTACAGATCTCTTGAAAAGTCGGAGCAGCCCGGTGATATTATCGGTGTTATGGTTTTGAAGCTGGGATTGTCCGAGGTTGATGCCTGGTTAAACGGTCTAAAAGGCCCTGCGGCATTGGTGACATCAAGAGGCGTCGTTTTCGCCAGTAATCGGAAGGAATGGATGTTTCACGCGACAAAGACCAATACGATAGTTGATTCAATGCAGTTCTCAGATGAAGATCGGGCCGATCTAAAATATCTGAATGTTAACATAAATGGTCAGTTTACAAATCTGGATGGCAAAACCTTTGCGGTGGTGAGAAATACGCTGAATTTGAAAGATGAATACGGCAAATGGGCGTTTATTTGGCTGCAGGATACAAGCACCTGGTTTTCGTTATGGAATATGGCATTATGCAGTGCAATCGTTGGACTGTTTTATTTGCTATTGGCGTTATTTTTCCTTCACCAGACGGTTCGCAAACGAGCGGAGGAAGGGTTACGGGAGAGCGAGGAGAACTACCGTTCAATCTTCGACTCGGCAAATGACGCCCTTTTCATTCAACATATCGAGACCGGAGAGATCATATCCGTAAACCAGAAGATGTGTGAAATGTACGGGTATTCAAAGGAGGAGGCAGCAGAACTCAGCGTCAAGGACATCAGCGAGGGAATCCCCCCATATTCACATAGTGACGCCCTGGAATGGGTACGGAAAGCCGTGGACGGAGATCCTCAGCTGTTCGAGTGGAAGGCCAGGCATCGAGCGGGAAGAATCTTCTGGGTGGAAGTGAATCTCAAAAGGGCCGTGATCGGGGGTGAGAAGCGCTTGCTGGCCATCGTCCGTGAAATCACCTCCCGTAAACAGGCGGAACAAACACTGGCAAAAAATTTGGAATCACTGAAGCTGAGCGAGAGCGTGGCCGGGCTGGGTTATTTCGAGCGGAATTGGCAGAACGGTGAAGGTTTCTGGTCCGAGGGTTTCTACCAACTGATGGGTGAAACACCGGATGATCTTGACTGTACGCATGCTGAATTCATGAAATACGTCCATCCCGATGACATCAAGCGGGTAGGAGCTCATATCCGCGAGACGCTGGAAACCCGGACCTATATGGATATCGAGTTTCGGCTGGTGCAAGCCGGTGGAGACATCATAGACATTCACGGAAAGGGAAGAAATTCCTACGATGAATCCGGCAAACCGCTCAGCACAATCGGGACGTTTCTTGATATCACCAAGCATAAAAAGGCAGAACTGGCGCTACGGGAGAGTGAAGATAAGTACCGAACCATCCTTGAAAGCCTTGAAGACGGCTACTTTGAAGTTGATATCGATGGCAACTTCACCTTTTTCAATGACTCACTTTGCGAAATTTACGGATATCCCAAGAATGAAATGACGGGTCTCAATATCCGAAAGCTTACAGATCAAGAAACAGCGAAGAGAGGGTATAGCCTTTTCAACAAGGTCTACACCACCGGAAGATCTGAAAAAGGTTTTG